>JAXHTH010000165.1:0-3902 GCA_034211115.1 Planctomycetota bacterium | reverse complement strand
CTGCTGGATGGCAACTCGCTCGTCGCGTACTGGTCGAATTCGTACGGCAACGGCATGCCGGAGGACGCGCCCGGCAGCAGCACGTACTACGGCCAGAACTTCAACTACTGGGTGAACGGGACGATCGTCCCCGCCCCCGGCGCGCTCGCGGCGCTGGGCCTGCTCGGCCTCCTCGGCGCACGCCGGCGCCGGTAGACCGGCCACCCATCGAGAACATGAACGCTCGACAACCCTGCTTCGATCGCGAGGCAGGGTTGTTCGTGTGTGAGGCTTGAGTGGTGAGGCTTGAGGCGTGAGTCGTGAGACCTGGAGGCCTGGAGGCTTGAAGGCTTGGAGACCTGAAGGCTTGAAGACTTGGGGACGTCGAGGGTTGGAGGGTTGGAGGCGCGGTCGGCGAGCCGGGTCCTCTTCGCCGGCGGATCGCATCGGGCCGTCACGCGCCGCCGGGGCGCGCGGCCGGGAGCGGCGGCCGCGGGCCAGGCGGGCCGAGAACTTCTGCGAGAATCCGGCGGATTTGTCGGCCCCGGCCGCGGAGCGCCGACCCGCGGCGCGCGCGCAGGATGCGCGCAGGGGGTTTAGTTTGCGCGCGCCGGCGTGACCGGCCCCCGGAAGGGCCCCCGGAAAGGCCCGCAAACGGGTGGCCCGGCGCTCCGCGCCGGGCGTCCCGCCGTCCCGGCGGGGCGTGAGGTAACCACCTACCAGCACAGGGCTTGCGCTTCCACCTGCGATCTCGGACCGGTCAGACATCCCAAAACGACCCTGCTGAGAGGATGGGCGAAAAGAAGAGGGCTCCCCCATAGAGGACGCGCGGCACCGCTGGCGCGCGCAGGAGAGGCGCGAAGGGTGAGACTTGAGGCGTGAGACCTGAGTCTTGAGGCGTGAGACCTGAGTCTTGAGTCGTGAGGCTTGGAGGCTTGAAGACCACCCGGCGAGCCGCGGCGGCCCCCGGAAGCGCCCGCGGGTCGCGCCGGGCCGCCCCTGCCCCCGCAACGGAGTCTCGGGTCGCGGAGAGCGATGCGCGATAAGCGATGAGCGATGAGGCGGGTGGCACGGCCAGCGACCGAATTCGAGGACGGGAGTCGGCCGTGCCGGGGAGCGCTGGATGATCGGGCGGACGCCGCGGCGAGCCGCGATACATCGGAACGCGGATCGCCCAACTCCACATGCAATCGATCTTCACTGATGATTCCGGGCGGTCAGCGCTTGACAAGCTTTGCCGGGAAGATAATCTCGCTTATGTAGACATTTCTCCGCGGCCGCGCGACGACCGCATGCCGGGGCCTTCGCGAGGAAAGAGACCGACCGGATCGGCACGTCAGCATGCGCCAACTCCGACCGCGATCGTGATCTGCGTAACAAGAGGCGCTTCAGGAGGCACCACAATGAAGAGAACAGGACTGCTCACCCACGACGCGTGCGCGCTGCTTCTGGCCGCAACCGGCGCGGCGAATGCCGAGACCTACGGCAACACCGATCCGTTCGAAGCCCGAGGACTCATCCTGGGAGACTACGTGCTCGGCGTCCAGGTAGGAATCCCGGTGGACGATTTCAAGCTCGAGAGCTTCGGCTTGATGTACGGCCACGAGGACTACGGCGAGGCGTTCGACTCAAACGCCATCTTCGGGCTGTACACATCCGGCGCGAACGGCCTGCCGGAGCACCTGGTCGCCGTCACGAACGAGATCTTCCTCGAGGAGCAGCAGACGTACGACGACATCCTGTTCACGGACACGTCGATCGTCTCCTCCGGGACATACTGGATGATGGCGCTGTACGAAGTCGGCGCGAGTCCCCGAGCGACCCACCTGGACGAGGGCTCGGTGTACGCTTACTGGTCGAACCCCTACGAGAACGGCATGCCTGACAGTGCGCCCGAGGTAAGCACTCAGATGGGAGCGGACTTCAACTACTGGGTCAACGGAACGATCATCCCGGCCCCCGGCGTGCTCGCGGCGCTGGGCCTGCTCGGAGTGCTTGCCACGCGCGGCCGCCGCGTGACGAGGGTTGAGCGGTGAGCGTTGAGACCTGGAGACTGGCAGACCTGAAGGCTTGGGGGGAGGGTGCCACGGCCAGCGACCGAAGGGAGTCGGCCGTGCGGGTGGGGCAAGGGTCTGGCGTCGCGAAGGGGGCTTGAGGCTTGGAGACCTGGAGACTTGGAGAGTTGGAGGGAGGAGGCGTGCTGCCTCCTAGTGTGGCTACCCACAAACCCCCCACCCCCCCAGCAGGCTGAGCAGATCGGCGGTGTCGACGATCCCATCGCAGTTGATGTCGGCGGCGGAGTCGCTGGTGCCCCAGGCGGCGAGGAGGGGGAGGAGGTCGGCGGTGCTGACCGTGCCGTCGCGGTCCACATCGCCCGGGCAGGTCTCGAAGGCGCCGAGGTCGGGGGCTTCGCCGGCGAAGGGCAGGCCGACATCGACGCCCGCATCGATCAGGTGCGTGCACGGGGCGAGCCGGAGGCCGATCGCGGGCAGGCCGGCCCCGGCATCCCGCGGGCCCGTGGCGTCCGACATGAGCTGATCCATGTCCAGGCTCACGAAGTCGTCGGCGGAGACGCCGATGCCGTTCCAGGTGTTGTACTGGTCGTCGACCTGGTTGTCGAAGTCGGTGACGCCGCTGCCGTCGACATCGAAGGCGATCGTGTTGCGTACGGTGTGCGGCCGTCCGTCGTCGAGGCTGATCTGGATGGGGTTCCCGTTCTTGGCGTTGTTGACGAGGGTGGCGTTGTAGATGACGACGCCTCCGTCGCTGCCGTTGCCGTTCTCATCTATGCCGAAGGCCTTGTTTCCGAAGGCGACGACGTCGTGAAGGACGAGTTCGGAGGCCTCGGCGCCGAGCTTGAACCCGAGCCCGTCTCCGCGCCAGCTTCCCTCGACCTCTTCCTGCCATTCATCGCGGAAGAAGCCGTTGTCGAACGACCAGCAGTTGTCGATGAGGACGGGGTGGGTGGCGTGCCAGAAGTCGAAGCCGTCATCGGAGTTGCTCCACGCCCGCAGGCCGCGGAAGACGTTGCCGGGGCCGAGGTCGTCGAACTTGGCGGCGAAGCCGTCGGCATCCTCGCCGTTCGTCTGCGGATCGAAGTTGAGGTACGAATCGCAGTTGAGGACGAGGTTATGGGAGGGCGCGTGGTCTTCCTTGCCGGTGAGCTCGAGGCCCGCAGCCTGGTTGTCGATGAGGACGAGCTCTTCGAAGATGTTGTGCGAGCCGTAGACGCGGACGCCGTAGTAGGGCGCGTTGCGGATCGTGAGTCCCCTGATGTGCCACCAGTCGCTTCCGGGCGCGATGAAGATGCCGAGCGCATCGGCGGTTCCGGCGATGGAGTCATCATCGCGCGGCTGGGGCGGGTTGGCGTGCCGCGGGTTGTTCGTGCCGTCGAGGATGGGGACCTCATCGGCGTACGCGAAGAGCTCGATCGGACTTCCGGGGGCGCCTGCCTTGTCGATGGTGATGCTGTCATCGACCATATAGACGCCGCCGCGGACGAAGATGGTGTCGCCGGGGCCGACGAGCCCGATGGCGTGCTCGAAGGTGGCGAAGGGGCTGTCGATCGTGCCTTCGTTGTCATCGCTGCCATCGGTGGCGATGTAGTACGTTTCAGCCGCGGCGGGGCCGGCGGCGAGGATGAAGAGGATCGCTGCCGCGAAGGCGATGAGGCGATGGCGCGTGAATCGATCGGTGTGAACGGGCATTCGTGGATCTTCCGCTGTGTTCCTCGCCGGGCATGACGAGGCGCTTCGAGGCTGAGGACAAACCGGGTTGAAGGGGTCTGTACCGTAACCGTACCGGCCCGCCCCCGTGTGTCCAGCGATGGTCGGGAGTTCCGCCTCAGCGTACTTCGCAGCGCGGCCGTGCATCGGCCGGGTCACCGGCGGCGGGGCTTGGAAAGAAACGGCCGATGCGGGAGT
>JAXHTH010000164.1:0-2580 GCA_034211115.1 Planctomycetota bacterium | reverse complement strand
CTGCGGCGGCGCGCCCGGGGACGAGATCGGCGTCGCGCCGGGCGCGGAGTGGATCCACGCCGCGGTCATCGATCGCGTGAGCATCGAGCAGACCGTCGCCGATTCGATCCTCGCCTTCCAGTGGCTCATCGATCCGGACGAAGATCCGTCCACGCACTGGGATGTCCCGGCCGTCTGCTCCAACTCCTGGGGCCTGACGACGTATCACGGCTATCCGCCCTGCGATGAGACGTTCTGGCAGTACCTGGACGCCTGTGAGGCGGCGGGGATCGTGATCCTCTTCTCGGCCGGCAACGAGGGCTCTTCAGGCCTGCGCCGTCCCGCCGACCGCGCCACGGATGAGTACCGCACCTGCGCCGTGGCGGCGGTGGACGCCAACGATCCGTCCTGGCCGATCGCGAGCTTCTCGTCGCGCGGTCCGACGTACTGCACGCCGGACGGCACGGCGGCGATCAAGCCCGACATCGCCGCCCCGGGCGTCGATGTTCGATCGTCCGTCCCCGGCGGCGGGTACAGCCAGTACAGCGGCACCTCGATGGCCTCCCCGCACGTGAACGGCGTCGTCGCCCTCATGCGCGAGGCCTGCCCCGATCTTCTGCCCGAAGAGATCAAGGAGATCATCTACCTGACCGCGTACGACCTGGGCACGGCCGGTGAGGACAACGCCTACGGCTGGGGCATGATCGACGCCTACGAGGCGGTCACCATGGCCATGGACTGGTGCGGCCCCTCCCCGCCGCGCGTCTTCGACGGCTACTACGAGGTCCCCGTGAACACGCCGACCGCGACGGCCATGCAGGCGACCGACTATGACGGCGGCCCCGAGGAGATCAGCTACATCATCACCTCGCTGCCTCCCACCGGCCACACGCTCACCGACATGGGCAACGATCACGTCATTGAGCCCGACGAGCTGCCGTACACGCTCGTGAATCACGGCAACGAGGTCCTGTACACGCCCACGGACGACTACTACGGCGATGATGCGTTCCACTTCAAGGCCACCGACGGGGGCGAGCCCCCGGACGGCGGCGAATCGGAAGAGGCGACCGTCAGCATCCTCGTCCTGTTCGGCCCGCCCGAGATCATCACGCAGACGCTCCCGGACGGGTACGTCAACGCTCCCTACGGGCCCGTCAGCCTCGAGGTCGAGGGCGGCCAGCCCGAGCTGACCTGGTCGCTCATCACCGATGAGTACGCCGAGGTCGATTTGGGCGAGAACCAGTTCGAGACGGTCGGCGAAGACATGAACTGGAACTCCGATGACAATTCCTGGAGCTACAGCCTCCCGTTCGCCTTCCCGTACTTCGGTGATCTGTATTCGAGCGTCTGGGTGTGCAGCAACGGCTTCCTCGATTTCGCCAGCAGCGACGATGACTGGAGCAACAGCGATTCGGAGCTGATCAGCAACACGCGGATCGCGCCGATGTGGGACGACCTTCGCACCGACTACGGCGGAGACATCTACATCGATGATTCCGTCGCCGGCCAGGTCACCTTCCGCTGGGATACCGAGACCTACGCCGAAGGCAACCAGTGCAATCACTCGTGCACGCTGTACGAAGACGGCACGATCGAGTTCCACTACGGCAGCGGGAACGACCCCGTCTCGCCCACGGTGGGCATCTCCAAGGGCGACGGGCAGGCGTACCTGCTCACGCAGTACAACAACGTTTCCGATCTCGGCAACGTCGATTCCCTGCTGCTCTACCAGCCCACGCCTCTCCCGGACGGGCTCGCGCTCAGCCCCGATGGTGTGATCAGCGGGACCCCCACGGAGAGCGGATCGTTCAACCCGCGCGTCCGGGTCGTCGACTCGCTGGATCGCTTCGATGAGGCCGAGCTGAGCCTCACCATCGAGGAAGGCGTGCCCGGCGACGTGGACGGCGACGGCGACGTGGACACGGACGACCTGCTCGCCCTGCTCCAGGCCTGGGGCGACTGCCCCGGCTGCCCGGAGGACATCACCGGCGACGGCGTGGTCAACACCGCCGATCTCCTGCTGCTCCTCTCCAACTGGACCTGATTTCGTCCGCCCTCCGGGTGTGTCGAGCGAACCGGGCCCGCGGATCTTCCGCGGGCCCTTTTTCATGGGGATGGGGTCCGGCCGCCCCCCGGACTTCGCATCAACATAAGTGGATTCATCGACCTGCCCGGAACATCATTGCCCCGCCGGGGCCGAGGCTCTAGATTGGTGGAGGGAGGGAAAGACAGGCGGCGCCGGGCTCGGCGCCCATGTCACCATGCTGATACAGCGCTTCCGCGCAGTCGCGCCCGGCGCAGGTGACTGGTGCAGGCGGGATGGCGTGCGGCGCTTCGCGCGCCGCAACGCACCGTTGCGCCGAACGCACCGGCGCGGGCGGGAAGGAACGCCAGGTCACATGCAACCACCAAGGAGCAAAGGAGCAGGCTGATGAAGCGATTGGCGATTGTGAGCGGAGCCGTCATGCTCGCAGGCGGATCCGCCTTTGCGGGTCTCATCGACCCCGAACTGCGGGAGGTGCTCAAACAGACGCCGCCCGACGAGACGGTTTCCACGCTCGTGTTCATGAGCGCGCAGACGGATCTGGAGTTGATCAA
>JAXHTH010000163.1:0-5442 GCA_034211115.1 Planctomycetota bacterium | reverse complement strand
CGCGTTTCCCCCGGCGCCGCGGCGCCGCCCGCCGCCCGCGGGCGGCCGAGGAAGGACAGTCACGACATGAAGACCATCATCGAACCGTTCCGAATCAAGTCCGTCGAGCCGATCCGGATGACCACCGCCGCCGAGCGGCGCGAGAAGATGCGCCAGGCCGGCTACAACCTCTTCAAGCTCCACGCCACCGATGTCATCATCGACCTGCTCACCGACTCGGGCACCGGCGCGATGAGCAGCGATCAGTGGGCGGGGGTCATGCGCGGCGACGAATCCTACGCCGGCGCGCCCAGCTTCTATCGGTTCCTCGAAACCGTCGAGCGCGTCTCCGGCTTTTCCAACATCCTCCCCACGCACCAGGGGCGCGCCAGCGAGCGGCTGCTGGTGGAGATCATGATCGGCCCGGGCCTGGCGGGGATGGGCAAGGTCGTGCCCAACAACATGCACTTCGACACGACCCGGGCCAACATCGAGCACGCCGGGGCGGAAACGCCCGACCTGCTCACCGACGAGGGCGCCTCCCCCACCTCCACCGCGCCGTTCAAGGGCAACATGGACATCGACCGGCTTCGCGCGCTCCTGCGCGAGCGGGCCGAGGATGTCCCCTTCGTCATGGTCACCGTCACCTGCAACAGCAACGGCGGGCAGCCGGTCTCGCTGGCCAACCTGCGCGAGGTGCGCGCGGTGTGCGATCAGCACGACAAGCCCCTGTTCCTCGACGCCTGCCGGTTCGCGGAGAACGCCTGGTTCATCAAGCAGCGCGAGCCGGGGCAGCAGGGTCGGTCGGTCGAGGCGATCGTGCGCGACATGTTCGACCTCGCCGACGGCGCGACCATCAGCGCCAAGAAGGACGGCCTCGTCAACATCGGGGGCGTCCTGCTCATCCGCGACCAGGAGCGCTTCCAGCAGGCGGGCAACCTGCTCATCCTCACCGAGGGGTTCGTGACCTACGGCGGTCTTGCCGGGCGCGACCTCGAAGCGATGGCCGTCGGCTTCAACGAAGTGATGCACGAGGATTACCTGCGCTACCGCATTCGCTCGACCGAGTATCTGGGGGAGAAGCTGCTCGCGGGCGGGGTGGCGATCGTCCAGCCCCCCGGCGGGCACGCGATCTACATCGACGCCGCCGACTTCTGCCCGCACATTCCCAAACAGAAGCTGCCCGGCCAGTCCCTGGCGTGCGCGCTCTACGAGGAAGGCGGGATCCGCTCCTGCGAGATCGGCACCGTCATGCTCGGCGAGCATGCGGTGATGGAACTCGTCCGCCTCGCCATCCCCCGCCGGACGTACACGCAGTCGCACATCGACTACGTGATCGAGGTGATCCTGAACGTCAAGGCGCGGGCGCGGGAGCTGCCCGGGTATCGCATTGTCGATGCGCCGCCGGCGCTGCCGCATTTCTCGGCGACGTTCGCACCCATCACGTGAAGAGGAAGCGGGCTTGCGGCGCCGGCGCGGGCGCCCGCGAGCGTGGGCCGGGAACGGGACCGCATTCCAGGAGCCACATCATGAACGTCTCCCCTGAGAAGAGCCGGCATGCGCACCCGCTGATCGCGAGCCTGTTCGGCGCAGCGGTGTTTGTCTTGTCGTCCGCGACCGGCGCGGCCGGAAGACCCAACGTCATCCTCTGCATGGCCGACGATCAGGGCTGGGGGGATGTGGCCTACAACGGCCACCCGGCGCTGCAGACGCCCCATCTCGATGCCATGGCCGCGGCGGGATTGCGCTTCGACCGGTTCTATGCCGCCGCCCCGGTCTGCTCGCCGACGCGCGGCAGCGTGCTGACCGGCCGGCATCCAAACCGATTCGGCTGCTTCTCCTGGGGACACACGCTGCGCCCGCAGGAGATCACGCTCGCCGAGGCGCTGAAGGCGGCGGGGTACGCGACCGGGCATTTCGGCAAATGGCATCTGGGCTCGGTCTGCGAGGGATCGCCGGTCAATCCCGGCGCGAGCGGGTTCGATCGCTGGTTCTCAGCGCCGAACTTCTTCGACAACGACCCGATCCTCAGCCGGGAGGGCATCGCCACGCCCACGCGGGGTGAAAGCTCGATGGTCACGGTCGACGCCGCACTCGAGTTCATTCGCGAGCGCGCCGGCGGCGACCGGCCGTTCTTCGCCGTCATCTGGTTCGGCTCACCTCATCGCCCGCACCACGCGGCGGAGGAGGATCTCGCCCGATACATGGACGAGCCGCCCGGAGTGCGGGACTTCTACGGCGAGATCACCGGCATCGACCGCGCAGTGGGCAGGCTGCGCCGCGAGTTGCGGACTCTGAACATCCACGAGAATACGATCCTCTGGTACTGCAGCGACAACGGCGGTCTGAAAACGGATTCTTCCGGCGGTCGCGGTCGGAAGGGCAGCATCTACGAAGGCGGGTTGCGCGTGCCGGCAATCCTGCAATGGCCGGCGCGCCTGCCCGCGGCGCGGACCACCGGCCTGCCCTGCACAACGTCAGACATCTACCCCACCCTGCTCGACCTGCTCGGCGTGCGCATCGACAACCGGCCGCCGCTGGATGGGATCAGCCTGGCGCCGCTGATCGATGGCCGGATGAACGCGCGCCCGGCGCCGATCGGGTTCTGGAAGTTCGACGCGCCTGGAAGAGGCGTGCCGAGCAACACGCTGATGACCGAGCTGCTCCAGGCACAGCAGGCGGGTCATGAACTGGCCGACAAGTCGCGGTTGCGGCTTGATGCCGCGGTGATCAGCCGACAGTATCCGGCGGACACGCTGCCCGGACACGCCGCGTGGCTCGACTGGCCGTGGAAGCTGCACCGGATCGAAGACCGGGAGACGGGCGTCATCAGCTTCGAGCTTTACAACCTCATGCAAGATCCCGGCGAGCAGCACGATGTGGCCGCGGAGAACGAGGCGCGACTCGAGACGATGAAGTCCGCCCTGCGGGACTGGCAGCGTTCCGTCGTGCGCAGCCTCAACGGGGAAGACTATCGGTAGCAGGACCGGGAACGGTTCAGATCAGAGACCTCACCGCAGACGACCGGAGGTCGCAGAGCGCAAAGTCGAGTGGATGTTTAGCCGCGACCCGACCGCAGGGAGGGGAGCGCTTCGCCTAGTGGATGTTTACATGCTCATGAAATCGAACCACGGCTTCACACACCCAATCGGCAGCGTGAGAATCATGAACAGCCAGCAAAGCACCGTGAGTAAGACTTGTGTGCGGTGGCGGGCCCGCACGATCACCGGCGCAGCGGTGTGCCACGCAACAAGCGCAAACACCGACAGCGATAGGCTGATCATGAATCCGGCAATCGGAAAGTGCGCGATCATGCCAAAGTAGATCGCACCGACACCGTTGACGACGAGGGCCACCCACAGGCCTGCGGCACCCGACATCCACTCCACGCGCGATGGCCGGGGCTGGAGCATCGACAGCCGGAGCTCGAGCCCGCACTCCGGGCATTTCGTCCCCGTCAACCCGCGCAGGTCATAGCCGCACTTCGGGCACGGCACGCTCCGTTTGGCGAGATACTGCCGCACCAGCTCATCGTCATGCGGTGCCTCGGACATGACACCCTCCCTCGCGGGGGTCGATACTGCCGCATGTCATCTTATGAACCGCAGCCGCCCGAAGTCGGGGATGATGCCCTTGCCGCCTTCGGTGACGGGATGCGGGGCGGGGAAGTAGACCCCCCACGCCTTGCCCAGCAGAAGCCTGCGGTGGACGACGAAGGGCGCGGGATCGATCTGCACCGCCGCCAGCGGATGCGGGTTGCCCCACAGGCGCGAATCCGAGGACGCGGCGGAGTTGTCGCCGAGCATGAAGAAGTGATCCGGCCCGAGGATGGCGAGGTTGTCCGGATGCGTGCCCAGCGCGTAGTTGCCGGTCTGCACCACGTCTTCAAATCCCGTGTTCGTCGGTTTTCGCCGGGCGTGATCGGTGAGCCGATCGGGGCGGTAATACAGGTCGCGATCGAGGCGGACGCGATGCAGGGTGACGGGCGAACCCTCGAACGCCCAGCTCACCTCGGCGGGGCGGATGTGATTGAACTCGGCGAGCCGGCGCACGTCGTCATTGCTGCCCGTGGCGTACCGCAGCCGCTCCGGCGGGCGCCAGTCGTACTCGTAGGACACGACGCGCCGGCCGTTGATGAAGATGGTCATCGCCTGATCGACGTGCCAGAACTCGATATCAGTCGGTTCGCCGGCGGGCAGGGGCTTGATGTCCACCGCCCCGGAGCCTTCCCAGCCCGCCTCCGACGCCGGCCCGTCATCGGTGGCGGGGCGCATGCGCAGCACGGCGCTGTCGCGGCCGATGGTGTACTCGTACTCGCACCCGCGGACCTTCAGGCGGAACGTCATCTCCAGGCCGTCCCGATCGGGGACGACGGCGGCGGCGACGCGGAGATCGTTGACGGCATACCGTCGGCGATCCGCGGCCGGGGTGAGCATGTTGTACGCCGTCCAGTCATCGATGGGACGCGCCCGCTCATCCCAGCGCAAAACGGTGGGCTCGTCCGTCTCGCATCGATAGCTGCGGCGCTGCTCGGTCAGCCACCCCTCGCCGCTCCACGGCGCGCCGCGATAGTACACGTCCAGCCCTTCCGGGTAGACCGGCCGGTAGTCGCTGTGATAGACGGGCTGCCAGACGGCGCGCTGGATGTACTCGGGCTTGCGCTGGATCTCGTACGCCTGGAAGTCGTCGGGGCGGTCGGCGGAGCCGGCGAACACGTCGCCGTCCACCAGCCAGATCGACTCGTCGGGCAGGCCGATGAGGCGCTTGATGTAGTTGCCCGCCGGCCCGTTGGGGTCGGTGGGGTTCTTGAACACCATCACGTCGAAGCGCTGGGGATCGAAGAAGCGATAGAGATTCTTGAGCACGAGGATCCGATCGCCCATGCGGGGCCGGGCCTCGCCCCGCGTGACGCCCGCCAGCGGATACTCCGGGCCGAGCATGGGATCGACGACGCGTTCCAGATGAAGACGACGCTGGCGGGGATCGACGCCGGCGGGGAACACCCAGCCCGTCTGATCGGAATGGAGGCGCATGTGCTGGCCCAGCAGGGTGGGGGCCATCGACCCGGTGGGAATCACGAAGCCTTCCACCACGAAGCCGCGGAACGTCATGGCCAGCACGAAGGCGACGATGAGCGATTGCAGCATCCCGACGGCGGTGCTGTCGCGATCATGGTGACGCGCGGGATCAGGATCGGGCATGCCCCGATGGTAGGGGTTCGAGCTGCGTTTGGCGACGGGGTGACGGGGTGCGGGGACGGCGCGGGGTGCGAGGGCAGGCCGCGTTCCGGGGGGACGACCCGGACCTTCCTCGCTTCGCTCGTCAGGTCCGGCTTCCGCCGCCGGAGGGAGGCGAGGCGTTGCCGCCGCGGTTGGAGGATGAGCGTCGGCGCCGGCCGCGGCGGCGCGAGCGGCGCTTGCCGCGCGGCTTTCCTTCTCCGGTTGGCGATGGCGAGGCGGCGTC
>JAXHTH010000162.1:0-10475 GCA_034211115.1 Planctomycetota bacterium | reverse complement strand
CGGCGATCGCGAGCGCCGTCAGCACGAGGATCGCGATGAGCAGGGCGAACAGGGCCAGCCAGATGTCGGCCTTGAAGTCCGTGCCGATGGGCTGAGGCTCGAAGCGCTCGTTGAACATGAGGGTGAAGAAGTATGCCAGCGCCGCCAGGGGGGTCATGATGCAGATTGTGGTGCTCGAGAACACCCGGCCGTAGAAGTAATTGCACCAGACGGAGGCGGCGAGCCCGATCGCCGCCGCCCCCACCCCGAAGGCGATGACCGGAAGGTGAATCGGATCGCGGACCGTCTCCAGCACCGTGTGCAGCTCCACGAGCAGGAAGACGAAGCTCATGTAGAGGGTGGCGAGGGTGAGGGCGCCGGCGACGCCGATGAACTTGCCGATCACGAACAGGGGCCGGCTCACCGGTTTCGAGATGACCGTCAGGGCCGTCTTGTTGTCGATCTCCCGGGTGAGCACCCCGGTGGCGACGAACGCGGCCAGCAGCGCCCCGCACAGGAACACCGTGGCCATCCCGATGTCGATCATCATCCGCTGATCGTCCTCCATGGTGAAGGCGGCCAGCGGGTTGGAGAGGATGAGGAAGATCGTCGCCGCCACCAGGACCACGAGCACGATCGGCTGCCGGATGCTCTCGAAGAACGTGTTGCGGGCGATCGATCGGATCCGCGAGCTGAGGGCGAGGGGGATGAGGGGGAGGGCGAGGAGGAGGACGGCGATGGCGATGAGGAAGACGGCGCCGGCGGGGTCGCGGCCCACCGTCTCGATCTGGCCCGGCTCGACCGGCTCGACGCCCGCGGGAGGCGTCCCGGGGCCGGGCGCGATGCGCAGTGATGAGGTGGCGAGGAGAAGGTCGATCATGGGAGCATCGGGCCAGAGAGCCTAGTCGGCGTGGGGCGCGGCGGGAAGGGGGCGGGAGGAAATGAACATTTTAAGCCGATTCGCCGAACTCCCCTCGGGCCATGGTACGTACTGGCTGGCACCACGGTTCACCGCGATATGCCCGCGCGCGGTGACGCGATGGAATCCCGATCGCCTCGGCGGGCGAGGCGGCCGGGTCTCCGCGGGCACACCGGCACGGTCGTTGCCGTCATTTCTGCTACGCTGCGGGCCCTGATCCCCCGTCGCCGGGAAGAAGAGTTGAGACGCGCATGAGAATCGACCATCACGCCTATCAGCGAGCGACGCGCGTGGCCGGGGTGGGCTTCCTCGTCCAGCTCGGCATCGGCCTGACGCTGCTGGTCTTCGCCCTGCTGGCGAAGGACACGCCGTTCCTGTTCGGCTCGCTGTTCGTCCTGCTGGGTCTGCCGGTCTGGCTGGCTCTGATCGTCATCTTCAACCAGCACAAGCTCGAGCGTCTGGAAGCGCTTGAGGAAGACGAACTTGCGACGACGCGCCCGGAGACGGGCTCGGCGTTCGAGACGGGCGAGGAGGAGATCCGCGTCGCGGCCCGGCGGCTGCGGCTGATGCACAAGTGGCTGATGCCGATCCTGAGCCTGCTCGTGGCCGCCGGCCTGGGGGTGATGGCGTGGCTGATGCTCCGCTATCTCAGCGCCGTCGGGGCGGGGGAGGCGGAGTTCCTGCTCACGCGTCACGTGGGCTGGGCCGTCGCCGTTTGCCTCGCCTTCTCCGCCCTCTCCTTCATTTTTTCCCGGTTCGTGGCGGGGATGTCCAAGCAGACGGCGTGGCAGAATCTGCGGGGCGGGGCGGCCTACATGGTCGGCAACTCCGTGGTGGCCCTCGCCATCGCCGTCGGCATCGGCTTCCGGTTCTTCAACAAGGAGGGCGTGATCACCGCCATCGTCTGGGCGATCCCCATCTTCATGATCGTGCTGGCGGCGGAGATCGTCCTCAACTTCATCCTCAACCTCTACCGCCCCCGGGTGCCCGGCGAGGTGCCGAGGCCGGCCTTCGACTCGAAGGTCCTGAGCATGTTCGCGGCCCCCGACAACCTCGTGAAGTCGATCAACGAGGCGGTGAACTACCAGTTCGGGTTCGACGTGACCAGCTCCTGGGGCTACCAGCTTCTGCTCCGCAGCTTCGCCTGGCTTCTCGCCCTCGGGGCGCTGGTGCTCATCGTGCTCAACATGATGGTCATCGTCGAGCCCAACCAGCAGGCGGTGAAGCTGGCGCGGGGGGAGATCGTGGGCGATTCCGCCCACGGCTCGGGGATCATGTGGAAGCTGCCCTGGCCCTTCCAGAGCGCCGAACGGTACGACGTGACCAAGATCCGCGAGCTGCCGCTCACCGCCACGCAGATCCGCGGCCTCGATCAGCCTCGCCTGTGGAAGGACGATCTGAAGCAGCTCTTCGACACGGAGCCGGACCCGTTCATCGTCAGCAGCTTCGAGGTCGCGGTGGAGGATCCGGAGGTGGAATCGGCCCTGGCGCAGGCGGGCGGCGAGGACGAGGCGGCCCTGGACGAGGAGAGCCGGCGGGTCGCCGGCCAGGTGTCGCTCATCAACGCCGAGATCGTCCTCCAGTACCGGATCAAGCCCGACGGGGGACTGATGGACTACCTGCGGTTCTCCTCGGACACCATCGCCCGTCGGGAGGCTCTGACCACGCGTGAGAAGGCGCTGCGGGCCCTCGCCCTGCGGGAGGCCAGCCAGTACTTCGCCCGGCATTCGCTGGACGAGGTGCTCGCGGCCCGGCGCCTGGAGGTGTCCGCCGCCCTGCGGGAGCAGGTTCAGAGCGCCTTCGACGAGCATCACACGGGAATCGAGGTGGTGGCGGTGAGCGTGCCGCTGGTTCGTCCCGCGGGCGGCGCGGCCGCCGCGTTCGTCGAGCTGTCGATCAGCGACCAGGCGCGACAGGAACTGATCGCGCGGGCCGAGCAGGAGGTGGCCACCACCTTCGCCGTCCTCATCGGCGATCCGGCGATGAAGGAGCCGGTCCTGGAGGCGATCGACGAGTGGCAGCGGCGCAAGGAGGAGTTCGGCCTGGAGGCGGCGGAGACGGTCGCCCAGCGGGTGAAGGTCGAGCAGATGCTCGTGGACAGCGGGGGGCAGGTGGCCCGGCTCATCACCGAGTCGGAGCGCGACCGGTGGGTGCGGCTCATGGAGGCGCGGGCCGAGGCCAGCCGCCTGCGGGCCCAGCTCATCTCCTACCGCGCCGCCCCGCGCCTCTACCGCCAGCGTGAGACGATGAACGTGTACAGCAACACACTGCCCGAGTTGAGAAAGTACATCCTCGGCATTGATCCTTCGCGCGTGAGCTTCGACTTCGAGCTGACGGAGCTGAATCCGCTGCTCAACGTCGCCGACGCCCTCAAGAGCGAAACAGAAGGAGAGTGAGGCCAATGAACAGGGCATTAGCCGTTGGCGTGGGACTGCTGCTCGTCGTGCTGCTCCTCTTGTTCAGCACCACCTACACCGTCCGGTTCAACGAGGTGGCGATCAAGGCCACCTTCGGCCAGACGGACGAGAGCAGCGTGGTCCGCGAGCCGGGTCTGCACTTCCAGTGGCCGATCTTCATCGACAAGGTGACCAAGCTCGACACGCGACTTCAGCTCGTCGAGTCGCCGCACGAGGAGATCACCACCGCCGACGGGCTCCAGATCGTCGTGCGGGCCTACCTGCTGTGGCGCATCCGCGAGCAGGGCGAGAAGGAGTTCTTCGAGAACTACGGCTCGATCGACGAGGCCACCGCGCGCCTGCCGGGCCAGTTCCGGACCGCGTTCAGCGGCGCGCTGAGCCAGTACGAGTTCGATGACCTGGTGGGGCGGGAGAGCCGTCTTCCCGCGGCGGAGGAGGCGATTCGCGCCGCGATGACCGACGCCCTCCTCACCGAGGGCGTCGAGCCCGTCTCCGTGGGCATCAGCCAGGTCATGCTTCCGGCCAAGACCACCCGGGCCGTTCTCCAGCGCATGCAGGCCACCCGCAACGTGCGGGCCGAGGCGGAGCGCTACAAGGGCAACGCGGAGGCGGAGCGCATCCAGAGCGAGGCGAAGACGATGGCCGACAAGATCCGCGCCTTCGCCACCCAGCGGGCGGAAGAGATTCGCGCCCTGGGCGAGGTGCAGGCGGCCAAGTACCTCGAGCAGATGAGCCAGGACGAGGAGAGCGAGGATCTGGCCATCTTCCTCGTCTGGCTCAACGCCCTCCAGCGCGCCCTGGGCCGCAACACCACCGTCGTCCTCCCCGCCGAGATCGAGCCGTTTCACCTGCTCACGCCCGGCGAAGCCTCTGCCCGCGGGCCGATCCCCCAGCCCGAGCGCTCGGTGGCGGCGCGGGACGATGGTTCCTCCGGCGGCGCCGAGGAGCAGATCCCCGAGGAAGGGGGACGCTGAACATGCCTGATCGACCCGACCATGCCGATTCACTTCCGCCCGTCCCCGATCCCGAGGGCGTGGACGTCCCGGTCGAGGAGGACGCGCCGGCCGAGAGCGAGGCGCCGCGCCGCGCCGCCTCCGCCGAGTTCATCGTTCGATCCGACGTCGGCTCCCAGGCCCGGCTGCGGGAAGCGATGGATCCCGCCAACCAGTCACTGCGCGATGCCCTGCGGCTGAGCTTCCGTGTCCTGCAGGTGGTGATCCTCGTTTTGATCGTGCTCTTCGTCTTCTCGGGCTTCCAGACGGTCCGGGAGGGGCAGAGCGGGGTGATGCTCCGCTGGGGGAAGATCCTGGAGGTGGACGGCCGGCGGGACCTGGAGCCCGGGCCCAAGTTCAGCAAGCTGCCCTACCCCGCCGGCGAGTTCGTCCTCTTCCCCGACCGCAACCGGTGGGTGGACGTGGGCAATGCCTTCTGGCCGGGTATCCCGCCCGGCCGCACGTTCGATGAGGCGGTCAGCGGGGCGAGCGTGAACACCTTCCTTCGCCCCGGCGAGGACGGCGTCCTGCTCACGCGGGACGGCGACATCGCGCACATGCGCGTCCGCGCCCAGTACGAGATCGATGATCCCGTCGACTTCGTCAACACGGTCGAGAACGACAGCGTCGATCCGAACGCACTCGACGCCGACCGCCTCGTCCGCCTGGCCCTGGAGCGGGCCACCGTGCACTCGGTGGCCGGCCTCACCCTCACGCAGCTCGTGGACTTCTCCGAAGAAGACAAGGACGCGCTGAAGGACGAGGCCCAGCGGCTGCTGGATGATGTCGGGGCGGGCATTCGGATCGTTCAGATCGAGCTGCCCGTCGATCCCACGCCCGCTTTGGCCATCCGCAAGGCGTTCGGGGATCTTCAGGAGACGCGCACGGAGGCGGAGCGGCGGATCGAGAACGCCCGGCAGGAGGCGAACAAGGCACTCATCGCCGCCGCCGGCGAGAAGTACGAAGGCATCCTCGCCCTGATCGAGCAGTACGAGAACGCCCTGGCCCTGGAAGACGAGCCGGCCGCCGAAGACCTGCTCGCGCAGATCAACGACCGGCTGGAGGAGAAACGGTCCGGCGACGTGGCGGAGATCATCGACTTCGCCCGCGCGTACCGTTCGACGGTCGAGTCGACGCTGGGCAACGAGGCGCGTCGGTTCGCTGGTCTTCTGCCCGCCTATCGCGAGAATCCGGCCCTCGTGGCCTGGCAGTTGTGGTCCGCCGCCTACGAAAACGTCCTGAGCCGCGAGGACGTGGAGATCTTCTACGTCCCCGACGGGGTGGCGATGATCAACCTTCAGTTGAGCGGCTACGACAAGGTCCGCCAGACGCGGCGCACGAACATGCTCGAGCGCAGCGAGCAGGAGACCCGCGCCGCCGGCTGGGAGGGTCAGACGCCCTACATTCAGCGGGGCCGCGACATGGATCGCAGGGTCCGCGGCCTGCCCGGCCGGCAACTGGACCCGACCGGGCAGAGGCTGGGCCGCGACGACTCGTCACCCTGATCTTTCGCGTCCCGTCCTCCGATGCGCCCCGCGCCGCCCGCCTGTTTTTCGATTCGGATGAAGTCATGGTGAGTCCGCAGCCGCCCCGTGTGATTGTCGAAGCCGTCGGCCTGACGAAGATCTTCAAGGACTTCTGGATGCGGACGAAGGCCCGCGCGGTCGACAACGTCGACTTCCAGATCTACGCCAACGAGATCTTCGGCCTGCTGGGACCCAACGGCTCGGGCAAGAGCACGATCATCAAGATGATCCTGGGGCTGCTGCACAAGACGCGGGGCCGGTTGACTGTCTTCGGTCGCCCGCCCGCCGATGTCGCCGTCAAGAAGTACATCGGCTTCCTCCCCGAGGAGTCCTACCTCTATCGATTTCTCAGCGCGCGGGAGACGCTGGAGTATTACGGCAAGCTGTTCGGCCTCGACGGGCGCACGCGAAGGCGCCGCAGCGACGAGCTGCTGGAGATGGTCGGGCTCACCCAGGTCGCCCATCGCCCGATCGGCGAGTTCTCCAAGGGCATGACCCGCCGCATCGGCCTCGCCCAGGCCCTCATCAACGACCCGGACTTCCTGATTCTCGATGAACCCACCGCGGGCCTGGACCCGATCGGCACGCGGCAGGTCAAGGATGTCCTGCTGGAATTGAGGCGTCGCGGGAAGACGATCCTCCTCAGCTCCCATCTCCTCGCCGACGTCGAGGATGTCTGCGACCGGATGGTGATGCTCTACGGGGGGCGGATCCGCGCGCAGGGCACGGCCGAGGACCTCCTTGCCGACACCGATCACACCGTCATTCACACTCCGCGCCTCAGCGCCGAGACGATCTCCCGCATCGAGGCGCTCATCGAGGCGGAGGAGGGCAAGGCGATCGAGCGGGTGCAGGCGCCGCGGCAGCGGCTGGAGCAGTTGTTCCTCGACATCGTCGAGACGGCGAGGAAGGAGCAGGTGGCCACCTCGGGTGCGGTGCACGGCGGGGAGACCGCCGCCTTCCTGCGCGCCGAACCGTCCGAGGGCGAGGCCCTGATCGAGTCGCTGATGGACGAAGAAGAGGAGCCGCGCCCCCGGGCCGTGCCCGTCGAGCGGGCGGGGCGGAAGGAGGCCGAAGCCGAAGCGCCCACCGACGAGGTGCTCTCCGATCTGATGGGCGAGGACGACGAGGAAGCGCCGTCCGCGGCGTCGGCCGAGCCCGCCGCCCCGCCCGACACGCCGGAAGACGTCGACCGCTCCGTCATCGACTCGCTTCTTTCCGAGGAAGATGAGGATGAGCGGACGGAGCGTTGATCCGCGGCACGGAATGCGACCATGAGCACGTTGCGCGAACTGTACCGACGCCTTGACCTGCTTCAGCGGACGCTGCCGTTCCGCGTCGCGGTGTCGGTGCTCGCCCTCGCCCTGTGCGGGGTCGTGTTCGGTTCGCTCATCACCACCAGCGACAGCCTTCACGCCCAGCGCAGCGCGCTCGTCGAGGCGCTGACGGGCCAGAACCTGAACGAGCGCGACGACCACGCCGTCACCCTTTCCGAGAGCGGGACGGTCGTCCTCGACGGTCGGACCTACCGCGAGCCGCGGCTGGCGGACCGGCCGGACCTGATCTTCGACGACTCGGGCGAAATCGCCCTCCCGCAACGGGTGGCGGAGACGCTCCTGCGGGATCAGTACCCGGACTGGGCGCCACGCTGGCTGCTGGAACAGCCGGGCACGGTGTGGATGCTCGCCGCGGTCGCCACCATGTGGCTTCAGTTGATCGTCTGGATGAGCATCACCATCCCGTTCCTGGCGACGGTGCTCGGCACCGCCGCCGCGGTCGGACTCGCCGCCCTCACCGGCAGCGAGCAGGCGATGTGGGCCTTCGGCGGGATCGGCCTGCTCACCTTCACCTTCGTGCTGCTGATCCGGGCGATGCTCATCCTCTATCACCGTCCCAACCAGATCCTCGCGGTGGCGCACACGGTGCTGAAGGAAGCGTCGCGGACGATGATCCCGCTCGTGTTCATCGTGCTGATTCTCATCATCCTGCCGCTGCTGCCGATCGGGCTGGACCCCGAATCGCCGCTGCGGTTCCGCATTCAGACGTTCATCAGCCGGAGCCTGGGGTTCACGTTCTATCTCGCCGCGTCCATGACGCTGTTCCTGTCCTGCGCGACGGTCGCGTTCGAGATCCGCGACCGGCAGATCTGGCAGCTCATGACCAAGCCGGTGAACCGGTTCAGCTATCTGCTGGGCAAGTGGCTGGGGGTGGTCACGGTGAACCTGATCATTCTCGTGATCGCGGCGGTGTCGAGCTTCACGTTCATCCAGTACCTGCGGGAGCAGCCGGTGGCGGCGACGATGGCGGGGCAGGAGGACGCCCAGCAGGTGCGCGACGCCGTCCTCACCGCCCGCGTGGGGACCAGCCCCAGCTACGACACGCTGGACGAGACGCAGCTTCGGGCGCGGGTCGATGAACTCATCGAGCGCACGCCGGAGCTGGCGACGATGGAGGAGGTTCCGCTCCTCCAGCGGCGCGAGCTCCGCCGGCGCATCGAGCTGGCCTACGCGGCGAGCCAGCGCACCGTCCCCCCCCGGGGCGGCGCGCGCGAGTACGTTTTCGAGGGCCTTTCCGAGGCGCGGGAACTCCAGTCGACGCTCACCCTGCGCTATCGGTTCCACATCATGCGCGACGACGAGCACAAGACGTTCGATGCCCTGTTCGTGTTCAACCGGGATCCGAACCTGGCCGTCTCGCGCTCCTACGTGCCGACGGTGACGCACACGCTGTCGATCCCCGCCAACCTGATCCAGGAGGACGGGACACTGTCGGTGACGGTGGTGAACCTCTTCGAGCCTCCCCCGGACGCCCGCACCGCGGGCGGGCTGAACTTCGAGGCCGATGACTTCGAGCTGCTCTACAAGGTGGGGAGCTTCGAGGCGAACTTCTTCCGCGCGGTATTCGTGGACTGGGTGAAGCTCTCGTTTCTCGCCATGCTCGGCATCTGCTGCGCGACGTTCCTGAACTTTCCCGTCGCGTGTCTGACGTCGTTCACCATCTTCATCGCGGGGACCATCGGCCCGTTCCTCGCCGACTCGCTTCAGGAGTATTACCCGCCGGCGATGGAGGCGATGGACTGGGGCAACGTCGCCCTCGTCATCCAGTGGGCCTTCCAGACCGTCATCCGCTTCATCGCCCAGGGGATCGTGTTCCTGCTCCAGTCGTTCGGCGAGTACCGGCCGACGCAGTCGCTCATCGAGGGCCGGCTCATCGAGTGGAGCGCCGTGGCGGGCGGGCTGATCAAGGTCGGCCTCGTCTGGTCGGGCCTGGCCATGATCGTCGGCTACCTCGTCATCCGCCGCCGCCAGCTCGCCATCTACAGCGGGCACGGCTGAGGCGCCGTCTCGTCGTGAACTCGCCACCCGAGGAGGTGTGGCCATGAACAGCAGGCTCATTCAACTCATCGCGCTGACGGTGGCGATCGCCTGCTCGGCGGCGTGCGGCCGGCTCCTGCCGCCCATCCTCCGGCAGACGAAGGAGGCGGGGCTGCGCTACACGGACGTGAGCGTGGAAGGCGCTCCGCCGTTCGTGGCGCTGGGGACCGCGATCGGCGCGCTGCGCGGCCTCATCGTCGACTACCTGTGGATCAAGGTCCACATCATGAAGGAGGAGGGACTGTTCTACGAGGTGATGGCCGACGCGGAGCTCATCACCAAGCTCCAGCCCCGCTTCGCCGCGGTGTGGGCCTTCCACGGCCACAATATGGCCTACAACATCTCCGTCGCCTGCAACACCGAGGAAGAGCGCTGGGAGTGGGTCAACGCCGGCATCCGTCTCGTCCGCGAGGAGGGGCTGAAGTACAACCCCAACAACCTCGTGCTGCACAAGGAACTCGCCTTCTGGTTCGCCCACAAGATCGAAGGCTATTCCGACGATGCCCACCTCTATTACAAGCGGGCGTTCACCCGCGAATGGCATTTCATCCTCGGCCAGCCGCCGGAGGAGTACGAGGCCCGCGTCGAGTGGATCAAGAAGGTCGCCGACGCGCCGGAGACGCTCGAGGAGGCCGAGCGGCGCACGGAAGGCGTGCTGGACCTCGTCGGCCGCCTCAACCGCAGCCTCACCCCCTTCGGCGAGGAGCAGCGCTTCGAGCCGAATCGCGAGTTCCTCGCCACGTACAGCAACTGGAAGGCGGTGATGGAGCAGTCGGCGACCGCCGAGCTGTTCGGCGTCGAGGAGCGCTTCCGGGCCGAGAGCCCCTTCTTCAACGCCTTCGACGAGATCGCCGGCGATGAGGATCCCGGCGCGCAGGCCGCGTGGGACACCCTGATCGCCTTCGTCCGCAAGCGCGTGCTCGTGGACGACTACAACATGAGCCCGCAGCTCATGTACGAGTTCACCCGCGATCTGGGGCCCATCGACTGGAGGCACGGCCAGGCTCACGCGCTGTACTGGTCGAGGCGGGGATCGATGTACGGCGAGGCGCGGGTGGCCAACGACGATGACGTCTACAAGATGCTCAACAACGACCGGCTTCAGCTCCAGGCCATGCAGGACCTGGCCCGCTACGGCCGGATCACCTTCGATCCTTTCTCCAGCGAGCTGCCCGCGCGGTTCCCCGACCCGCGATGGATCGACACCATCGAGGGCCAGTTCGAGCACTTCTATTCCAAGCATTACCAGACGCGCGGGGCGGGCGGCG
>JAXHTH010000161.1:0-10709 GCA_034211115.1 Planctomycetota bacterium | reverse complement strand
CGGGCGGCGCGCCGCCCGCATCGTCCTGCCCCGGCGCCGGGGTCGCCAGCAGCACGCCGCCGCAGCACAGCAGCAGCACGATCAGGCAGCGGGTACATGTGCGCATCGTCATTATTCCTCGCGTGCGGTCAGTCATCGTCGAGGCCGGAGAGGATATCGCGCGCCCGGCGGACCGTCGTCGAATCGCCCTGAGCCGCGGCGATTTCCCGGGCGCGTTCCGCCAGACGCCGGGCCGCGGGCCGATTACGGAACACGTCGCGATGGATGAGCGCCGCCTCGACCAGGCTCGGCGCGGCGGACGCCGACGCGTCGTACAACAGCGCGCCGCGCATGAACATCACCGCCGCATCGCGCCGGCGACCGACCCCCGCCAGCGCCCGGCCGTACTGATGCAGGAACCGGCCCAGGCTCCGGTTGCCGGGTCGTTGCGCGACGCGCTGGCAGACGATGCGGGCGTCGGCGGCGCGGCCGGCGTCGAGCAGGGCGTCGATCGCCTCGGCCGAATCGCCCGACGCCGCGCCCGGAGACGAGTGGTCGGCAATCTCCCCGGGCGGCGCGGCGTCGGTCTCGCCCGCCCCCGCCGCGTTCGGCTCGGCGGCGAGGTCGAACGCCTCACCGCGGATTCGCTCGATCGGGTAGCCCGAGATCGTCGAACCCCGCTCGATCGGCGGG
The DNA here is from genome assembly GCA_034211115.1 of Planctomycetota bacterium. Lineage (GTDB taxonomy): Bacteria > Planctomycetota > Phycisphaerae > Phycisphaerales > SM1A02 > JAXHTH01. The sequence goes on along the minus strand of JAXHTH010000161.1, from coordinate 10,037 downwards.
CCGTCCCAGCCGGCCTCGAGCTCGGCCGCGATCGGCCGCACCGCCTCGAGCAGCCGATCGACGACGGCCGCCAGTTGCGGATCGCTCACCGTCCGGTCGGCCTGCTGAAGGAGAAGCACCGCCTCGCGGGCGGCGGGATACGACGGCCGATCGGGTCGGCTCACCGGCTCCAGCCGCCGCCAGGAGGGCTCATCGCGCAGCATGAACACGGCGGCGGTGTGACCGGCCGCCTGCACGTACTCGCCCCGCGCATCGTGAACCCGCGCCAGCCGCACGCGGAGCCAGAGCGTCTCCAGCTCGCCGTCCGCTTCGAGCATCGACTGAAGGAACCGCGCAAGGGCGGCGTCCGATTGGCCTGCGGCGAGCAGGCGCTCGGCCTCGTCCAGGTTCGGCAGCTCCTCGAAGCCGAGGGCGGCAACCTCATCCAGGTCGCGCCACTGCCGCCGCCCGCGGCTGTCGCTGAAGTAAAGCCGCCCGTGGCGGATGTCCTGGATCTCGCAGCCGGGCAGCGGGATGGTCGTGCCGCGGAGGGTGACGGTATCGCCCGCGGCGCCGGCGGCGGCAAGCAGAAGCAGCAGCATCGCGATGAACCCGCCGCGCGGCATCGTCATGGCGCCCTCAGTCCCAGCTCCTCGCGGTCGAGGAACTTGTAGCCCCGCTCCCCGCCGTGTTCGGCGGCGATCTTTTCCAGCGTCCCCAGCGGGTCCGGATCGAGGAACTGCACGCAGTTGATCTGCGTCCGCCTCCGGCCCGTGGCGGGATCGCGCGGGTTGAGTTCATCGAGCAGGGCGAGCAGGTCCGCCTGATCGATCTCGTATTCTTCCGCGCCGGTGATGTTGACGCTGAGCAGGAAGACGACATCGGGTCGGAAGCTCAGGGCCAGCTCGATCGCCTCCAGCGGGTTGGATCGACCCTCGGGAATCACCCGCTCGTCGATCCAGGCCAGCACGCGCATTTTCTGCGTCACCGTCGCGGGCACGAGCTGCGTCCGCGGAGGGACCATCAGGGCCTCGTTGCGCTGGAAGAAGATGATGGAGAACTCCTGCCGCGGCCCCAGCCCGTCCAGCGAACGGGCGAGCTCCTCCAGCACGATGGGCAGCGAGCGGAGCATCGAGCCGGAGGCGTCGATGACGTAGACGATCCGGCGGGCGTTGGTCGAGGAGAGGCCGACGAAGGTCGCCGTCGCCCCCGTTGGCTCCGGGGCGAACCGCGCCAGCTCACCCTCGCTCGGGCCGGCCAGCAGGCTGATGGGATCGATCTCCAGCCCGAGCTGATCGTCGATCTGGTCGGTCAGCGATTCCGTCTCGACCCGATCCTGCACCACCTGCTCGGCCTGCTCGGTCTGCGGCGTGTCCAGCCGCACGACCGGGTCGTACTGCATCGCGTTGAAATCGGCGACGATCCGCACCGGCTCCTCGTCGCGCTGGAGCATGACCACGGTCCAGGTGAGCAGCGAGGCCATGAGGACGAGGCCCAGATGGAGGGCGATGGAAATGATCCAGGGCACGATGCGCTTCACCGCCCGTTCCGTGTCGCTCTCGGCCCCCAGCCGGGCCAGATCCGCCTCGCGATCGTCGGCGGCCGGTGGCGGGCTCGCGGGCGGCGATGATGAAGCGGGTTCCTGCGGCACGGCGGTCATCCGGCACGAGGCGAAGCGGCACCGCCCGCGGCCGCGCACGGCCCGATCGCCACGGCGGCAACGCGGAGGCGCGCAGCCCTAGGATACGCGCAGAACACCCGCCGGGGCCAATCCGGCCCGTTCGGCCGACCGGGGACCGCCGTCCGGGGATCGAGATCAGAGCGGGCGTCCGGAGGCGGGCTTGTCGCCCTCCTGCGGCTTGGGCTTCGGCGGGGGCGGCGTGCGACGCTCCGGCACCGCGCCACGCGCGGGACCGGCCATCGGCCCGCCCGCCGGGCCGGCGAAGTCCGAGGCGCTCTTCCCCCCGCCGCGCTTGCCGAAGACCAGACGATCCAGGCTCAGCGGGCCCGGGCCAGCGAGCAGCACGCTCAGGGCCAGCACCCCCAGCCCGAGCTGGGCGAAGGCCCGATTGAACATCGGAATGTGGTTCTGGGCCACCTCGAACGGGCCGGTCGAGATGTACGGATCCCACGTCGTGAGGTAGACGGCCGTGCCCATCGCGATGGCCAGCCCCAGGCCCCAGATGCGGCTGAGGAAGCCGACGAGGATGAGGATCCCGCCTCCGAACTCGGTCACGGCGGCCAGCCAGGCGAGGTAGGGCGAGTACCTGCCGAACCCCGCCCCCTCGCAGAGCAGCGTCACCCCGTGAAGCGTCTTTGCGGTGTACTGGCCCGGGGATTTGATGACGATCTTCTCGCCGGGGCTCTCCTCCGGCGGCGGCATCTGCGGCTGCTCTGCCGGCGGGGCCGGCTCGTCCTCCGGCGGGGCCATCATCATCTCTTCCTCCTCGGGCGGGGGTGTCTGCTCCTCCTGCGGCGACTGGGCGAGGACGATTGCCGGCCCGGCGGAGGCGGTCATGCGGTCGAGGTCCACCCCGACCGCCTCGAGCCGCTCGGCCTGCTCGGCGTTGAACGTCGCGTCCGTGAACAGCTTGTTGAACCCGGCCGTGATGAACGCCAGCGCGAGCACGAGGCGGCTAAGCGTGGGAACGATGGCGGTTCCTGAATACTGGCTGAAGGTCATGTCCTGGCTCCCTGCCGACGGTGAGCGGCTCTCTGTTGCTCTCTCTCTCCGGGCCGTGGATAATCGTATCGGATAGTTGCCGACCGCGGGCGTGGCGGAATTGGCAGACGCGCTGGATTTAGGTTCCAGTGGGCTTCAGACCCGTGGAGGTTCGAGTCCTCTCGCCCGCATTGAGATGTGCGGGGCGTGAGCCCCGCCGGTGCGAAAGAGGCGGCCTGCATCTGCTGTTTTGGGCACGACCCGCCCGCACTTTCTCCCCAGATCGCGACAGGGGGAACCGCCCGGCCCGTCTTCGCGAAGAGCCACCCGAGCCTTCGCGTGGGAATCACCCGCGGCTGAACGCGGTTGACTGACCAAAGGTCCCCGTCGCGCGAGCAGAGTCGGCTGGGCGTGCCGGACTCTGGCGGCGGGGTTTTTTCTCGCCCCGCCCCGCATCCGGACCGGGAGGTCCCCCGTCGGGCGGGAGGCGGCGGTGGGCCGCGGCGGGGGCACGACGCGCAAATAAGACTCGATTCGTTGATGGAATCGACGCGAGGCCCTCCCGGACCGGCGTTGCTGCCGCCCGCCGACTTCGCGCCGACCCAAAACGACAAGCCCCGGCTCTCGCCGGGGTCAGGTCGCTCTGCCTCCGTATCTCTCTCTCATCGCCCCGCACTGGGTTGAAGTGGAGCCGGAGGGGATCGAACCCTCAACCTCTTCATTGCGAACGAAGCGCTCTCCCTGATTGAGCTACAGCCCCGTGCGTGAGAGGGATCGGGCGATCGGGAGCGCCGGTTGATCGAAACCTCGACCCCCGCTGCAAAAGACGCCGGACGGCGCACAGATCACCGAGCGGCTGCGACATCGACCGATCGATCTCATCCGGATGCGGACCGGCGCCGATATGATCCCCGTCGCCGAGGAACCGCATGCCCGACTGGTCTCCCACATCCTGGACGAGCAGGCCCGCCACCCAACAGCCGACGTATCCCGACCGGGCGGCGCTGGACGAGGCGGTCGCGCAGCTTGCCACCCTCCCCCCGCTCGTGACGAGCTGGGAGATCGAATCGCTGAAGGACCAGCTCGCCGAGGCCGCGGACGGCAAGCGCTTCCTCCTCCAGGGCGGCGATTGCGCCGAGAGCTTCGATGATTGTGAACCCGGCGCGATCGCGGACAAGCTCAAGATCCTCCTCCAGATGTCGCTGGTGCTCGTGTACGGCACCCGCAAGCGGGTGATCCGCGTGGGGCGTTTCGCCGGCCAGTACGCCAAGCCGCGCTCCGAGGACGCCGAGACCCGCGACGGCGTCACGCTACCCAGTTACCGGGGCGATCTCGTCAATCACCTGCCCTTCACCGAAGAGGCCCGCCGGCCCGATCCCGCCCTCCTCGTGCGCGGCTACGAGCGCGCGGCGATGACGCTGAACTTCATCCGTTCCCTCGTCGATGGCGGGTTCGCCGACCTGCACCATCCCGAGTACTGGAACCTCGGCTTCGTCAAGCATTCCCCCCACGCGCGCGAGTATCAGCACATCGTCGAGGCGATCGGCGATTCCGTCCGCTTCATGGAGACCATCTCCAACGCCCCGGTCGGCCAGACGAATCGCGTGGACTTCTTCACCAGCCACGAAGGCCTGCACCTGCTCTACGAACAGGCGCAGACAAGACAGGTGCCCCGCCGCGAGGGGTGGTACGACCTGTCGGCGCACATGCCGTGGATCGGCATGCGAACGTGCAACGTCGACGGGGCGCACGTCGAGTTCTTCCGCGGCGTGCGGAACCCGATCGGGATCAAGATCGGCCCGCCCATGACGCCGGAGTGGCTGCAGGATCTGCTCAACATCCTCCACCCGGACAACGAGCCCGGTCGGCTGACGCTGATTCACCGTTTCGGCGCGCACGGGATCGCCGAACACCTGCCGCCGCTCATCGACACCGTGCAGAAGTCGGGCAAGACGATCCTGTGGTGCTGCGATCCGATGCACGGCAACACGGAGAAGACCGCGGCGGGGATCAAGACCCGCAAGTTCGAGCACATCCTCGCCGAGCTCGAGCAGGCGTTCGAGATCCATCAGAACATGGGCTCCTGCCTCGCCGGCGTGCACTTCGAACTGACCGGCGATGATGTCACCGAATGCACCGGGGGTGCGCGCGGCCTGACCGATGACGATCTCAATCGCCGATACAGATCGCAGGTCGACCCGCGCCTGAACTACGAGCAGGCCCTGGAAATGGCCATGCGCATCACACGCCGCGTGGCGGAGATGAACGGGGAGGAGCCCGGATTACCGAGAGACGTATAGATTCGGCTAATCCGCTGTGCGCTCAGGGGTCTTCCATACTTCAACTTGATCATTGATCCTCGATCGGCCCGTCGCAGACTGAAGCTTCCCCGCTTTGAGCAAGCTCTCTATGACGCCGCGGATCTCGCTGGATGAGAACTGCCCGAACGTAGATCGGACTACCGATGCAATCAGGTCTCCGCGAGATTGACGTCTTGACGCGAGATCTTTCACAAGCTGATTGAGGGGGGCGATGTCTGGCACGAGTGAAAACGATCGTGTCTCGAAGAGCGTTGGTTCTCTCGGCTTGGCCATCTCCGCCAGCGTCTTGCGACTTTTTACCATCTCGTCATTCATCAAACGCAATGCGTGAGCGTGACGGGAGGCGAAAACCAAGTAGTATTTTGGTATTGTGTGTGTTGGAAGCGCGAGCATCGCGTGTCTGCATACTTCTGCGAAGCGCGACCGAAGCTTGTCGGCGAACAGGTCCGCGATTGAAGCGACCATTTCGCAAAAGGGCATGTCCGAGGATAGGATCTTGCGCCAATCACTCGTGCCGATCACTTCATCAAGTCGCTCCAGCGACGGCGGGGCAAGAATCCGCGCGTCCACTTCCTCAAGATCCTCTGCTTCCGGATCGGGTTCGGGGATTTGGCGACTCATCGCACCAAGACCACGTCGCACGAAGCTCGCAGAGTTCCAGTTGAGAAGAACCTCGACGCTCATGCGAGAGTCCTGCAGCTGGTGGAAGATAAGGTCCAGCTCAGTCCAAAGAAGGCCCTCAACGGTCCAAGGATCAATGTAAAGGAAAGTGCTGTGGTCTCGTGCGAACTGCTCGATCTCGTGCGTATGATCGTTGAAACGGCCTTGTTTCGCGTCAGCGAAGTCGAACTGCGCCATCAACGACTTGAGCCTGCGGAAGAGATCTGGATCGGATTCGATGCACATGAACCGAACCGGAACTGAGAGACCGCGTTCCTTGGCGGACCGGACCGCCTGGCAGATGATGAGCGGTGAGCCAGCCTCTCCGTCACCGAACTTCCCGGGCCCAGCGAAGCCGTCAACAAGAAGCACAGGATGCTTCTGAGTGGCGATCTTCGGCAAATACGCCCTCAGATAGGAACCGAGAATCCGGTCCTTTCGGGTCGACCACGGGCGCTTCTCGTCGAAGAACGATACATCTGCTTTATGCGACATACTCCTGCCCCCCAAGTAGGGATGGAATGGCCGGCATCTGATCCCAGATCACCCCGTCCAGCACGCGCCCGGTGATCTTCCTGTTCCAACCGCCCCATTGCTTGAAGAAGAACGGCTTGCCCTGCGCCAGGCAGCGGTCGCGGATGGGGCGGACCCATTCGATCTTCACCTCGCGCGCGCCCGGGCCGGACTCGCCGCCCACGATGATCCAGTCCATCCCGCTGATGCGAAGCCTGGGGATCGGGCCCAGCAGCGGCTCAAGCGACAGGAACCGCACGGCCGCCCGGATCCGTTCCAGATCCCGGATCCGGTGCGTCACCATCATGTTCTCGACGCTCGTGCCGATCCAGATGTTGTCCGTCCACTCGAGCTGCGGGGCATACTCGGCCGCGATCTCAGGCCGCTTCGTCAGCACCTGGAACGTGTGCTGCGGGCACTCGTTCATCACCCGGAACACGCGCCGGATGAACCGCCGCGGCACCTTCGGGTGGAAGAGGTCGCTCATCGAGTTGACGAAGACGAGGCGCGCCGCGCGCCATCGGCGCGGGACATCGAGCCGATCCGGATGGCACCGCACGACGCCGTTGAAGTGCCGCTCGCCCCGGCCGTTGAGGACGGTGAGGCCGGCATAGGCGTCCTGTCCCATGCGCTCCAGGCGGTACGTCATCTTCGCCGCATAGCAGTGATCGCAGCCGGCGGAGACGCGCGTGCAGCCGGTCACCGGGTTCCAGGTCGCTTCCGTCCACTCGATGCGAGAGCCCATCGCCATCCCGGGCACCTCCCGTGTTTCATTGAGAACGATAGCGGCGTCTCTGCTCCGCCGCAAGCGGGCGGGGCTGAGTTCCCGTTGCCATTCTCACCGCCCCAGCGCGATGGGGGCGAAGCGGGCGTCCGGGGCGATGAGGTCGTACCACAGATCGCGCACGGCGCCTTCGCGATCGCGCGGGCGGTGGCCCGTCCAGCGCACCGGCTCCAGCGGATCGTGCGGCGAAATGTACAGACCCCAGATGGGATCGAAACCATCGGTGTCCAGCGAGTAACGCATGTCGCCGACGATGAAGCCCGCGGGAGAACCATCAGCCACGACCGCCGTGTAGTCATCCGCGAAGGCGCTGAATCGCTCGAAGACATCGCGCAGACGCGCTTGGGCATATTCATCAGCGACGGAGGGCAGATCATCCGCCGCAAACACCCGCAACGACTCCCCTCTCTTGGCGCGCGGCTCATCGAACACGGGCAGGCGGATCGCGTCGGCGTACAGATGGCCGTCGTATTCGTACACGGACCGCCAGACGATGAGATTGCCCAGGGTGGGCATGACGCGCCCGCGCTCCCGCTCATGGCCGCGCTCGGTCGCAACGAGTTCCTGCACGTTCATCGCGCGTTCGTGCTGGACGAAGCCGAAGCCGACATACAACAGGCAGAGGACGAAGGCGGCGATCGCCGGCCGGGCGCGGCCGATCACCATCGACAGGAACGCGCCCACGATGAGCAGGCCGGTGAAGATCGGATCGATGATGGACATCGCATCCCATGCCGTGCGCTGGCTGATGAACGGCCAGTAGAGGTGGGTGCCGTAGCTGGTGAGGTTGTCCAGCAGGCCGTGGGTGGCGCAGCCGATGGTGGCGGCGGCGAAGACGAGACCGGCCTTCTCCCGCCAGGCGCGGCGGAGCATGAACGGAGCGGCGGCCAGCGCCCCGCCGATCGGGATGAACAGCAGCGAATGCGTGAAGTGCCGGTGCCACTCGAACGGCAGGGCCGGATCGGCGAGCGGGCGGAGGAAGGAATCGAAGTCCGGCAGCGCCCCGCCCAGGGCGCCGAAGAGCAGCGCGCTGCGCCCCAGCGCCTTCGTCATCGTCGCCTGGGCGGCGACGCCGCCGAGCAATGTCTGGGTGATGAAGTCCACGTATCCAGGTCCGCCGGGGGATGGTAGGTGCGGTGCGGGAGCGCACGGACCAAACCCGGGAGACCGGGTGGGTATTCGGAAGTGCGGTGAGTCGACGGGAGCGTGCTGCGCCGCGAGCGGCTCGGGGCGAGGCTACACTATCGGCACCATGTCCAGACGCGTCGTCATTACGGGGCTCGGGCCCATCACCGCGTTCGGGGTGGGGATCAACCCGCTCTGGGAAGCCATGTGCGAGGGGCGGTCGGCGATCGGGCCGGTCCGGGCGTTCGATCCCGGCGGGTTTTCCTGCCGCCTCGCCGCGGAACTGCCGGACGACGCCTTCAGCGTCAAGACCGTCGTGCCCAAGAGCTACCGCAAGGCGACCAAGGTGATGTGCCGGGACATCGAGCTGGCCATCGGCGCGGCGCACGCGGCGGTGGTCGACGCCGGCCTCGTCACGAAGGGCATCGACGGGGAGACGGAGCCGACGATCCCGCCCGGGCGGTTCGGCTGTCACATCGGCGCGGGGCTCATCGCGGCCGACGTGGATGAGCTGGCCGCGGCGCTGATGACCAGCCGGGGCGGCGACGGGCAGTTCGACCTGAACCACTGGGGCGCCCAGGGGATGCAGAACCTCACGCCGCTCTGGCTGCTGAAGTACCTGCCCAACATGCTCGCCTGCCACGTGACGATCGTGCACGACTGCCGCGGGCCGAGCAACACCATCACCTGCTGCGAGGCGTCCAGCGCCCTCTCGCTGGGCGAGTCGATGCGTGTGATCGAGCGCGGCTCGGCCGAGGCGTGCCTCAGCGGCGGCGCGGAATACAAGCTCAACCCGATGGCGTACCTGCGGCAGCACTTCGCCGGCCGGCTGGCGAAGACGAACGGCGAAGCGGATGCGACCGTCGCACGCCCCTTCGATCCGGCCGCGACGGGCACCGTCCTCGGCGAGGGCGGGGGGATCCTCGTCCTCGAGGCCGCCGAGAGCGCCGAGCAGCGCGGCGCGATGCCCTACGCCGAGGTCGAGGCCTTCGCGGCCACCCAGTCCCACTGCCCGGACACGGCGGGACTCGATCTGCCGGCCGACGGCGAATCGATCGCCGACGCGATGCGCCTCGCGCTGGACCAGGCGAAGCTGACCGCGGCGGACATCGATGCGATCGTCCCCTTCGGCTCGAGCATTCCTTCGGTGGACGCGGCGGAGGCGGCGGCGATCCGGGCCGTGTTCGGCGAACGCGCTTCGGCCGTGCCGATCATCACCACCGTGCCCAACGCCGGCAACTGCGCGGCGGGGAACGGCGCGGTGGGCGCCTGCATCGCCGCCCGATGCCTGCGCGAGCAGAAACTGCCGGCCAGACTGAACACGACCGGCGCAGACGGGCTGGAGGCGAACGCGTGCCCGAGCCGCGAGACGGCGCTGGAGCGCATCCTGATCGTCACGACGAGCCAGGGCGGGCAGAATGCGGCGATCGTTTTGAAGAGGGCTTGAGGACTTGAAGGCTTGGAGGCTTGGAGGCTTGGAGACCTGAAGGCTTGAAGCGGTTTGAGCGAGTGAGATGAACAGGGATACGCGGATCGTCATCACGGGGATGGGTTGGATCACGCCGCTGGGGCATGATCTGGACACCGTCTGGTCGAAGCTGGCCGAGGGGGTGTCGGGCATCAGGCCCATCGAGCGCTTCGACGCGTCTTCGTTTCCGACGACGTTCGGGGCGACGGTGCGCGACTACGACTTCACCGCGTACGTGAAGGATCCTGCGTTGCACGCGCACGCGGGGAAGAACAGCCAGTTCGCGCTGGGGGCGGCGCGTCAGGCGTGGGATCAGGCGGGCCTGGACGGCGCCGCCGGCCTCGATCGACGCCGCATCGGCATGTATCTCGGGGCCGGCGAGGGCGTGCTCGATTTCGACAACTACGCCAAGACCGACATCGAGGCGTGGGATGACGCGGCTCGGGCGCTGAACCCGCTCAGGTGGGCGGAGGCGGCGATGCGCAACCTCGACCCCTGGCGGGAGATCGAGCAGGAGCCGAACAT
>JAXHTH010000160.1:0-8397 GCA_034211115.1 Planctomycetota bacterium | reverse complement strand
AGCGCTCGTGATCGCGCCACCGCCCGGCGAGCTTGAGCAGGCGCCTCGCCGTGCCCTCGTAGCGGAAGCCCAGCCGCTTGACGAGGGCGAGGGACCGTTCGTTGTCCGGCTGGATCCCCGCCTCGATGCGGTGGAGCTTCAGCCCCCGGAAGGCGTAGCGGAGGGCGAGATCGACGCCTTCGATCATGTAGCCCCGTCCCTGGAAGGGGACGAAGACGTGGTAGCCGATATAGGCCTGCTGCGTGATGCCGCGGATGATGTCGTTGAGGTTGATCTGCCCGACGATGGCCCCGTCTTCGAGACGGCAGATGAGCATCATCACGCGGTTCCTCTGCCGGCTGCGCTGGAGCATCGCCTCGTAGTCCTCGCGGTTGCGCATGGGCGCGGTGTAGGCGGCGTGCAGGGGCCGGCTGTCGCGCATGCGCTGGAGGAACTCATCGTAATCGCCGGGCACGGGCCGGCGGAGGAAGACCCGCGGCCCGATGGCGAGCGCGCGATTCAGCCCCGGTGGCTTCGGATTCGTCCGTGGAGCAGACACGGCGGCACTATACCAGCCGCGGCGCAGATCGCGGGGACCCGGATTCGGTTGAGGACGGGCCTCGCACTCCGGCATCGAATCCCGATGACAGGAGTGAAACTGCAGGTGGTATGATGAGGTGCCTCGCAGTCTGGGGTCCACCATGACGCGCATTCGGCCATATCGCCGGAGGATTCGCAGAGCGCTGGCATTCGCCTTCGTGGGGGTGCTCGCCCTGATTGTCGCCTCACAGATGCGATGGTTCTGGTGGTACGGACCCCAGGTGGCCTACACCAACGGTCGCACGAAGATCTGGCTGGAGGCCTCATGGAGATGGCCGGAGGCGGTCGGGATCGGATTGCTGGCGCTTGGCATTGCCGCTGCGGCGTATCTGACCCTGCGCCGCTGTGCGCGCATTACCGCGGTGATTCTGTTGGTTCTGTCATTCCTTACGATCGCACATGAGCCGTCCTGTCCGGAGAGCATTCTCTGGAACGAGTTACAGATTCCTCCCTCGCCGCGTGCCCGGTCAGAACTGGTGTATCCTCAGGCGTTCTGGCACAGATCCTGGACCATGCAGAGATTCGTATTGGATCCTGCTCATACTTCGCTCTATGTGATCACATCGGCGTCTCTGTTCCTGAGTACCGTCGCGCTGTACTGGTTTCGCAAACCCAGGGATCCTGATTATGTCCTGCGGTGTCCCTTCTGCGGATACCTGCTTCGCGGTGTACGGGGGGATCACTGCCCGGAGTGCGGGAAGCCGATCTCTGAATACAGGCAGCGGGTGATTCGCAAATCGGCAAAGGGAGAATAGGGCTCTTGAGTCCTGTATTCCTAATGCACGCACACGAGCTGGGCGTCGGCCGGTCAGGATGCCGGCGCGGGTCTATCTGCGGAGACTGGCGCGGAAGTTTGTCGCCGGTTGACCTGTCAAGCGCGCGTGCATTAGAAATACCGGTGTCAGTCGCTCGCGCGACGATGCGAAGGGCGGTCATCTTCCCTTGAAGCGCGGTTTGCGCTTCTCGATGAACGCCATCACGCCTTCGAGGTGATCCGCGTTGCCGGCCAGCGTGTCCTGGGCTTCCGCTTCGGAGGCGAGCTGCCAGTCGAGGGAGGCCGTGAGGGACTGGTTCAGCAGGCGCCTGGTGGCCGCGATGGCCGGGGCGGATTTCGAGGCGATCGTTCGCGCCAGGGACATCGCCTCATCCATCAGCCGATCGGCGGGCACGATGCGGTTGACCAGCCCCCGTCGCAGGGCCTCGTCGGCCTCGATCTTCCGGCCGGTGCAGCACATCTCCATCGCCGCGGCGTGGCCGATGAGGCGGGGCAGGAAGTACGTGCTGCCCGCATCGGGCGCGAGGCCGACGTTGATGAACGCCTCCATGAACGCCGCGCTCTCCGAGGCGAGGCGCATGTCGCAGGCGAGGGCGAGGCTGCACCCCGCCCCGGCCGCGATGCCGTTGATGGCGCCGATGATCGGCTGCCTCATGGCGCCCATGCGCTCGATGACGGGGTTGTAGCGCTCGTGGAGGATCCGCGCCAGTTCCGGCGGCTCACCCTGCGCGTAGCTGTCCTTCAGCTCGGCCAGATCCTGCCCGGAGCAGAAGGCGCTGCCGGCGCCGGTGAGGATGACGACACGCACATCGCCATCGGCGGCCGCTGCGCTCAGCGCCTCGCCGAGGTCGGCCATGAGTTGCCGGCTGCACGCGTTGAACCGTTCCGGGCGATTCAGCGTGATCGTGCAGATGTGCTCGGCCAACGCGACATTGACGGTCGCGTAGCTGCGCGCTTCGCCGCTCATCGCTGATCTCCTGCGACGGCCGGGGCGCCTACCGCCCCTTGAACTCGGGCTTGCGTTTCTCCATGAACGCCTTCATGCCTTCCTTCTGGTCTTCCGTGGAAAAGAGGGTGTAGAACACGCGGCGTTCGTACTGGATTCCCTCGGCGAGGGTGGTCTCGAAGGCGCGTGCGACGGCCTCCTTGCCGATCTTGAGGGCGATGGGGCCCTTCGCCGCCATCTCGTGGGCGAGCTTCAGCGCTTCGTTGTAGTGCTCGCCGTCCGGGACGACGCGACTCACGAGCCCCGCGGCGAGCGCTTCGACGGCGGTGAGCGTGCGGCCGGTGAGGACGACATCCATCGCGACGGCCTTGCCGACCGCGCGGGCCAGCCGCTGCGTGCCGCCGGCCCCGGGGATGATGCCGAGGTTGATCTCCGGCTGGCCGAGCTTTGCCGATTCGGACGCGATGGCGATGTCGCACATCATCATCAGCTCGCATCCGCCGCCCAGCGCGTAGCCGCTCACCGCGGCGATGATGGGCTTCTTCGTCCGGCCGATGCGGTCCCAGACGGCGAACTGGTCGCGCTCGTACATCTCGGTGGTGGAGCGGGGGGCCATGTCGGTGATGTCCGCCCCGGCGGCGAACGCCTTCTCGCTGCCGGTGAGGACGACGACGTAGATGTTCTCGTCGTCGTCCCACGCCGCGAGCTGGTCGGCGACCGCGTTGATCAACTCGGGATTGATCGCGTTGAGGACCTTGGGACGGTTGAGGGTGATGATGCCGACGTGGCCGTCGGTTTTGGTGAGGATGAGTTCTTCTTCTGCCATGCGATGGACCTCGATCGTGGTGTCTCTACTTGGCGGCCCGGGTGATGAGAGCTTCCAGCTTCTTCCTGGGCAGTATGCGCTGAATCTGTATTCCGGTTCCGACGACTTTGTCGTCCCGACCGGCGCGGACATGATACGCGATCGTGTCGCAGACGAGCGTGGTTCGGCCGATCTCTGTGGCCCGGGCGACCACGCGCACCTGATGCCCGACCGGCACCGGAGCGAGGTGCTCAATCGACAGATGGGAGCCGATGCCCTCCTCGTGTTCCTCCAGGTGATCCTTCAGGACCTTGCGGGCGGCGAGCTCCATGTGGTGGGCCATTGACCAGGTTGAATACACGCGATGGACGACGATACCGTCGAAGGCGGGGCACATGTCCTCGGTGACGGTAATCGCGACTTCGGCCGTGTTGCCGACCTTGAGGGAGGGTTTCATGGGATCGCAGTGTAGCGGCCCGCGCGTGCTTCATCAGGCGTTACACTCCCCGGGATGGACCAGCTCTTAGGCCTGCTGCTTCTCCTGCTCATTGCCGCGGGGCTGCTGCTGTTCGTGCTTACGGTGCTGCTCGTTCGCGAGGCGCGCCGGCCGCCGCGGCACACGGCCGGGTATGCCATCGGCCGCGGCCTGCCGTGCGATCCCGGCGAGCTCGGGCTGGCCTTCGAGGAGTGGATCCTCGACCGGCCGGGCGGCGTGCGGCTGCCGGTGTGGGAGATTGAAACGGGGAAAGGGACCGAGGGACTGAGGAACGAAGGGGTCGAGGGGAAAAGCCGGGGGCTGACGGCGGTGTTCATGCACGGGTGGGGGCAGTCGCGGATCGACATGCTCGCGCGGCTGGGACCGTGGCCGGAGCTGTGTCGGCGCCTCGTGCTGTACGACCTGCGCGGACACGGCGATGCCGAAGGAGGCCTGAGTGCTCTCGGGCATCGCGAGGAAGAAGATCTCTTGGCGCTGCTGGAGCGGCTGGGTGATGGACGCTTCGTTCTGATCGGTCATTCGATGGGTGCGGTGATCGCGATGCAGGCCGCGGCGTGGGTCGGCGACCGGCCCGTTGCGCGGCGGATTGTCGGCATTCTTGCCTACGGCCCGTACGGCGATTTCCATCGTTCGCTTCGCGGTCGGCTGGCGACGGCCTCGCTGCCCCGCCGGCCGATCACCGACCTGACGATGCTCTGGTTGCGGCTGTGCGGGATCCGCCACCGGCCGACGGACCGCGCGGCGGCCGCTCTGCGGTGCCCGCTGCTGGTCGTGCACGGGAAGGAGGACATCGTCGCGCCGGTGGCGGAGGCGGAGCGTCTCGTCGCCGCCGCACCCGATTCGCAGCTTCATTGCGTTCCGGGGGCCGGGCACATGGATGCCCACCTCGTCGATGAGGCCGTTCACGACCGGCTCATCCGGCGCTTCGTGACACGCCTCGCCGATGCGGGGGTTCGAGAGGCGACGTCCACGTCGGGGACCGCCCGCTAGCCGAACCGGTTCGGACCTGCTACTGTCCGCGCATGGCGAAGATCACAAAGCAGCGGACGGCGAAGACTCGGATCGAGCGCGACTCGATGGGTGAGATGACGGTCCCGGCGCACGTGCTCTACGGCGCTTCCACGCAGCGGGCGGTGCTGAACTTCCCGGTCTCGGGCCGGCCGGTCCCGCCGCAGGTGATTCATGCGTTCGCCGAGCTGAAGAAGGCGTGCGCGGAGGCGAACCTCGAGCTGAAGAAGCTCGACGAGCGGCGGGCGAAGCTGATCATTAACGCCTGCGACGAGATCGCCCTGGCCTTCAGCGACGGGCCCGCCGGACCCGAGGCGGATGCGATGATGGAGCACTTCCCCATCGACATCTTCCAGACCGGCTCGGGCACGTCCTCGAACATGAACGCCAACGAGGTGATCTCGAACCTCGCCTGCCGCGCGGCGGGAAAGAGGATCGGCGCCAAGGACCCGGTGCATCCCAACGATCACGTGAACATGGGCCAGTCGTCCAACGACACGTTTCCCACCGCGATGCAGGTGGCGGCGTGCGTGGCGATTCAGCTCGAGCTCATTCCGGCCCTGAAGGCCTTCACCCGCGCCCTGAACGCGAAGGCGAAGCAGTGGGACAAGGTGGTCAAGATCGGCCGCACGCACCTGATGGACGCCACGCCGATCCGGCTGGGGCAGGAGTTCAGCGGCTTCGCCGCCCAGGCGGGGTACGCGGTGCAGCGCGCCCGGCACGCCATGGAGGTGATGGCGCAGAACCTGCCCATCGGCGGGACGGCCGTCGGCACCGGGATCAATACGCATCCACGCTTTGCGTCGATCGTCTGCCGGCGGCTGTCAAAGGCGCTGGGGGTGAAGTTCGCCGAGGCGGCCAATCATTATGAGGCCCAGGCGACGCGAGACTGCATCGTCGAGGCGTCCGGGGCGCTGAAGACGATCGCGGTGAGCCTGAGCAAGATCGCCAACGACATCCGATGGCTGGGTTCGGGCCCGCGCTGCGGCCTGTTCGAAATCAGCCTGCCCGCAACGCAGCCCGGCTCGTCGATCATGCCCGGCAAGGTCAACCCCGTCATCTGCGAATCGGTGATGATGGTCGCCTCGCAGGTGGTCGGCAACGACGCGGCGATCACCCTCGGGGCCGCGGGCGGGATCGGCTCGCTCCTCCAGCTCAACGTCGCCATGCCGATGATGGCCGACAACCTCATCTCGTCCATCACCCTGCTGGCCAACGCCGCGACGATGTTCACCGAGAAGTGCATCACGGGGCTGAAGGTGAACAAGTCGATCGCGACGGGCATGGTCGAGAAGAGCCTGATGATGTGCACCTCCCTGGCGCCGGAGATCGGTTACGACGAGGCGGCGAAGGTGGCCAAGGCCGCCTTCGAGTCCGGGAAGACGATCCGCGAATACGTCCTCGAGAACGAACTCATCGAGCCGAAGCGGCTGGATGAACTGCTCGAGCCGTGGTCGATGACCGAGCCGTCGGGCCGCTGATGGCGGCGCGCGACGCGGAGGGGAGGCGCGAAGAAGACGAGGCCGCGCCGGCGGGTGCCGGGCGCGGCCTCTTTCCTTGTTCGCGGGACACGCAGCGCGGCGGCTCCCTCAAGGCTTGCGTCAGCCCCAGTTGGCGAGGAGGAGAAGCAGGTCGGCGGTGTCGACGAAGCCGTCGCCGTTGAGGTCGGCCGGGCAGGGATCGCCGCCGCCGGGGCACTCGCCCCACGCCGCGAGCAGGAGGAGCAGATCCTCGGTGTTGACCAGCCCGTCGCCGTTCACATCGCCGGCCGGCGCGAACGGGTTGTGCGCGACGGTCACCGTCCCGTGGATCCGGCCGTAGGCGAACAGCCGGCCGTTGGGCGAGAAGTCGACCGCGTAGCCGGTGACGTCCTGGTCGTAGTAGCGCAGCAGGTCGCCATTGGAGATATCCCAGAGCTTGATCGTGACGTGCGTGCTGGGCGGATAGCCGCCACGCCCCTGGGAGATGAGCATCTCTCCGTCGGGGGAGAAGGCCAGGTCGAAGACCCAGTCGTCGTGTCCGTCGAGTGTGCGCAGCAGTTCCCCGTCGGAAACGCGCCACAGCTTGATCGAAGCCTCGTGCGTGTCATCGAACCCGCCGGCGCCGGAGGCGATGATCTCCCCGTCGGGAGAGAAGGCGATGGTGCTGACGTTGTCCGTGTGACCGGACAAGGTCCGAAGCCACTCGCCGGTCTGGGCGTTATAGAGCTTGACGGTGTTGTCCGCGCCGGCGGCGGCGACGATGTCTTCGGCGGGGGAGCAGGCCACATCCTGCACGTAACTGCCGGTGTAAATGGCGGCGAGCTGCTGGCCGCCGGGAAGCTGATAGGTGTTCACGTACCGCGACGGTGCGCCGGAGGCGAGGATGGTGCCGTCGGCGGAGAAGGCGACGAAGAACCCGCCGAAGCTGTCCATCACCTCCTCGGCGCCGAGATCCCACAGGTCGTTCCGTCCGCCGGGGGGATAGCCGTTGACGAGGTATCCTGCCGCGAGGTGCTGCTCGTCGGGGCAGAACGCCACGGACTGGACGCCGATCCCGTCCTGGGGCAGCGTCTGAGACAGCGTCCCGTCGCCGGCGTTCCACACCTTGACGGTGTTGTCCCAGTAGTCGGCGCCGGTCGCGAGGCGTCGGCCGTCGGGGGAGAAGTCGATGCCCTGCACGGTGTCGTCGTGGCCGTCCACTTCCCAGAGGATGTCGGGCGTTCCCTGCGCGGCGGCGAGGCGTACGACACCGCACAACGCGAGGACGACGATCGCCGGCGCGACATGCTCTCGTCTGCGTTGGATTCTGCCAAGCTTCATCGTTGATGCTCCGTGTTTGCCGATTCGAGACGTCCCGGCTTCTGATTGCGACACGACGGTGCTCACGGGCATCGCGATCATGGGCAGGCGCCCCAGGCGGCAAGGAGGTCGAGCAGGTCGGCGGTGTCGACGATGCCATCACAGTTGACGTCCGCATCGGCGTCGTCGCTGCCCCATGCGGCGAGCAGGGCGAGCAGGTCGGCGGTGTTGACCATGCCGTCGTCATCGAGGTCGGCCGGGCAGGGGGCCTGGAACGCGGCGGAGGTGAAGTTCGCTTCCGCCGCGGCGCACCACACGGAGATCGCGCCCCACCCCTCCAGCGTCTCGCCGTCCGGCAGTGTGCGCACGAGCGATTCGTCGTCGTATTCGCGGGTGAGTTCGGGCGGGACCTCCAGGCCGTTGAGGAAGTCGTTGTAAGTGTTCGTCTCGCCGAGATAGAAGTACACCGCGGGGGCGAGGCCGTCGTAGGTGAACTGCTCGATGAAGACGATCCGCTCGTTGATGATGGTGGCGACGCCCTCGGCATCGTGCGATCCGGGCGGCATGTCGGCAGCCCAGCCGGCGCGGTCGTAGGTTTCCGCGGGCTCCTCGAACGATGCGGAGCTGAAGTTGGCGTCGAATTCGGCGCACCAGACGGAGATCGCGCCGTAGCCTTCCAGCGTTTCGCCCTCGGGCAGGAACAGCGTCAGCGACTCGTCGTTGTAGGGGCGATCGAGCTCGGGCTGAAGCTGCAGGCCGTTCATGAAGTCCTCGTCGGTGTTCGTCTCGCCGAGGTAGAAGTAGACGGCGGGGGCCGTCCCGTCGTAGGTGAAGTGCTCGACGTGGATCGTGCGGGCGTCGATGATGGTGGCGACGGCCTCGGCATCGTGCGCTCCCGGGGGAATGTCGGCGACCCAGCCGGCGCGCCCGTAGAGGCCGCCGGCAGGGGCGGTGGCGTTGACGAGAAGGAAGCCGGCGATGAGCGCGCCCGCCGCGAGGCGGCCGCTG
>JAXHTH010000159.1:0-15649 GCA_034211115.1 Planctomycetota bacterium | reverse complement strand
GGCCTCCTCGCGTTCGCGTGTTTCACGCCGGCCGCCGGGGGCGGAGGCGAGATCGCGCTGCTGATCTACGCCGGCCTGCTGCTGATGTATCTGCCGCTCGGGAAGCTCCGGCACGCGGTGTTCTTCTTCGTGGCCCGGGGCGAGTACGGTCGGCGGCTGGGATACCGGGGCGTATACCCGCCCGCCGCGAGGCTGGAGTAGCCGATGCCGGCCAGGAATGATGATCCGGACCGAACGACCGAAACGGCGCGCCGCGCGCTGAAGGACTCCATCCGCGGGTTGGGCGCCTACCACCTCAATGCCTGCGTGCGCTGCGGGCTGTGCGCGGAGACGTGCCATATCCATCGGGCGGAGCCGGAGGCCGAGAACCTGCCGCCGGTGAAGGCGGCCAAGGTGGTCAGCCACTACCGCCGGTACCACACCTTCCTTGGCCGCTTTTTTCCGTGGCTCGTCGGGGCCAGAGCGCTCTCGCCCGGGGCGCTGGATGAACTGGTCGAGGCCGTCTACGGTCGATGCACCGCCTGTGGGCGCTGCGGCCTGCACTGCTCGGTCGGTCTGGACGTTGCTTCGATCATGCGCGCCGGCCGGAACGTGCTGGCCGCGACCGGCAAGGTCCCCAACGGCCTGCAGCGCACGGTGCACAACCAGCTTGAAACGGGCAACCAGATGGCGATCCCGTCCGAGGAGCTTCTCTCCACCGCCCAGTGGCTGTCCGAGGATCTCCAGTTGGAGATGTCCGATGAGAACGTGCGGATTCACGTCGACGAGCCGGGCAAGCGCGTGCTCTACCTGGTGAATCCGCGCGAGGTGAAGTTCTTCCCGCTCTCTCTCATGGCCGCTGCGGGCGTCTTCCACGCGGCCGGAGAGAGCTGGACGATGTCCAGCAGGTTCTACGATGTGACGAACTACGGATTCTACTCCGGCGATGACGTGTCAGCGCGGGAGCTGACGCGTCGCGTCATCGAGGAAGCCCGGGCGCTGGGGGTGGAGGAGATCATCCTCTCGGAGTGCGGCCACGGGTTCCGCTCGTTTCGGTGGGAAGGGCCCAACTGGATGAGGCAGCGGTATCCCGTCCCGGTGCGCAGCATTCTCGAACTGCTCGAGGAGTACATCGATTCAGGACGCATCACGGTGGACCCGGCGCGGAACCCCGACCGCGTCACTCTCCACGACCCGTGCAACCTCGTGCGGTGGGGCGGGATCAGCGAACCGCAGCGGCGCGTCCTGAAGAAGGTCGTGAAGGACTTCCGCGAGATGTCGCCCAATCGAAAGGACAACTTCTGCTGCGGCGGCGGGGGCGGCATGCTGTCGATGGCCGAGTACGGCGAGCGCCGCGTCGCCTCCGGCCGCATCAAGGCTGACCAGATCCGCGTTACCGGAGCGAAGATCGTCGCCACGCCGTGCCACAACTGCGCCGATCAGTTGCTGGAGCTCAGCAAGCACTACAAGCTCGGCGTGGAGATCCAGGCGGTTGTCGAGCTTGTCTACAACGCGCTGGTGCAGCCGGAGGACGACGCGACATCGTGATGTCGACGCCCGCCGGCGTCCCGGCCCGCTCACCCATCGACAGTGTCTACGCCGTCACCGGCGCGTTCCGGTCGGCGGCGACCTCGGTCACGGCACGGATGGCGGTCTCGATGTGCTCGTGCGTGTTGAAGGGCCCGATGGAGAAGCGGACGGTACCCCGCGGCGTGGTGCCGTGATGCTCGTGGATGAGCGGGGCGCAGTGCAG
Organism: Planctomycetota bacterium; assembly: GCA_034211115.1. Taxonomy (GTDB): domain Bacteria; phylum Planctomycetota; class Phycisphaerae; order Phycisphaerales; family SM1A02; genus JAXHTH01. Next base: position 13,917 of record JAXHTH010000159.1, on the reverse strand, counting down.
GCCCGTTCGCGTCTGGATGCCGTATTCGACATCGAGAATCGTGCCGATGTCGGCGGCATCGTAGTTCTCGACCGTCATGGAGAGCGTGGCGACGCGGCCCTGGAGGTTGCGGGTGCCCCAGAGCGTCACGCCCGGAATCTCCTCCAGTCCCGCCTGAAGCATGGCGAGCAGATCCATCTCGTGGCGGTAGATGTTCTCGCAGCCCTCTTCCTCGATCCAGTCGAGTCCGGCGGCGAGACCGGCGATCCCCGCGAGATTCTGCGTGCCTGCCTCGAGCCGATAGGGATACTCCTCGAGGTGGTAGGGCACGGCGCTGCGCACGCCCGTGCCGCCGTAGATCGTGCCGCGGATCTCCGCATCGTCGGCGACACAGATGCCGCCGGTGCCGGTGGGTCCGAACAGGGCCTTGTGGCCGGTGAAGGAGAGGAAGCTGATGTTGCAGCGGGCCATGTCGATGGGGAGGACGCCGGCGGTCTGGGCCGTGTCCACCGCCAGCGGAACGCCTTCCTCCCGGCACACCGCGCCGATCGCCTCCAGATCCTGCACCACGCCGGTGACGTTGGAGCCGTGGTTGACGATCACGAGCGTCGTGTTCTTCCGGATCGTCTTGCGAATGTCCTCGGGGTCGAGGTACCCCTCGTCGTCCGGGACGACGTAGGTGGCTTCCGCGCCCTCATCGCGCACCTTGTGGTTGACGGGCCGGATGACGGAATTGTGCTCGACCATGGTGGTGACCACGTGATCGCCGGGCCCGACGAGGCCGTTGATAATGAGATTCAAACTCATCGTGGCGTTCATCGTGAAGACCAGCCGATTCGGGTCCTTCACCTGCCCGGCCTCGATGAGGCTGCGATTGAAGAAGACCGACAGCCGCTGCCGCGTGTCGTGGATCATCTTCTCGGCGTTGATGGCAAGATCGCAGCCCGTGCGGCCGGGATTCACGCCATTGCGGGCGTAGAAGTCCCGGACGGCCTCGTGGACCAGATCCGGCTTGGGAAAGCTGGTCGCGCCGTTGTCAAGATAGATGATCTGCTCCATGGTCGGCTCCCTCGCGCCTCGTGGGGCGGCTACCTCCATAATAGCACCACGATATCCGTTTCAAAGAGCCCCCGTGCTCGTCCTGCCGTTTTTGGACTGCGGCCCGGTTGATCCACGATGCGATCCTCGGCCGCGGCCGGGCCGGTATCGAGCCGCGCCGATTCACCGCGTGCTCGGCCGGCCGCGCCGCTCAGTACACCAGGATTCTGTCGGCCTCGAACGTGAGCTGGGCCAGGTCGCCCAGACGCGTGGGAAGCACGCCGTCCGCGAGGTCCTCCTCTGTCATACCACGGGCGGCCATGCACATCCGGCAGGTCATCACGATGCCCCGGCGCAGGATCGGCTTGAGCATGCGCTCGATGTTGTAGTATCCCTCCGGCGTCTGCTGTCCCTTCCTGGCGCAGAGGACCGCGTCAGCCGTCAGGTACACCGTCAGCTCCACCTCATCATCGACCTGGAGGATCGCGCCGGCGAGACGCAGGGCCTGATACGGCCGCTCCGATCCGTAGGGAGCATCGTGCATGATGATCAACACGTGCATGGGCGACGGTCTCCGCTGGACAGCGCGTGATGCGAGGCATCCTCAACGCGCCCCGTGGCATCAGCACGCCGGGCGCTCGACGGCCTCGCAGAAGAGGTGAACGATGACGAGATGGGCTTCCTGGATGTGCGCCGAGTCCTCGCCGTCGACGATGAGGGGGTGATCGCACAGCGGTCGGCATCTGCCGCCGCCTTTCCCGAGCAGGCCGATCGTCAGCCCGCCGTTCTCGCGCGCTGCCTTCAGGGCCCTGACGATGTTGTCGCTGTCGCCCGAGGTTGACATCACCACGAGCACGTCAGCTTCCGTCACCAGCGCCCGGCACTGGCGGGCGAAGATCTCCTCGTAGCCGAAGTCGTTGGCGATGCACGTCAGGGCCGTGGCGTCGGCGTTCAGGCAGACGGCGCGACGGGGCGGACGGTCGCGGCCGCAGTAGCGGCCGATGAGTTCCTCGGCGAGGTGCATGGCCTCGGCGGCGGACCCGCCGTTGCCGCAGGTGTAGACCGTCCCGCCGCGCTGCAGACGATCGACGATCGCCGTGGCGGCGGCGGCGATCGCCTCCATCCGCCTCTCCAGCGAGGCGACGGCGGCCCGGCTCCCCTCCAGTCGCTGTTGAAAGAGATCCTGCAGATTCATGCTCGTTCCCGTGCGACCATTCGTGAGTGATCCGGCATCATGCGTTCGCGTCGCGGATTGTAGAGACTCGGCGTCGAAACGCGGGACCGGCGTCACCATTCCCACCTGAACGACTCGAGGTATTCGCGCAGGTGGCGGGCGGTGGGGAAGGTCCTGCCGGTCAGGTCACGCCGCAGGCCGCGGCAGACGGCCTTGATCTCCGGCGGCTGCTGCCCGTATCGCTTCCGGCCGCCCACCGCGTCGTAGAGGATTCGGATCAGGTTCGCGACATCCTCACGGTAATGGGCCGCGGTGGGCGCGCCCCACTGGTAGAAATCGAGAATCTTCACCTCGAAGAAGATGCCGCGGCGATTGACGAACACATTCTCGTCATGCAGATCGCCGTGATACTCCCGTGCGCGGTGGATGCACTCCAGCCCGCAGGCGAGGGCGTAGACCATGTGCAGCGCCTCGAACGGCTGGAGGCGCTTGCCCGGCTGGCGCTTCAGGAAGTTGCACAGCAGTTCGCCGTCCACGTACTCGCTGATGAGGCACGTCACGGGCACGCCGCGGTGACGGACCGTTTCCGAGTGCATGTACTGGATGACGATGGGGCAGGTGCGCAGCCGCTCGAGCTTCTTGGCGTAGAAGGTGACGGCCTTGTCGCGGACGTTGCGCTGGGGAAAGAACAGCTTGGCCGCGCGATGGATGCCGGTCCGATTCTCGACGACGCGATACACCTCGCCCTCCCAGCCGCCGCCGAGCTTGTCTTCGACAACGTACTTGCCGGCGAGCACCCGCCCGGGCCGAAGGTCGAAGGAACTGATTCGAGGCGGAGTCCTGGCCATCACGCGACCATCCTATCGCGACGACGGAGCTCGGGCGCGCCGCGATCGACCACGCCGCGCCGACGATTCAGTGCGGTTTGCCCGACGGCCGGTAGACGATGAAGGTCAGGTCGTCGGCCTTGGAGGGCTGCCCCGCCTCGGGGTGGAGCATGCGCCGGCGGGCGAGGTCGGCCAGCGCCTGCGCCGCCTCCTGCAGCGGGCCCTTGCGGACGATCTGTATCACCTCCGCCACGTGCAGGTTGTCAAAGAGGCCGTCGCTGCCGAGGACGATCGTGTCCCGCGCCGCCAGAGCGAGGGACGGGCCGATCTCGATGCGCATCTCGGGCGAGCCGACGATGTTGGAGACGAGGTGCCGGTCCTCGTGGTGGATGGCCTCCTGCGCGTCGAGCAAGCCGGCCTCGACGGCGTAGCCGACCGGCGAGTGGGCCACCGTCTGGAGCTTGATCTTCCCGCGCTGGCCGACGATGAGAATGACCGAATCGCCGGCGTGGTAGGAGCGGACGAAGCCGCCGTCCAGCTCGACGACGGCGAGGGTGGTTCCCGAGCCCACGCCCAGCTCCAGCAGGCGGTCGTTGGCGGTCTCGAATCCGTTGAGGACGAGGGCGCGGAGGTCGATCTCGTCCGCGGGCGCCTTCTGCACGGTGGCGATGAGTGCGTCGATGGCGATGGAGGCGGCCTGGGCCCCGCCCGGCGGGCCGCCCATGCCGTCGGCGACGGCGAGGATCGCCCGCGTCTCACCGAGGGGCATCACCGCCCCGACGTCCTCGTTGAGCCCCTCGCGGTCGGGGCAGCGGGCGGTGTACGCCGCCGCCTCCCCGCCGGCGCAGGCGAGAAACTCCAGCTCCCCGGCCGACTCGGCCGCCCCCTCGTCGGCTTCCTGTTCGATGACGTCTTCCGCGGACATGGGCGTTGCAGATTGTAGGAAGAGAAAGCCGAAACGCCGAAAGCTGGAAGCTGAATCCGCTGAGATCGCGGACGCCCCGGTGCTCGAGGCGGGGTGGGTACCCGCGGGCCGGCGCTCGAGATGTCCAGATTGTCCCATCCGCACGTTCGCACGCTGGCGCGGAGACGACTCGCGGTGGCGGGGCTATTTCGCTACCGGATCGACCGCGCCAGGCGGAAGCCGCCCCAACTGAAGGCGAGATCCGGCGTGCCCTTGCCGCGGCTGCTCACGACCTCCTGTCGAATCGCGCAGGCGAAGCCGCAGTCGCGGCAGGCGCGCAGCTCGTCGGCGCCGGGGGCGGCCGGGCCGGTGGGGTTGTCAATGGGGCTCTCGTCGTAGTACGTTTCGCTGTACCAGTCCCAGCACCATTCGTAGACGCTGCCGCTGATGTCGCACAGGCCGAGTGCGTTGGGGGCGAAGCTGCCCGCGGGTGCGGTGGTCGCGTGGCCGTCGTCGTAGCCGTGCCAGACGTTGGTGATGTTCCACTGCCTTCGCGCCGCCTCGTCGCGGGTGTTTCCGGCCGGCTTGCCGTGCATGTAGGGTTCTTCATCGCCCCAGGCGTACCTGATCTTCCTGCCGCCGCTGCGCGCAGCGTACTCCCATTCCGCCTCGGTGGGCAGGCGGTATCCATCGGCGGCGAAATCACAGGTGACGTTCTTGCCGCGACCGGAATAGCAGGGCGTGAGGCCCTCCTTCACGCTCCGCCAGTTGCAGTATGCGATCGCGTCATGCCAGCTCACGCAGACGACGGGATGCGTCTCATCCTGTTCGAAATAGGGATGGCGCCAGCTCGCATCGGGCCGCTTCTCGACCCTTGTGCCGACGTAGACTGATGCGACCTCGCCCTTCTCGGCGGTGGTGAGGTATCCGGTCTCTTCTGCGAACTCGGCGAACTCCCCGACGGTCACTTCGCAGCGGCCGATGAGGAACGAATCGAGCCTGACCTCGTGAAGCGTCTTCTCGTCGGGGTCGGCGGTGTCATAGGGGTTGCCCATCTCGAACGACCCGCCCTCGACGAAGATCATGTCCCTCGGCGTGGCGGAGCAGCCGGTCAGGATCAGGGCGGACATCGCAAGCGTCAGGATCAGCAGGCACTTCATCATGGTCTCCTCGGCGGGCGGTCCGCAGAGGATCGTCCGCGGTGGACGTGAGTGCGGACTATACCGGCCGGCACCGAGCCATCGCGCCAAAAGGCGCACGGAGGGATACCGAGGAGGGCCGCGGGACCCTGCGCAGCGCGCGCAACCGCGCCGGGGGGGCCGGCGCGGCTGGTGAATACGGGAGGTGTCGCTGCGTTACTCCACGCCGTGCAGGAGCTTCTTGAACAGCGGGGTGAGAATGAGGGCCACGAACGCGGCGGCGAAGGAGGAGATCACGAACATCAGGAAGAAGTCCCCCCGGCCGCCGATGCGGAACCAGTCGAACCAGAACAGCTCGGTTTCGCCGTCCGCGATGCTGTCGACGAACCCGGCGACGATCCCGCCGCCCAGGTTGGCCACGAAGTTGGAGAGGAACCACAGCCCCATCAGGAACGAGACCCATTTCACGGGCGAGGCCTTCGTCACGAACGAGAGCCCGGTGGGGGACAGGCAGAGCTCGCCCATCGTGTGCAGCAGGTAGGTGAACCCGAGGACCCAGAGTCCGACCTTCACTCCGCCGGCGCTCATCCCGCCGCCGATGGTCACCACGACGTAGCCCAGGCCCAGCAGGAACAGGCCGTAGGCGATCTTCAGCGACTGGGTCGGGTTCATGTTCCGCTTGCCCAGCTTGCCCCAGATGATGCTGTACAATGGGGCCAGCAGGACGATGAGGAAGGGATTGACCGACTGGAACCACGACACGGGCATCTCCCACCCGAAGATCGAGCGGTTCGTGTCATCGCGGGCGAACAGCGTCAGGCTCGAGCCGGCCTGCTCGAAGGCCATCCAGAAGAAGGCGTTGAAGAAGACGAACGCCAGGATGGTGAACACCGGCCCGCGATCCTGGCGCTCCTGGATCGCCAGGAACCAGATGACCATCACGGCGAGCACGATGAGCGCCACGGCGAGCAGGATCGTGGGATGCACCACGTCGGTCAGCCAGGAGTAGCCCGCGCCGATCTGTCTGTGTCCGCCGACGTAGAAGAACAGGCCGAAGAGGAGCGAAAGGGCGATCGAACCGACGAGGAACAGGAATGCCGAATTGCCGCTCTTGCCCTCCGGCGGCAGGCCGATGCCCCTCAGATAGAACGGCCGGCTGAACATGTACACGATGAGTCCGAGGGCCATACCGATGGCGGCGGCGCCGAAGCCCCAGTGCCAGCCGACGCGCTCGCCCAGCGTGCCCACGATGAAGGGGCAGATCATCGCCCCGACGTTGATGCCCATGTAGAAGATGGTGAACCCGCCGTCCCGCCTCGGGTCGTGGGGGCGGTAGAGCTGGCCCACCATGACCGAGACGCAGGGCTTGAAGTGGCCGGTGCCGAGGACGATGAGGGCGAGGCCGGCGATGAATGTCGCCATGCCCGCGTCATTCGTGGCCAGTTCGCCCATGCCCGAGATGGCCAGCGTGATGTGGCCCAGCATGATGAGCCACGCCCCCACGAGCATGGACCGGTGCGTGCCGATGAATCGGTCGGCGATGAGCCCGCCGAAGATGGGAAAGAGATAGCAGAGGCCGGTGTACCAGCCGTAGGCCTGCCCGCCCGCCTCGGTGGACCAGCCGCGGCCGGGCTCGGCGAATTCGGATTCCTCCGCCGACCAGTTGCGAAGCGCCGGCTCGAGGAGGTACACGAGCAGGATCGCCCGCATGCCGTAGTAGCTGAACCGCTCCCACATCTCGACGATGAACAGGCACCACAACCCCGGTGGCTGGCGAAGCCTGACCGGCTCGCCTCCCTCCTGCATGGCATCCATCGCCTCGGATGAGACATCGCGATCGCCCGGAAACTGATCGGGGGGCAGTCCTTCATCAGGGGTCGTGTCGGCCATGGGCAACCTCGTCGGGCTGGGGTCAGAACGTGGGCGAGGGTCAGAGGATAGCGGATCGGGTCACCCGGCGCAAGCTCGGCCGCGGAAGCCGTGTCTGACGGAGCGAGCGACGCCGGGAGCGAGCGGAGGAAGACACGGGCGCCCCCGGCCCCGGCCCCCGGAAGGGGTCGGCTCCCCGGCCCCCGGAAGCGACAGAAGCGCCGCTCCGCCGCCCCGCCGCGATACGATGCCGCCTCGCCCGTCGCCGAGTCGACCATGATCTCCTTCATCATCCCCGCGCATAACGAGGAGGCGCTGCTGAAGCGGACGCTGGACGCCCTCAGGGCGTCCGCTGAGGCGGTCGGCGAGGCGTCCGAGGTCATCGTGGCCGATGACGCCTCGACCGACAGGACGGCCCGGATCGCCGCCTCGTGCGGGGCCAGGGTGATCTCGATCGATCGGAGGCAGATCGCCGCGGCCCGCAACGCCGGGGCTTCCATCGCCACCGGCCAATATCTCATCTTCGTCGATGCCGATACCGTCGTCGGCGAAGCGCCCCTGCGCGGGGCGATCGAGGCGCTGAAGGCCGGGGCCGTGGGGGGCGGGGCGATGATCCGCTTCGACGGCCGGATCCCGCGCTGGGCGCGGCTCACCTTCGGCTTCTGGATGTGGCTCTACTTCGACCTCCTCCGCCTCTCCTCCGGCAGCTTCCTGTTCTGCACGCGTCAGGCGTTCGATGCCGTCGGGGGGTTCGATGAGGCGATCTATGCCGCGGAGGAGACCTACATGAGCCGGGCCCTGCGGAAGCAGGGGCGGTTCGTCATCGTCCGCGAACCGGTCGTCACCTCCGGCCGGAAGCTGCGCCAGTATTCGGCCCGCGAGCTGTTCGGCCGCCTGCTCTCCATCGGCCTCCGCGGCCGGAAGGGGCTGGAGAACCGGAATCTCAAGGCCTTCGACGTCTGGTACGGCCCCCGGCGGGGGGATGAGTGATGGAGCCGCGCTCGAGTCGCGAACGCTTCGGCCGGAGGTTGCGCGCCGGTATACTCATGCTGGCCGCACCGGAGAGCATTGCAGTGCGCATCATCCAAAGCCCCATCGTTGCCGTTCTGATCGCCCTGGCGCTGGTGGCGCAGCCGGGGGTGGTGATGGCGTGCGCGATGCCGGTTCCGGGGGCGGATCCTGAACAATCGATGGTGACGGAGCGGGGACGTGCTGCGCCGCAAGCGGCGCGGGGCGCGGAGGACCGGCCCGTGGAGAAGGTCGATCCGGCGCGGGCGGTGATCGCGGTGAAGCTCGTCGAACTGGGGTTCACGGACGAGGAGGCGCAACAGGCCGCGGCAGAGCTCACCGGTGCCGACATCGCCGTATTGCTGGAGAACGATCGGATGATGCAGCGGGCGGGGGACCTGTCCAACACCGGGGCGGCGTATCTCATCGGCACGCTCATCGTGGTGGGGATCGTCATCCTCGCGGCCAACGGAAGCGGTTTTGTCGTCACCAACTGATCCCGCGCCGCGGCGCGCGCCCCGGCGCGTCGGCCCGGGCGCCCGGTCGCGCCGCCGCGCCCGCCGCGGACTGTGTCTCTTCGCATCCTTCCTTCTCTTCGCGTGCGCGCTCCCCGGCTGCATCTCTCCCCTGACCTTCAGCACGCCCGAAGCCGAGCTTCTCGCCTCCGATGCGTACATCATCGTCGCCGGCATCGACGTGCCGGAGGTCCGCGGCGTGGACGGCTGCGGCGCCCAGGCGCTGGCGGCGATCCTCGCCTTCGACGATCCGGAGATCGACGCCGCCGAACTCGGCGAGACCCTGCCCTGGCACGATGCGGGCGCCACGCCCGTTCATCTTCTCCTCGAAGCGCGCCGTCGGGGCCGCGGGGCGTCGATCGCACGCGGCAGCATCGATGATCTGCGCGCCGAAGTCCGCGCCGACCGGCCGGCGATGGTGATGTTCGATGCATCGCCGGAGGTGCGCACGCTGTTTTCGCGCATTCCGACGACGAAGGTCATGCACTGGGCGGTGGTGAGCGGCGTCGCCATCGACGGTGGGCGGGTCCTGCTCGCCGCGCCCGGGGCGCGGCATCACGTCGTCGACCGCGCCGACTTCCAGCGACGCTGGGCGCGGTCGGATTACTGCCTGATCCGGATCCGGCGCGCGGCGCCCTGAGGCACTCGGCGCGATTCACGCACTCGGCGCCGACCGCTCAAGCGGTCCGCGCCGCACCCCGGGCGTTCAACTCACCGGAATGACCTGGCGATCTGCTCGATGCGCTCGAACGCCTTGTGCAGCGTGTCCTCGGGTGGCAGGAAGACGACGCGGAAGTGGCTCGTGCCCGGCCGCTGGCCGAAGCCGGTGCCGGGGACGATGACCACGCCCGTCTCGGCGATGACCCGCTTGCAGAACTGCTCATCGTCCACGCCCAGCTCGACGCGGGGGAAGGCATAGAACGCCCCGCCGGGCTTGACGCAGCTTATGCCGTCGATGGCGTTGAGCATCTCGGTGGTGATGTCCCGCCGCCTCGTGAGGCGGGTCATCATGTCCGTGAGATGCTCCTGCGTGTCCTCGAGGGCCGGCTGGATCGCGTACTGCTGGGGATGGTTGGCCGACAGACGGGCCCGCTCCATCTTCTGGATCGCCTCGCAGTACGCCGCCAGCTCGTCCGGCGGGCCGCTGATGATCCCCCATCCCATCCGGAAGCCGGGCACGACGTATGACTTGGACAGCCCGTTGAAGGTGATCACCTTCACCTCCGGCGACAGCGAGGCGGTCGAGGTGTGGCTTTTTCCGTCGAAGACCAGCTTGTCGTAGATCTCATCGGAGAAGACCACGATGTTGCGCTCGATGGCGAGGTCGATCAGGGCCTGGAGGATCTCCGTCGAGTAGAGCGAGCCGGTGGGATTGTTGGGGTTGATGAGGACGATCGCCTTCGTCTTCTCGTCGATCTTGGAGGCGATGTCCTCGATGTCCGGCTGCCAGCCGTTGCTTTCATCGAGGAAGTAGGGCCGATTCTCGACGCCGAGCTTGGAGATGACGGCGGTATAGAGCGGATAGCCGGGCGACGGGGTGAGGACGTTCTGGCCGGGGTTGACGAGGGCGGACATCGCCAGTTCGATCGCCTCGCTCGCCCCGCTCGTGACGTAGGCGTGGCAGACGGGCCGGATGCCCTTGCGCTCCGCCTCGCGCTTGACGGCCTCGACGGCCTCGGGGATGCCCGACGACGGGGCGTAGCCGTTCTTGTTGGCGACCATCGCCCGGTAGGTGGACTCGATGATGTGCTTGGGCGGGGCGAAGTCGAAGATGTTCGGATCGCCGATGTTGAGATAGAGCATCTCCCGCCCGGCCTTCTTCGCCTCGTCGGCGAGGAGGATGACGTCGCGGACGGCGTACTTGATGTCACGCGTCCGGTCGGCGGGCTCGATCGTACGGGCGGTGGTGGTCATGGTCGCCATGTTCGACTCCTCGATTGTGCGGCCGCCGGGTGCGGGTTCTGCCGGGGCGGGATCGCGTCGCCCGCCCGGGGGAGACGGCGTCCGGCGCGGGGCGGGAATGGCAGGCCCCACGCGCCGTCTCCGGGCTCGGCGCTGCGGCGGGAACCTCCCCGCCCCCGCGGCGTCTGACCTCCCTGTGGGCCGGCCGCGCTCGATGCGGGAACACTACATCATAGCCGAACTCGCCCCGCCGGGCCGCGCCGCGGGCGACGGCGACGCGACCGGTCCACGGGATTTGTGCTACGATCCTCCCTTCGTACCCCTGGCCCCTCATCCTCGGAAGGAACACGCCATGAAGCAGGATCTGCCGGCGCTGGTGACAGGTCTGGCCGTGATGCTCGCCCCGCTGGCCGCCTCGGCGGCCGAGCCCATCGATGAGGTGTTGCGCGAACTCAACGGCACGCGATCCGTGCAGGGTTCCACGGAGATCAAGAGCTATCCGATCCTCTTCGAGGCGTATCTCAACCTCGAGCCGCCCCCCATGGAGATCGGGCCGGACTTCAACCACGCCACCATCCACCCCGGGATGCCCGACTGGGACGCCGTCAGCGGCTGGGCCGAGTCCAACCCGGAGATGGTCGATGCGATCCTGGCCTGCGAGGGCAAGACGCTCTTCGGCCTGCCCTACGGGTCGATGAACGTTCAGCGCCAGTTCCGGGAGGCGGAGCTCATGGCGGAGATCGGCGCCGAGGGCAGCCTGCGCAACAACCGCTTCCCCTACCTCCGGGCCATCGATGTCATCTCGGCCTTCGCCACCGCCGAGGCCTACCGCCTCCTCGAGTCCCGCGACATCCAGGAGGGGCTCGATCTCGCGATGGCGAAGATCTTCGTCCTGCGTCAGTGCTGTGACCGGGAGTTCCTCGCCGAACAGTTGCACAGCATCGCGATGCTGTCCGACGCGCTGGCCAACCTCCGCGACATGTTCTGGCTCTACGAGGAGCAGATCACCGCCGACCAGTACGCGGAGATCGCCATCGAGAAGCTCCCGTTTCTGCGGCCGGACCGGGCACGACTGTTCATGCCGGAAGGCGACCGGGTGGTGTCCGAGGCGCTGATCAGGGAAGTGTTCACCGCGCGGGGGCAGCCGGACCGGGAGAAGTTCGCGCGGACGTTCGCCGCGATCCAGTCCGAGGATGCTCCGCTGACGCGGTTCGGTGCCGCCCGCCGCTGGGCGAAGGTCGCGGAAGTGCACGACAGCGAGGAAGCCTCCCTGGATCGACTCCAGCTCGTCTACGACGACTGGTGGCGCCGATGGCGCGTCCAGGAGTACGATCCCATCCTTTCGATCCGCACGCAGTTCGAGCGCACGAACCCCATCCGGTACGCCGCGGTCATCTACTCGATGCAGAACATCGAGGAGCTGTTTGGCGTGCGAAACGAGCTGATGGCGTCGGTGTACGGGACGGCGATGGCGGCGGGGGTCGCCGGCTACTACAGCAACTACGGCACCTACCCCGTCGATTCGGACATGACCTACGCCCAGTTCGTGCGCAAACGCTCCGACCGGGATCCCTTCGACCTGCAGTTCCTGCCCTTCAAGTACTACGTGGCGGATGAGCGGAGGCCGATCGACACGCTGGCCGGCCGCATCTTCGTCGAGGAAGGGTGCGGGATTCTGTATTCCCGCGGCAAGGACAACGAGGATGATCGCGCCCGGGAGCACACCGACAGCGGGGAGGCCGGCGACATCGTGATGTGGCCGCCCATCAAGGCCCTCCAGCGCGAGCAGGGCCTCATCGACTGACCCTCTCCTCCCCGCCACACGCCCCTCGTCCTCTCAGCCATGGAACGGATACGAATCGCATGCCGGATACGGAAAAGGTACTGCTGATCGGGAGCGGACCGGCGGGCTGGACGGCCGCCATCTACGCCGCGCGCGCCAACCTCGACCCGCTCATGTTCCCGGGCCGCGCCGCGGGCAAGGACCTCGTCCCCGGCGGCCAGCTCATGCTCACCACGGACGTGGAGAACTTTCCCGGCTTTCCCGGCGGCATCACCGGGCCGGAGATGATGCAGCTCTTCGCCCGCCAGGCTCTGCGCTTCGGCACCCGCGTCGTCGCCGATGGAGGCGTCAAGACCGGCGACGATCTCGACGCCAACTACCCGCTCTACGCCTCGTTCCAGGACGTGCGGCGCGTCGATCTGAGCCGGCGGCCGTTTCACGTCGTCGGCGACGGCGGGTTCGAGTGTCACGCCGAAGCCGTCATCATCTGCACCGGCGCCAAGGCGAAGTGGCTGGGGCTGGAGAACGAGCAGAGGCTCGCCCAGGCCGGCGGGGGCGTCAGCGCCTGCGCCGTCTGCGACGGCGCGCTGCCCATGTTCCGCGATCAACCCATGGCCGTGGTCGGCGGGGGGGACAGCGCCGTCGAGGAAGCGTCGTATCTCACCAAGTTCGCCTCGAAGGTCTACATGATCGTGCGCCGCGATGAGCTGCGCGCCAGCAAGATCATGCAGGAGCGGGCCTTCAACAACCCCAAGATCGAGATCCTCTGGAAGAAGCAGGTGAAGGACGTCCACGGGGACGAGCACGTCACCGGCGTGACGCTCTTCCATTCCGACACGAAGGAAGAGGAGCAGCTTGAGCTGCGCGGGCTGTTCCTGGCCCTGGGGCACATCCCCATCACCGGCTTTCTGGAAGGGCAGCTCGAGCTGGACGACGCCGGTTACATCGTACTCGCCGACCCCGGCGGGTCGCGAACGAGCGTCGAGGGCGTCTTCGCGGGCGGCGACGTGGCCGATCACGTCTACCGTCAGGCCGTCACCGCCGCGGGCATGGGCTGCCGCGCCGCCATCGACGCCGAGCGCTGGCTCGCCACCCAGGGCATCGAGTAAACGTCGAAACGCCAAAACGTCAAAACGTCAAAACGTCAGAAGCGCGCGATGTCGAAGCGAAAGGCGCCACGCCGGGGCGCCAGCCCCGGTTCGCGCCCGACCCGCCAACGGCGCTTCGCCCCGCCGATACACGAACCACTGCCACCCCGACAGCCCCGCATGCGGAAATGACGCGGCGAGTTCGTAGGCGTTGCCGTATCGATCGCGCGCCGTCGCCGGCGCTTCCGCGTGCGGATCGAAGCTGTGTTTCAGGTACCATGCGGCGCCCTCGCGGGGCATGACGTACACGCCCTTGTACACGAACTGTCTGTCTGTCGGAATGTGCTCGGCGTAGAAGTCGATGATCATCCGGTGGCGGAAATCATGATCGCCGGCGATGAGGATCGTCCCGCCCTCCGTACGCTCGGCCATGAAGGTCATGGCGTCGAGATAGCCGCCGCGCTCGAGACGCAGCAGTCGGCCGGTGTGCAGCAGGTTTCCCGTGCAGACGGCGACGATCACGAGCCATGCAAGCGCGCGCGGCGCCACGCCGCGGCGGAGAAGATCGGCCAATACCAGGGCCGTCATCGGCAGCCAGAACGCCAGGGGCAGAAGAAAGTAGCGCTCATACAGGAGTTCCGGGGGCGCGAGCAGGGCGAACCCCGCCGGCGCGAGGATCACCTGCACCGCG
>JAXHTH010000158.1:0-15079 GCA_034211115.1 Planctomycetota bacterium | reverse complement strand
GGACGGCCCCGCCGTCCCGGCCCGCGGCGTTGGCGGAGAACGTGCCGTTGCTCACCTCCAGGTCGCTCTCGAGGTTATACACCGCCCCCCCGTCGACCCCGGCCGAGTTGTCGCTGAAGAGGCAGTTGACCAAATGAACCTGGCAGTCGCTGTCATTGAGGAGACCGCCGCCGGAGTAGGAGGCCTGATTGGCGATGAACGTGCAGTTGACGAGCCGGGCCGCGCCGCCATCGAGGTTGTGCAGCCCCGCGCCGAACACGGCCGTGTTGCCGATCAGCGAACAGTCCAGCAACGTGACGATGGCCGGTCCGAGCGAAAAGACCCCGCCTGCGCCGTTGCCTTCGATCGCGCAACGCTCGAGCACGGGCGCTCCGATGACGTTCTGGATTCCGCAGTCGATGTTGTCGCTGAAGGCGCAGTCGAAGGCGACGGGGGCGGCTTCCTCGCAGGACATGCCGTGGCCGGCGTTGGCGACGAAGAGGCAGTCCGAGAGCGTGGGCGCGCTGAGCCGGGTCCGAATCCCGTCCACGCCGCCGGTGACGGTGAACCCCTGCACAATGGTGTCCGGGCCCTCGCCGTTCGTGCAGATGATGACATCCTGGTTGAGTCCGGTCGCGTCGATGATCGTCAGGTCGGGACCGGCCGTGCCGCGAAGCGTGATCGTCTTTCCGAGCAGGTGGATGCGTTCGGGATAGACGCCCGGGGCGACGAGGATCTCATCGCCGGTCTGCGCCGCGTTGATCGCCGCCTGGATCGTCGGATACTGACCGGGCACTTCGAGCGTGTCGGCGCCGGCCGGCCCGACCGGTTGCGCGAGAACCAGTCCCAGCGCCAGGAAAGCACCGACGGGGCGGCCGGAGAGCACGAAAGAAGAGAACCACTCCACCCTTCACCATCCATTCCCGGGCCGGATGCGGCAAACCGTCTCAACGCGACACTGCCGGACGATCCGGCCGGGAACACCCTACCCCGCAGCGTGACCGGACTCAAGGAAAAACCGGGAAGAGTGGGGCGCACGGGGGGCGATCGCGGAGCGGCAAGTCCGGCAAGGCAAAAGGCCCCGGCACGAGCGTGCCGGGGCCTTGAAGTTCCAATCCCGCCATTCAGCTTTCGGCGGCTCAGCGTTCAGCTTTCAACGTCTCAGGGTTCTCCTCACGGGCACTCGCCCCAGGCGGCGAGGAGCTCGAGCAGGTCGGCGGTGTCCGTGTCGCCATCGCCGTCGACGTCGCCCTCGCCGGTTCCCCAGGCGCCGAGGAGGAAGAGGAGATCGGCGGTGTCGACATCACCGTCGCCGTCGAAGTCGGCCGGGCAGCTCCCCTCGCACTCCACGCGGGTCACAAGGAACGCATCGATGCCGGCCTCGACGATGCTCTGCGGATCGGCATCGTTGGCGGTGAACCGGATCTGCATGGTCGCGGTCAGGTCCACGCCCTGATCGACGAGCTGCGCCTCGGTGATGAGGTGGTGTCGCCAGGTGGTGCCGCCGCCGGTGTCGTGGCGGGCGATCTCCGTCCACGAACCCTGCCCGTTGTCGCTGTTGATCTCGACCAGGAGGCGATCGACGCCGTTGGGATTCTCCGTGAGGTAGAGGTAGTAGTCGTAGGAGATGTCGCCGCCCTCGGCCATGTCGAACGTGGGCGAAGTCAGCCGCACGGCGCCGTCATCGACGTCGGTGTTTCCGTACTCGTTCTGGGTCAGATAGCACTGCCCGCTGCCGTCGGAATCGGAGCCGGGATCGTAGTCCCAGCTCGGATCGTCCACGGGCACACCGCGCTGCCAGTCGCCGGTGTCGGCGCCGAGGTTCTCGGCGACCCAGCCCTGGTCGGTCTCGAAGTCGTCGTGCATCACGGTGACGAGCGTTCCGACGGTGGCGGTATAGACCTCGTCCGGGGCGAGGATGGGATTGGCGACGACGGACCCGCCGTCACCCTCGGCGGTGAAGTAGAACTCCGGAACATCGCCGCAGTCGGCGCCGGGGAGGGTCGCCTCGTAGAGATCGCCGCTGTCATGCACGAGCGGGCTGGTCAGGAACTCCCCTTCGTCGAACCGGTAATGCAGCATCCCCGTGTCGGGCAGGTAGTTCTCCGTGCCGGAGGTGATCTGCACGGACATGACGGTCGGCTCGCCGGGATCGATGTACTCGGGCGTCCCGTCGGGCAGGGCGATCTCGAGGGGAGCCTGAAGCTTCACGCCCAGGGCCTTCATGCAGAAGTTCGCGGTGCCGTTCCACTCCGGGTCGTCGAACTCGTAGTCGTAGAGGTCCAGCCATCCGCGGCGGCTCTGGTAGAAGCTCTCGCCGGGCTCGGCCGCCGAGTTCACGATCGTGCGGTAGTGCGCGCCCAGCAGCACGGGAACATCCGACGTGCGATCGAGCGGCTGGCCGCCGTCGGAGAGGGAGAGATACACGTAGAAGTCCTCACCCGGGGTGACGTTGATGGGCGAGGGAAGGTCGACGGTGTGAAAGCCGGTGTACTGGATGGTGCCGGAGACGGAGGCCAGCTCGTCGAGCAGCTCGCCGCCCTCGAACCGGTCGTAGACCTTGACGGTGTAGTCGACGTTGTCGGCGGCGGTGAAGAAGTTGACCGCCTGCAACTCGTCCCAGTAATCGGCGACGAAGGCGTTGAACGCCTCGGTGCAGTCCGTCATCGTGTCGCGCCAGCCGTGATAGTCGTGGTAGTAGACCCGATCCCAGGCGAGCGGCTCGACGTCCTGGAAGGAGACCGCGCCCATCTGCGGCTCCTGGCAGGACCACTTGTCGTAATAGGAAATCCAGAAATAGCCGCTGTAGCCCCAGCTGGAACCCCAACTGTTCTTGACGATCCAGGCCCCGGGACCCTCGGGCGCCTGGGTCGACTTGTTGTCGTCCCAGCCCACGATGGCGACTGCGTGGTTGGGCAGCGCGTCGCTGGAGGGCGGCTGATAGTGGATGTAGTTCTGCATGAAGCTGCCGTCGTAGCACATGCAGGTGCCGAGCACGCCTTCGTTCATGATGGCGTACTTGATGGTGTCGATGTTGCTCAGGTCCTCGCCCGCCACGTACCACTCGATGTCGCGGGGGTAGTAGATGTGGAAGGAAGGATCCCACCGCGGGGGCGGGTCGTTGTACGACTGGCCGTCGATGTCGCGCACCGCGCCCTCGATGCGGCTGAGGTAGGCGGAGGTGACCATGTAGTCGCCGCCCTGGTGCACATCGAGCCCCCCGCCGCCGGGATCATCGTCGTTGTTGAAGGAGTTGAACCCGTTCCACCAGTCCAGGTGGTACTCGGCGAGGTTGGGCTCGCCCGATTCACCGTTGTCGGCCCAGGCGCCGGTCATGAGGAGGTTGCCCTCCATGGCGGCCATCGCCCCGTGCGTCCAGCAGGTCCCCCCGCTCTGGTTCTTGACGGAGGTGACGTAGTTCTCCCCGCCCACGTCGCGAAGGTCGAAGTAACTGGGCGGATCGGCCCAGGCGGGGCCGGCCGCGATGGCGAGGGCGGAGGCCGTCGCCGCGAATGTACGAACCTGAATGCTGCCGTTCATCGTGTCCTCCTCGCCGCGACGAGCCGGGCGGTGAGTCCGGGGACGCTGCGGCAAAACTGGTCTCCAGCGCGGCGGGCGCGCTAATTTAGATCCCCAAGTCCATTATTTGCCCGGTCCATCCCCTGTCAAGGAAGAATCACCCTCCTCGCCGCCCCGCGGCGATGCGGAAACAGCCGGGAACGCCCGAGGGACGCATCCGGTTCTACCGCCGGCGAAGAGCGGCGCTGCGAAGTTCCGGATATCCGCGCCATCATGTCCGGCCCACCCCGCCCGCGCAGGCCAGGGTCGGTCCCGCGGTCACCCCCGCACGGCAGTGGCGGGGGCTCTGACGCATCTCGAATCGGCGCCCTTCGACATCTCCGCGTTCAGCGTGCGGCGTGTCGGGGGCGCTGATCAATCGCACGCGCCCCACGCCGCGAGGAGGTCGAGCAGATCGGCGGCGTCCGTGTCGCCGTCGCCATCGACGTCACCCCCGGCCGTGCCCCAGGCGTCGAGCAGGATCAGCAGGTCGGCGGTGTCCACGTCGCCGTCGCCGTCGAAGTCGGCCGGGCACGGCACCCGCGACACGGGCGGAACGACCGCAAACAGCTCATCGCCGGCGAAGCGCATGCAATCCGCCTCGGCGCACATCGGGTAATCCGCGTTGGCCTGATCGAATGCCTCCTTCACCGCCCAGCCGTCAAGCATGTACGAGAACAAGGTGTTCTGCCATGCGATGGAATAGCTCCAGCAGTTGGCGCACTGCGGGTCGCCCATGCCGCAGTAGCCGACGACGGTCGCGTTCTCGCTGGAACCTTTGCGGAACTCCCAGGCGAAGGTGCCGTCGCCGGTGTCGCACATCCCGCCGCAGCTTCCCACGAAGGCAAACGGCATCTTCTCGTACTCGGCCATCCACGCCTCGATCTCGTCGGCGTACGTGGTCTCGGGGCTCTCCCCACCCACGCATCCGCTGGAGAAGCTCGTGCTCCCGCCGTGCGCGAGCTCGTAGAACATCGCCGTGTGCCGCGACTGGATGTGATCGCGGATCCGCGGCTGCTCGGGCCACACGATGTGCTCGGTCGAGTAGCCCATCGCGTTGAACCAGTCTTCGGCGCTCTCCGACCAATCGCTCCACGAACCGCTGCACGGGTAGAAGTACCACGGCCCGGTGAGAGAGAAGGCGGTATACGGGGGCGGAACACCTTCGCCGAGGACGGTCCCGTCGACGGCATCAATGATGGTGACCACCGACTCGCCCCGCGCGCCGAGGCTTCGCACGACCCAGCAGGGATTGTCCGGCGTCGGCAGAAGCGGGAACACATCCGACTCGGGGGAGATGATGAAGAGCTCGGAGAAGAGCGCCGCCCCGCCGACGATCGCCTCCGCATCGGCGCGGGAGAGTTGCGGCTGAGGCAGATCGGCCGGCAGATCGTCGCGCCAGTGGCTCTTGCGGGCGAGAAGCTCGCCTGTCTTCTCCTCGAGCTGGTAGACGATGTAATCCTTCTCGACAATGGCATCGCCGATCGTGCGCTGGTGGTAGTAGACGCGCATGGGGCCGACCTCGACCTGCTCGAACTCGCGCGCCTCGTCGCCGTACCGTGCCAGCATTTCGGCGGGCGGCGCGCCGAGCGCCGAGGCGCCCAGGATCAACGCCGACAGCACCGGCAGAAGCATCGCGCCCGGGCTCGGTGCGGGATTCATCACGCGCATGTTTCTGACCTCCCTTGCCGGTTGATGCCGGCACGTTCAAGCTAGCCGGTCCGGATCGCGCGCTCAAGGAGAATCCGATGCGGATCTCGAACGAGGGGTGTTTCGAGCGCGCAGAGAAGCCCCGGCACGGACGTGCCGGGGCTTTGGGTGTTCTCACATCTACGCGTTTCGGTGTTTCAGCTTACCGCTTTTCAGCTTTCCGCTCACGGGCATTCGCCCCACGCGGCGAGAAGCTCGAGAAGGTCGGCGGTGTCGGTGTCACCGTCGCCGTCGATGTCCCCGTCGCCCGTGCCCCAGGCGGCGAGGAGGAAGAGCAGGTCGGCGGTGTCCACGTCGCCGTCGCCGTCAAAGTCGGCCGGACACTCGTTCATCTCCACGAGCACCCCCGCCTCATCGACGAGCCATCCCACGATGCTGCGGGTCATCTTCACCGCGTACGGGAAGTTGAGATTGTCGGGATTCTCGTAGTTGTCATCCTGCGTGTGATAGAAGGGATTGTTCCAGACCTCGCGCTCGATGAACAGGCAGGCCTGGAAGCCCGCGGATTCGAAGGGGGCGTGATCGGAATACGGCGTGTCGCCCCCGATGACGGGCGTGAGGCCGTCGCCGTATTCGCTGACCGCATCCGCCACGGTGTTCTTGATTGGATTGGAGGCGCTGCGGCCGTAGATGTTGCACTCGTTCGTGCCGGTGTCGTAGGCGACCATGTCGGCGGAGATCATGCCGAGGATATCGTCAGTGTAATGATCGTCGACATACGCCTCGCTGCCGTTGAGACCGGTCTCTTCCATGTCGAAGGCGATGAAGCGGATCGTGTACTGTGAGTCGTACTGGGTGATGATGCGGGCCGCCTCGAGCACGAGCGCGACGCCGGAGGCGTTGTCGTCCGCGCCGGGATTGCTCACCGAGTCGTAGTGCGCGCCGATGATGTACTCCTGATCCGGGTAGACCGTCCCGACCTTCGTGCCGACGACGTTGTGCCACGTCTCGCCCCAGTACTGAAACGCCTCGAGCTCGACGGTCAGGCCGTAGCCCTCCATGAGCGAGGCGATGTTGTCCCGGGCCATGTCGTGCTCCGGACCGTTGGGGCCGCGATCATCGCCGATGTGCGTGTACAGCCAGTTGGCCATGAAGTCGTCGTAGCTGAGTTCGCTGACCTGCTCGGCGGCGAACATCCCTTCTTCCGACGCGATCGCGGCGGGGAGGAAGACGGTGCCGATCGCGGCCAGGGCGATAAACGCGGACCCGGCCAACCGGTTTCGACTGATATTCATGCTGCGGGCTCCTCTTTTGACCTTGGGCTCTCTTTCCATACGCATCGGAGCGTTCGGGGATGCACCCCTCTCCTGCCCCTCGGCCCGCCGTCCACGGGCCCCGAACGTCCTGCGAGACCGTTCCCCGTCGACTCTAACACGGATCGGCGGTCAGCCCAGCGGAAAGCACGGTGCCTCGCGCAATTGCGCGCCGTTCGCAACGGCAGGCTGCTCGCGGCCATCACGGAGAATCGCCCCGGCGCCCCCGCGGTCCGCCGTGCCCGGCTTCCGACGGGCTCAGCTTCCGGCGGGCGTGAACGTCGCGCCGCTCCGCACGTGGCCGTTCACCAGTCCCCCGGGCTCGAGCACGGAGAAATCCTGATCCTCCCGTGCGGTGAGCAGGAAGGGCACGACGGCATCGACGAGCACCGTCCGCTGCTCCTCATCGACGGCGAGGACGGTCCCCGCGACGACGCGCGGCTCGCCCCAGATCGGTTCGATGAACCGCCCCCCGCCCGCGGCGGGATGCATCCGAAGCGCCTCGGCCCGGATCGTGCCCCGGATCCGCTTGCCCGGCGGGACCGCGATCTCAGACGCAGGCACGGTGAGCTTCAGGCGCAGGCGATAGTCCGTCTGCGGCAGGCGAAGAACGAGGCCGTCATCATCGAGTGATTCGACAAGACCGCGGGCGATGGTCTGGGTGTCGCTGATCATGGCCGGGGAGCTGCTCCGTGCGAGGCCGAGGCGGCCGGTTTCGCCGACTTGCCGCGTCGGCGGGATGATAGCTCAACAAGGCCGACGGTTGGCCGGCCGCCAACCGGTCAGGCGGGCGGCTCGTCGTGCCGCGGCCTGGGAAGCGAGAAGAAGTTGGCCAGCAGATCCGAGCCGTGGACGGTGAGGAAGCTCTCGGGATGAAACTGCACGCCGTCCATCGGCGCGGCGCCGCCTCCGCCGCCCCCGCGCCATCGCAGCCCCATGATCTCCCCCTCTTCCGTCCAGGCGCTGACCTCGAACTCGTCGCTCACCGCCTCGCGCTCGACGATGAGTGAGTGATACCGGGTGGCGGTGAACGGGTCGGGGAGTCCCGCGAAAATGCCCTTTCCATCGTGATGGACCTGCGACGTCTTGCCGTGCATGAGCAGGCGATGGCGGACGACGGGCATCCCGTGCACATCGGCGAGGGCCTGGTGCCCCAGGCACACGCCGAGAATCGGCACGCGACCGCGGAAGTGCGGGATGAGCTCGAGACAGACGCCCGAGTCCTTCGGCGTGCCCGGTCCCGGTGACATGATCAGGTGCGTCGGCGCGAGCCCCGCCGCCGCGTCCGCCGTGATCTTGTCGTTGCGCACGACATGCATGTCGATCGATGGGTCCAGCTCCCCGATCCGCTGCACCAGGTTGTAGGTGAAGGAGTCGTAATTATCGATGAGCAGCAGCTTCACGGCGGAAGAGGATAGCATCGATGTCGGAGGGTGGATCGGTCTCGCCGCGTCAGCCGTCTTCTCTTCGCTGCGGGCCGCCCGCGGAGGGGCGGGGCCACCAATTCCGCCGCGGAGCGACGGGGCCACGGGCCAAAAAGCAAAGCCGGGCCGAAGACGACCCGGTCTCTCTCTTCTCCCGCGCGCCAGCCGGCGGGTGGATTCTCAACATCACATCAGGCGGCGTCGCGCTCCCCCGTCCCGGCCACGCCGTCCCTCGTCACCAGGAAAAACCGGCTGGAGATGGGATACGGCAGTCGCCTGAAATCCTGCGCGACGCGCTTCTGAATACGCTCGACGAAGGGCGGCGGGTCCACCGTGATGGCCAAAAACATGTCCCGGGCCGGCACCGCGACGAGGAAATCACCCCCCATTTCCGGGGCCAGTCGCTGGTGCAGGGAGCCCAGCAACAGCCGGGCCGCGTCGTAGCCGTCCTGCCGGGCCACGATCGCCGCCCTCCCCCCCTCCGAGGAGTCCACAAGCTGGATCTCCAGATCCGGCGCGTACCCGGCCAGGTTCTCCCGGGCGATCAGGTCCAGATCCTCCATCTCCAGACCCCAGCGGAGAAGCTGCTCGACCGTGATGCTCACCGTCATCTGCGGCATGTCCAGCACGAACACGATCACCGTCCCGTTCACATATGGGACGTGCGCGACCTGCTCCCGATCAAGATGCTCGAAGACCGATTCCGGCTGGATGCGAGGCATAATCCGCGGTCGAGCGACCGACAGCGGCAACGGCGTGGCGCTGACCGTGTCGCCCTCGACCAGGCGCTCCAGGTAATTCTCGACGATCTCCAGGCCCCGGGACGGCTCGTACTGCACCATGCGGTAGAGGTTGTCCAGACCCAGGTGTTTTCCGTTGAGGA
Organism: Planctomycetota bacterium; assembly: GCA_034211115.1. GTDB lineage: Bacteria > Planctomycetota > Phycisphaerae > Phycisphaerales > SM1A02 > JAXHTH01. The sequence goes on along the minus strand of JAXHTH010000158.1, from coordinate 6,272 downwards.
TGACATCCATCGGGCCGGCGAGCTCGACCTCACGATCCGGGAAGTGCCGCAGGAGGATCCGGGCCACCTGCTCGCCGAACGCTTCGGGCTCTCGGGGCATTCGCGCCATGCGAGCTCTCCCTCATGGATATCGCTCCAACCTCAGTGGAGACACACACTTAGATCTTCGGCTTCCCTCCTGTCCTGTTGCAGCGAAAAGGCCGGAGCGCCCTCCGCCGCCACGCGCGGGGCAGGGCTCTGTACCGGTCAATTGTTATACGGAACGCGGCCGTGAAAGGATCGATCGCCCCCGGCCCGCCCGCCGCGCCAAACCCGCGGTACTCTGTGCCCATCATGCCCCCCGCCACCTGCACGATCGGATCGATCACCGTCGGCGCGATGCAGCCCCTGGCGATCATCGCCGGCCCCTGCGTCCTCGAGGATGCGGAGACGAATCGGCGCATCGCATCCACGTTGGTCGAGCTCTGCGACGGTCTTTCCCTGCCCTGCGTCTTCAAGGCGAGTTTCGACAAGGCCAACCGCTCGAGCATCCACTCCCCGCGCGGGCCGGGGCTGGAGGCCGGCCTCGCCGCGCTCGCCGAGATTCGGCGAGAATTCGACGTCCCCGTCACGACCGACATTCACGAGCCGTCCCAGGCGGCGGCCGCGGCGGACGTCATCGACCTTCTCCAGGTCCCCGCCTTCCTCTGCCGCCAGACCGATCTGCTCGCCGCCTGCGCCGCCACCGGCCGACCCGTGAACGTCAAGAAGGGCCAGTTCATGGCCCCCGCCGAGATGCGGCATGTCATTGCCAAGCTGCGGGAAGGCGGCTGTGAACAGGTCATGCTCACCGAGCGCGGCACGTTCTTCGGCTACCACCGTCTGGTCAACGACTTCATCGGCCTGGGCGACCTGATGGAGCTGGGCCCGCCGGTGTGCTTCGACGCGACCCACTCGACGCAGCTTCCGGGGGCGGGGAGAGAGGTGACGGCGGGGCGGCCGGAGCGGGCCGGCCTGCTGGCGCGGGCCGCCGTCGCCGCCGGCGTCCACGCCCTGTTCATTGAATGCCACCCCGATCCGTCCCATGCGCGGTCCGATGCGAGCACGGTGCAGCCGCTGGACGCCATGCCGCGCCTGCTCCGCGAGGCGGCGGCGATCCGCGCCGCGCTCGACGGAGCGACGACTACAGAGCCGTCGTCCGGCGCGTAATCGTCCACTCGCCGCGTGCCACATCCGCTGTCGACGAATCGAGAACAGACAGGTTCAGCCTGCGATTTTCGCCGGCTCGACCGCGGCGCGTTCCGCCGAGGCGGGGAAGCGATAGCCCGGCTTGGGCGCCTCGGCGGCGGTCTCATCGCTGAACGCATTCACGGCGGCATCAATGAGTTCGTGCAGCCGCGCGCCGCGCGGCTTGGCGAAGATCGCCCTCAGATAGGACCGTCGCTGCTCCATCGTGAACTCTGATGCGCGCATGTGTTCGCTCCGTCTGCAACATCCTCTCCGTCCGGGGACGGGCCGAGTCCGCCGCACGGCGGGCGCCGGCGGCGGACGATCGCCTCCTCTTTTCGCCCATCGGCCGTCGATCCCTTGAAAACCGGCGCCTCGGAAGTCCGTCGACTTACCGGCCCTTGCGCCGTCATTTCGATCTTCTCCGCCCCTTCGCCTACCATTGGCGCAATGGCCGAAAACGGCGACAAACCGCGAAAACCGGTGATCGGGATCACCATGGGCGACCCCGCCGGGATCGGGGCGGAGGTCATCCTCAAGACGCTCTTCGATCCGAGAATCCGCCGGCTGGGACGGTTCGTCATCTACGGCCTCAACGAGATCCTCACCTACGCCGCCGACCAGATCGAACTCGATCCGTTCTGGTACCGCGTACAACACGACTCGCAGCGCTCGGGGCGCACGATCAGCGAGAACGTCGTGGTGCTGGATTTCGATGAGTTCGACGGGCTGGTGGGCTCGCCGCGCCAGCCGTCCAAGGCGGGCGGGACGGCCTCGAAGATCTTCGTCGAGGAGGCGATCACCGACGCCCTCCTCCCGGACGGGCACGCCCGCCGACTCGATGCGATCGTCACCGGCCCCATCAGCAAGGAATCGTGGCAGCTCGCCGGCTTCAACTGGCCGGGCCACACCGAGCTGTTCGCCCATCGCACGCGGGCCAAGCGGCACGTGATGATGTTCACCTCACCCCGCCTGCGGGTCGCGCTGGCGACGACGCACCTGCCGCTCATGAAGCTGCGCGATGTTCTGACCATCGGTCGCGTCTTCGATCCCATCGACCTTGGCCACCAGGCCTGCCGGCAGCTTGGCATCGAGAAGCCCCGCATCGCCGTCTGCGGCCTCAATCCGCACGCCGGGGAGAACGAGCAGTTCGGCGATGAGGAGACGCGGGTGATCAGGCCGGCGATTGACGTGGCCTGCCATTCGGGGATCGACGCCCGCGGGCCGTTCCCCGCCGACACCGTGTTCATCGACGCCGCCGCGGGCGAATACGATCTCGTGGTGGCGATGTATCACGACCAGGGCCTGATTCCGGTCAAGCTGCTGGGATGGGACAAGGCCGTCAACTGGACGCTGGGGCTGCCGATCGTCCGCACGAGCCCCGACCACGGCACGGCCTTCGGCATCGCGGGGAACAACAAGGCCAGCGCGGGGTCGATGACCGCGGCGATCGAGCTGGCCCTCCGCCTCGCGGCCGGCCAGATCGCCAGCGCCGGCGCGAGCCGCGAGAAGCGCTCCTCCCGCGCCGAACCCGCCGCCTGAGCCCCCGAAGCTCCCCCCCGATCGCGCAGCGCAGCGCCCAAGCCGGGGCGCAGCGCAGCGAAGCCCCGGGTCACCCCCCGCCATCCCGCGCCCTCCTCGCCCGCGACCGGGCCCCCGCGTCACCCGGACCTTCCTCGCTTCGCTCGTCAGGTCCGGCTTCCGGGCGGCGGAGTGGGTGTTTTCCGCGGCGCGGCGTTTCGCCCCACGCCGGTTTGGCCGATACGATCCGGGCCATGACGAGCGAAACGATGACCGACAACACCGCCAAGTCGATGGATGATCTCGTCGCCCTCTGCAAGCGACGCGGCTTCATCTTCCCCGCCTCGGAGATCTACGGCGGGATCAACGGCTTCTGGGACTACGGCCCGCTGGGCGTGGAGCTGAAGAACAACCTCCGCGACGCCTGGTGGAACGACATGGTCGCCAGCCCCCCCGCCGGCCCGGACGGCGAGCCCCTCTCCATCCTCGGCGTGGACAGCGCCATCATCCAGCACCCGAAAGTCTGGGAGGCCTCCGGCCACATCGCGGGGTTCAACGATCCGATGATTGACTGTCGCGCCTGCAAAGCGCGCTTCCGGGCCGATCAGATCGACGACTACGAGTGCCCGCTCAAGCCAAGCAAGAAAGCCGGCGATCACGACAAGTGTGACCTGACCGAGCCGCGCCTCTTCAACCTGATGTTCGAGACATACGTCGGGGCGATTCGGAATGAAGAAGCCAAAGCCTATCTCCGTCCCGAAACGGCGCAGGGGATCTTTCTCAACTACCGCAACGTCCTCGATACCATGCGCGTGAAGGTCCCCTTCGGCATCGCGCAGATCGGCAAGGCTTTCCGCAACGAGGTGACACCCCGGAACTTCATATTCCGGTCCCGCGAGTTCGAGCAGATGGAGATCGAGTTCTTCTGTCCCCCGGAAGAGGCACGGAAGTGGTATGAATACTGGTGTGACATTCGCAAGAACTGGTGGAAGACCATCGGCCTCACCGATGCGAACCTCCGGATGCGCGAGCACGAGAACGAAGAGCTGGCCCACTACGCCAAGTCCGGCTGCGGCTGCTTCGACGTCGAGTATCGCTTCCCCTTCACCGCGCCCGGCTTCGGCGAACTGGAGGGCGTGGCCGACCGCACCGACTTCGACCTGAAGCAGCACGAGGACTACTCCGGCGCGAAGCTCAAATACTTCGACCAGGAGCACAACGAGCATTACTTTCCGTACGTCATCGAGCCGTCCGCGGGCCTCAGCCGCGGCGTGCTCGCCGTCCTCTGCGAGGCGTTCACCCCCACGCCCGACCGCAAGGGAAGCAAGTACGTGATGAAGTTCCACCCGCGGATGGCGCCGATCCAGGCCGCGATCTTCCCGCTCGTGAACAAGGATGGAATGCCCGAGGTGGCGCGGAAGGTCTACGACGAGCTGCGCACGCGGTACGCGATCCAGTTCGACGTCAAGCAGTCGATCGGCAAGCGGTACGCGCGGATGGACGAAGCGGGCACGCCGTACTGCTTCACCATCGACAGCGACACGCTCGCCGACCAGACGGTGACCGCGCGCGAGCGCGACACGGCGGCGCAGGAGCGCATCGGGCTCGACCACATCGGGACGTACCTCGCCGAGCGCATCAAGACCTGAGCACACGCGCACGCGCCGTCAAGCGCGCCCCCACACCGCGGCGCAGCGCGCTCCCACGCCGGGGCGCAGCGCAGCGGAGCCCCGGGTTACGTGCGCGCCTCCACGCGCTTCCTCCCTTCCCGCGCGACCCGGGCCTCCGCTGCGCTGCGGCCCGGCGTGGTGGCGTGTGTTCGGCGCGAAACGAAAACCGCCGCGGCGGGATGCCGCGGCGGTACGGTTGAATGACGAATTCCCGCGCCGCGCGTCGATCAGCGGCGTCGGCGAACCCCGAGCAGGCCCAGCGCGAGCAGGGCCAGCGAACCGGGGCCGGGCACCACGGTGCCGTCGATCCGCAGCGCCAGCGGCCCGTGCGGATAGTCCTCACCCTCCGTGTAGTTGCGGGTGAAGGACTCCTCGCCGTCCGTCGCGTTGAAGATCGCGCAACGATAGCCGGGCCCGGGCGCGAAGTACCAGAACCAGTACTCGCCCTGGTCAAGGACGATGTCGAATGCCTCATCGCGCCAGTTGGAACCGTAGGGATCGCTGGCCAGGAAATACGTCGCCTGGGCGATGGGATTCTCCTCGTCCGGCATGCCGTTGACATCGGGGACGATGATCCCCTGCAGGCCGTTGCCGCCCGTGTCGTAGGTCAGCCAGCCGTCGATCCCGATCGAGTCGATCTCCCACCCGGCGGCGTCGGTGACGGTGAACTTCTGGAACTGGGCGAACGACCAGGGTTGCTGGTCATAGCTCCAGACGGCCCAGCCGTTTCCGTCGGGGATTGAGTCGTTGTACACGAGCCAGTCGGCCTGGGACGACGCCGTGGCCAGACCGGCCAGCGCGGCGGCGCACAACGCGAACACACATCCTCTCATGACTGCTTTCCTCCACATCAGATCGATCGCCTTCGGCGATCAGGACTCGAGACACACGCTGCGATCGCGGCCGCCGGAAGCCGCGGATCCCATCACAAGACATGCGCGGTGTGCGAGTCGTCAGGGCCTCGTGCGCCACGCACCGATGCCCCTCGTCCGCGCGCGGACGAGGCCCTCTCTCTTGCGGGATGCCCAGCCGGAGCGGACGTACTCAATAATCAGGATAACCAGATCTGTCATGAATGTCAATAGATTAATCGACGAGCCGAGCACCCGTTCAACATCCTAACAAAATGCGAGCATACTGCGGAATCGCCCGAACGGCGGCTGAAGCCGTCGACCGGTCACGGCGCTGCGAGCGCGGACCGGCGGGCCCTCGGCGCGGGCGGCGCGGCTCACCGGACGGGGCGAATCTCCGCCCCGCCCGCGGCGATCGGATGCGCCCGCCCGCCCGATTCATCGAACGTCCAGGGGCCGATCATCGCGTCCATGTTGAGCAGGAGGACCGTGTCCCCGTCGGCGGCGGGCCGGCGCTGAGGCACGAACGCCCCGCCCCTGTAGCGGGCCGTCGTCGACAGCCGCACCGCGTCGATCATCCCGTCGAAGTGCGACATCGCCCGGCCCCGGCCGTCCACGTCCGCCCCGACGATGAGCGGGAACTGATTGGTGCGCCGCGCTCCCGCGCGCTCGACGGCCTTGATGAGTCGGCCATCAACGTACAGCCGCGTCTCCGACCCGTCGAAGACACCGGCGATGTGATGCCAGCGGTCGGTGCTGAGCATCGGCCCGTCGGCCGCGGCTTCCACATAACTGTCGCCGATGAAGATCGAGAAGCCGGGCGTGCCGTTGTTGACGAAGAAACCGAAGTCCGAGTTCTCCGTCTTCGCGACGAGGCCCGTGCGCTCAGCGTATCGCTCGGCGTTGAACCAGCACTCGAGCGTGAGCGGTCCGTCCGGCACATAACGATAAGCCAGTTTTTTCTTGAATTTTTTCCTGTGACCAACCAGTCACATATTGAATTTCATGGATGCGTTGATAAGAG
>JAXHTH010000157.1:0-8854 GCA_034211115.1 Planctomycetota bacterium | reverse complement strand
TTCTCCGACAGGATTCGGCCTCTTCGCGGACGATTGACGGCCGCATCCGGCCACCGCAGGCTTGCGGCGGCCATCCGGAGCCACGACAATCAACAAGTCGGATCGATGGGTCCAAAGACTGGCGGGCAGGCGGGATCGGGATCAATGGCGGAGCGGGACATCACCGGGATGCTCGGCGAGGCGGGGCCGGAGAACCCGGCCGCGCGCGATGCCCTGCTCGAGGCCGTCTATGAAAAGTTGCGGGAGGCGGCCGAGGCCCGGCTGCGTCAGGAGCGGGCCGGGCACACCCTCCAGCCCACCGCCCTCGTCCACGAGGCGTATCTCAAGCTCGTGGATCAGACGCGCGTCAACTGGCAGGGGCGGACGCACTTCCTCGCCGTCGCCGCCCTCGCGATGCGGCGGATCCTCATCGACCACGCCCGGCGACGCGGCCGCGAAAAACATGGCGGAGGATGGCGGAGGGTGACCCTCCACGACGCGTTTGCCCTCAGAAGGGACCACGAGCTGGATGTCCTGGCCCTGCACGAGGCGATGCAGAGGATGGCCGAGTTGGACGAGCGCCAGGCGAAGGTGGTCGAGCTGCGCATCTTCGGCGGCCTGACGGCCGAGGAGACCGCCCGGATGCTCGATGTCTCGACGCGAACGGTGGAACGGGACTGGAAGATGGGCGAGGCGTGGCTTCGACGCGAACTCAGTGAGCGGGACGGGTAATGGAACGAGAGCTTTACAAGCGCGCGAAGGAACTTTTCCTCAGGATCTGCGATCTGCCCGATGAGGATCGTCGCGCTGCGCTCGATGAGAACTGTGCAGGCGATCCCGAGCTGCGCGCCGAGGTCGAGGCGTTGCTGAGGCACCACGATCCGTCTTCGGCCGAGACGGCGCCGCTGTCGCCGGAGGCGACGACCGCGAAGCGCGAGGAGCCGCGCATCCGGTCCGTGGGGCCGTACCGCATCATTCGCGAGATCGGCCGCGGCGGGATGGGCGTCGTCTACGTCGGCGTGCGGGAGGGCGACCAGTTCAAGCGCCGGCTGGCGATCAAGGTCCTCAAACGCGGCACGGACACCGAGCGCGTCCTGCAACGCTTCGACCTTGAGCGGCAGGTGCTCTCCGCGCTGAATCACGCCGGCATCGGACGCCTCTTCGATGCGGGCGAAACGGAAGACGGCGTGCCGTACTTCGCGATGGAGTACGTGGAGGGCATCCCGATCGACGAGTACTGCGATGTGCATCGCCTCCACATCGATGAGCGGCTGGAGCTGTTCTCGAAGGTCTGCGCGGCCGTGCATTACGCGCACCAGAACCTCGTCGTGCATCGCGATCTCAAGCCGGGCAACATCATCGTGACGAAGGACGGTGAGCCGAAGCTGCTGGACTTCGGCATCGCCAAGCTGATCAACCCCGAGATGTCCCTGGTCACGGCCGATCCAACCGCCCCGGAGTTCCGGGTGATGACGCCTGAGTACGCCAGCCCCGAGCAGGTGCGGGGGGATCCGATCACCACGGCCAGCGATGTGTACTCCCTGGGCGTGCTGCTCTACGAGCTGCTCTCCGGGCATCGGCCGTATCGCATCAAGAGCCGGGTCCGCGCGGAGCTGGAGCGCATCATCTGCGAGGAGGATCCGGAGCGACCGAGCACCGCCCTCAGCCGCATCGAGGCGCTGGACACCGGCGATCCCACCACGACCAAGACGGTCACACCGGAGTCGGTGAGTCGGTCCCGCGAGGAGCGGATCGAGCGCCTGCGCCGGCGTCTGGCCGGCGACATCGACAACATCGTCCTCATGGCGATGCGGAAGGAGCCGCAGCGACGGTATGTGTCCGCACAGCAGCTTGCCGAGGACATTCACCGGCACCTGAAGGGCCACCCCGTCCACGCCCGTCGCGATACGTTCGGCTACCGGATGGCAAAGTTCATCCGGCGCAACCGCGGCGGCGTGGCGGCGGCGCTGATCATCGTAATCCTGATCGTTGCCGGAGGGGTGACCAGCGCGTCGGGTTGGTGGACGGCGGTGGAAGCAAAACGACAGGCCGTGGCGGCGAAGCAGGAGGCGCTGACGCAGCGTGACAGAGCGCTGCAGCAGGAAAGGATCGCCGAGGAAGCGACAGCCTTGGCGGACAGTCGCTTGGTTTGGATCAAGGCGATGAGCCGGACGTTTGCCCCCGATCGTGATGAAGCGGCGAGGGATCCTACTGAAAGGCAGAGCTCGAGCGACTGGCCCATTTCAGTGACGCTGGCCCAACTCGAACTTCTGTCCGGGGCTGCGCAGGATGATTCGGTGTTGAAGCGCGAATTGGCGCTAGGATACAATCGGATCGGTGACATCCAGGGGAGTATCAGGGGTCGGAGTCACGGTGATCTGAAGGACGCTCTTGCGAGCTATCGGAAGGCCTTGGCAATCCAGCAGGAAGTCGCGAGCAGGACGAGACGAGACCCGGGGCTACTCAGGGAGCTCTCTTTAACTCATCTGCGGATCGGCGACATGCTTAAGCGAATCGGCCAAACACAGGAGGCGCTTGAGGCCTATCAGACGGCCCTGGACATCCGCCAGGGATTGCTACAGGCCTCTCCCACAGACCACATTGCACAGCGCGATTTGGCCATTGCGCTCTCAAATGTTGGCGAGATGTACGCGCGCCTTGGCGATGACGCGTTGGCCATTCGACATTACAACCGATCTCTCACTTTGCGTGAACAGCTTGCCGCTCAAAAGCCGGAGGATCTGCAGAGCAAACGTGATCTCTCAAGCATTTATCTTCGCGTCGGTGGGCGTTTAGATGCGAGCGGCGATCATGAAGCGGCGCTACAGCGCTACACAGCCGCGCTCACGGTACGCCAGGAGCTTGTGGAGGCGGAGCCAGAGAATATTGCTTGGCGGCGCGATCTTGCGGTCGCTCACTACTTTGTGGGAAGAGCGCACTTACGTCTTGATGACCCAGAGGCTGCTCTCCCCCACCTTGTGCAGTACTTCACTGTCATGCAGCAACGCGTGTGGCTGGATCCGGAGAGCTCCCGAGCTAGAGGCGAGCTGGCCGGCGCCTACGAGATCATCGCCGGCACCAAGGGCATGATGGGCGACTGGGAGGCGGCGCTGGAGGATTACCGCAAACTGCAATCGATGATGCATCCGCTCGTCGACGAGCACCCCGAAGACACGTTGCATCAACTTCTCCTCGCCGCGAGTTACGAGGGAATCGCCAACGCGCGGGCGGAGCTGGGCGATCTGACCGGCGCGATCGAGCCGGCCCGCGACGCGGTGACCATCTATGAAGAGCTCGCCGACGCGGACCCGGACAATGCCCGCTGGCGCGAGCGCCTGCCGGCGGCGATGCTGAATCTCGGCATCCGCCTCGTGAAGGCCGACCGCCGCGGCGAGGCGATGCAGCATCTGCAGGCGGCGCTGGATCGTTATGAAGCGCTGGCCGATAGAGATGAACTCGACGCGACCGGTCGCTCGGGCATGATCGAAACCATGCACGAACTTTCGAAGCTGATGGCGAAGCTCGAAGATGGAGACAAGGCGCTCGAATACGCCGAGCGCGCCGTCCAGCTCGTGGAGCAGCCTACGCCAGCCCTGTTGCGGGATCTGGCTCTTGCGTATCACCTGACGGGCGATGACGAGCGCGCGATTGAGAACGCCACGTTGGCGCTGACGCTCCTCGAGGGTGAGGAGGACACCGAGGCAGCCGAACTACGTGAAGTGCTCGAGGCGGATCTGGAGTCATACCGCCGCTGATGACCTTGGCGGGCTGATCCACCATCCCAGGAGCCGGTACGGCGGGACACAGCCCTCGTCGGTTGTCATCCGCACACCGCTCCGCGCGATGCCTGAAAAGCAGCCGCCGCTCGATCGGACTCCACCAGTGGAAGCGCCCTCCGGACTCGAACCTCACTGCGCAATCACTGCGCAATCGGCAGGTCGGAGGGGTCAAAAACCCCGTTTTTGAACGCGCCCGACAGGACTCGAACCTGTGACCTTCGGTTTAGGAAACCGATGCTCTATCCGGCTGAGCTACGAGCGCGGGTCGGCTTGATGATATCGCGAGGCGGGTTTTCTGTCGTCTCCGGCGGTCTGAGGTTCCGCCGGGTCGGTCGAGAGACGACGCCGGGGTCGGTGGAATTGCCTTGAGCGTGGACTCCCATTGACAAGATAGATAAAAACCCCGGTTTGCCGCGGTGTCGAAGAGCCGGCGAAGTCGGCCCGCCTGACGGGCGTGGCGAGTGTCGAGGGTGCCCGAGCGGTGATGCGCGCTTGACCTGTTCAGCCCGGGGGCACGGCGCCGGGGCATTGAACGAGGCAACGGCGGCAGGCGCCGCTGCCGCCGGGAAGGAAAGGAGTCGATCATGCACGCACTCAGGTCTGCTGTGACTATCCTGATCGTCTTGTCGTTCGCGCCGGGCGTGCTCGCCGCGCTCGGCGAGGCGCGGGCGGCGCCGGAGGTGTACTGCAACGGCTGGATCTGCGGCGGGACGGGGCTGCCCATGTACAACTATCCCGTCGAGTCGGTCGACCATCCCGTGATGGAGTTCCGCGTCGGCAGCAACGACCTCAATCCGGCGCACTACGCCAACGTGGTGATCCCCGACGGATGGAACTTCGCCGTCGAGGAAGTCTGGATGAATCATCTCTGCGCGAGCTGCGGCGACCACACGCCGCACGGCGCCGATTCACCCGGGCCGTGCTGGTGCATGACGCAGGGCTCGGTGCGCTGGTGGACGGATGACCCGGAGATGGCCGTCGAGCTGTTCACGTTCGGCTTCGATCACATCTGGCCGGCCGAAGACGTGTCCTGGGAGTTGAGCACGCTGAGCGACGGGCCGGTCCCGCGCGAGCTCTTCACGCCATCCTGGGACGAGCCCTTGGGAATGGGCAAGGGACCGGTGCACGGTCCGTGTGTGCCCCCGCAGTGGTGCACGGAGAACGATGACTGCGATGCCGAGCACTTCTGCTTCAAGCTCGACTGCGATGATGAAGAGGGCTGGTGCCTGTTGCGCGCGCTGGCCTGTCCGAACATGTGGGATCCCGTCTGCGGCTGCGACGGCGTGACGTACGGCAACTCGTGCTTCGCGGCGATGGCGGGCGTCAACATCGATTATCCGGGCCCCTGCGTCGGCGACTGCCCGTGCGATCTCAACGAGGACGGCGTGGTGAACACCGCCGACCTGCTCATCCTGCTGGGCAACTGGGGTCACGCGGGCCTCGGCGACATTGACGGGAACGGCACGGTCGATACCGGTGACCTGCTCATCCTCCTCGCCGCCTGGGGCGAGTGCCCATAGGAGAAAGCTGAAACACGGAAAGCTGAAAGGTGAAAGCTGAAAGCGGAAACGCCGAAGGTCGAAAGCCGGACGCCGAAGAACGGCCGATCGAGAGGCAACCGCCCAAGGCCAGAAGACAAAGACCAAAAACCAAAAGCCAATCACCGAAAACCGACCCGTCACGGCCAGCCTGCGGAGGGTGCGCTGCTCGGCGGAGCGCGTTAAGGCGGCAAAGGCGGGCAAGGTGCGGGGGCGATCGGGCGCGAGGGGGCGGGCGGGGCGTGGATGGCCGGTGGATAACTCCCGCCGCCCCCGCCCCTGACCCGAACCCGCAGCGCTCACCGTGGCAAAACAGGCAAACCCGCGGCCGGTAAAAACCGGCGGAATTCCCTCTTGCAATCAGCCCGCGGCTTGCTACATTCGCATGCGTCCTTGTGACGTGCGCTGTTTGAGGAGAAGTGCGCGGTTGAGTGGATCGGACCGAGTGCAACGCATGGGGCTCCCGCGCCCCGGTTGAACATTCCTTCCCCCACTCGGGTAGGGGGAGAAGAGAGAGACGGAAGAGAGAGACGTCGAACCTTTTCTCCCCCTACTGCATTTTTGTGGAACGCGGCAGGTGCCCCGTCGGCCGGTGGTGCTCGCGACGCCCGGCCGCGGTTTTTTTCTGCGCCCGTCCCGGAAAAGACATATCCGGATCGCCGCCTCGCACGATACAATCGTGGTGACAAGCATGCAGCGCGGCGCTTCGACAGACGGCCGTCGCCGTCGGAAGGGGAAGAAGAGAAGCTGACCTGACGCTGCCAAGTCACCCGAGGCCAGGGCGCGGCATCCGCTCTCCCCGGCCTCGTTTTTTCATGCGGGAAACACATCACACGGCGCAGCAGCGCGCCGGTTCATGTGCGCTGTGGTCCACCGGATTGCCATGAATCGCGCGCAAGAAGACGGGCTGCGCCTCGCGGCACCGCCCGATGATGCGAGCATAGAACAGGGGATGAAGCGGCGGATCACCCGTCGCCGAGCTTGTCGCGGCCGCGGATGCCGTCCGTGGTGAGGATGTGGAAGCTCGTGAACGACAGGGAGTCGTAGGAATACTCCATGAAGTAGCCGCCGGCGGGCCCGCTGGGGCTCCCGCCGAAGGGCGTGTCGCGGCTCCAGAGTCCCCAGCAGTTCGGGTCGGCCGGATCGCTGCCCGTCTGGCGGCACATGCGGCTGTCGGCGGCGATCGCCTCGCGCACGCCCAGCCCCTCCACGTGCCCGTCGTAGAAGAGCGTCATGGGCACTGATTCCCAGCCGTGGTTGAAGTAGTACGGCTCGCAACCGTCGTAGAGGCCGTTGATGAAGGCGGGGTTGCACTCTGCGCGCCGGTTCTGGAGCCAGTGATGTTCGAGCATGTGCGTCTTGAGGTCCGGGTAGAGCGCCTGGGAGAAGGAGGGTGAGCGGAAGCCGGCCTTCAGATCGAGCCACGGATCTTTCCAGCCGCCGGTGCCGTCGGGCTCCGGGTGGCCCATGACCTGCGGGGCGAACATCGCGGCGGGGCTGAGGCAGTAGCTGGACCAGAAAGGGGTTTGTCCTTGCGGATCGTCCTGGAGATCGAAGCAGTACTCGCCCGGATCGTCCCAGCACCCGAAGGCGTCGATAGCGCTGACGACCATCGCGTCCTTGGGCGCGTAGAAGACCGGATCGTAGAAGCGCCCGCTCACGTACTGACTGAACTGCTTTGCATTTGGGATCCGGAAGGCGCCCCAGTAGACGAGCGGACCGCCGTTCTCGTTAAAGACGATTGGCTGAAAGAGACCGTAGTTGGCATTGTGCACGGGGTAGGTCCAGAGCTTCCAAATGCCGGTTTCCGGATGAGTGCCCCACCCGAGGATGATGGGTGAATGAAACGACCATCCATTCACAGCGACGTTGTCATCGATGAGCGTGAGCTGTCGATCATTCCAGTCCGCAGCATAGGCTGCATGCGCGATGGCGAGATTGCGGAGGTTGGCCTGCGAGTGCGCGAGCTTCGCCTGGTCGCGAGCTTTCGCAATCGCGGGCAGAAGGACGGCAATCAGTACGGCGACGATCGAGATCACCACGAGCAGTTCGATGATCGTGAACGCACCGGGCGCATCGCGCTTGCGGCTCGGGATCGGGTCGCAGGTGTCTTTCAAGCGCCTCGCGGCTGCGTCGTGTTGTCGCCACGCCGATCGCATTGCGATACCCCGTCAGGCCGCGTTGCGGGCCCGGCCTCGCGCTGTCGCCGACCGATTGCGCATCATCATATCCGGATCAGCCGATGCGTCAATCCCCGGTCCCCGAATGCGACGGACCCTCTGAGAACGGGCGTGGGGGTGTCGCGCCGTCGCCGCACGCAGACGCGGCCCGCCGAGCGTGCGCGCCCCCGCAAGATGACGCAAAACGGGCCGCGCCTCGCGGCGCGGCCCGATGGTGTGATGGTTGAAGCGTCGGATGAAGCGGTCGATCAGCCGTCGCCGAGCTTGTCGCGGCCGCGGATGCCGTCCGTGGTCAGCACGTGGAAGCTCGTGAACGAGAGCGTGTCGTAGCTCATCTCCATGAAGTACCCGCCGTCGGGGTAGGGCTCTTCGGTGCCGCCGAAGGGCGTGTCGCGACTCCACAGACCCCAGTCCTCGTAGCCCGTCTGGGCGACCATACGGCTGTCGGCGGCGATTGCCTCCCGCACGCCGATGCTCTCGATGTGACCGTCATAGAACATCGCCATCGGCACCGACTCCCAGCCGTGGTTGAAGTAATAGGGCTCGCATCCGCCGTAGGTCCCGCCGACGAAGCCGGGGTTGCACTCGGCGCGGCGCTGCTGGATCCAGTGATGCTCGAGCATGTGCGTCTTGAGATCGGGATACAGCGCCTGCGAATAGCTGGGCGATCGGAACCCGCCGGGCAGCGAATAGGGATCGTGCCAGCCGTCGGTCTCCAGCGGGCCGGGGTGGGCCATCACCTGAGGCGCGAACATCGCCGCGGGCGAGAGGCAGTAGCTGGACCAGGCCACCATGCCGTTGAAATCGGGCAGATCCGGGTTGTACTCGCCGGGATGATCGAAGGACGACTTGACGTAGTCGTAGACGATCGTGTCCTTCGGCGCGTACCAGATCGGGTCATAGAAGCGGTTGTTGACGTACTGGTTGAACTGCTTGGCGTTGGGGATGCGGAAGGCGCCGAAGCCGACGGTGTGCTCGTACCCGCCGCCGGGGAAGACGATGGGGTCGCACAGGCCGTGGTTGCCGCCGTGGCTCATCCAGTAGCCCCAGAACCGGTTGCCGCCCGAATCGTTGTTGCCGCCCCCGCCGGGCGCCCAGCCCAGGATGATGGGAGGATGATCGTCTCCGACCTCGTCGGCGTAGCCGGTGTAGGCGTTGCTGGCGCTGGTGCCGTAGCGGCTGATGTTGTCGTTCACGAGCGTGAACTGCCTGTCGTTCCATTCCGCCGCGTAGTTGGCGTGCGCGGTGGAAAGGTTGCGCAGGTTGGTCTGGGAGATGGTGAGCCGCGCCTGGTCCCGCGCCTTGCTGATGGCGGGCAGGAGGATGCCGATCAGCAGGGCGATGATCGACACCACCACCAGCAGCTCGATGATGGTGA
>JAXHTH010000156.1:0-21727 GCA_034211115.1 Planctomycetota bacterium | reverse complement strand
AGAGACGAAGAGAAGAGGCGCAGAAGCGACGGAGCGACGGAGCGACGGAGCGACGAAGGGAGCGCTCGAAGCAGGCGGAACAGTGATTCGCCGCCCTTCCCGCACGGCGCGCATCGTGCAGTCCTGACCGGCCTCCTCCCCGGCGAGCTGCCCACCCTCGCCCTCGTCTTCATCGCGCCCCGGTCCTATACCGGCGAGCACGCCGCCGAGCTGCAACTGCCCGGCAATCCCCCGCTGCTGGAGCGGATCATCGACGCGCTGCTCGCCTCCGCCCGCCGGCGCGGGATTGACGCCCGACGCGCCGAGGCCGGGGAGTTCACCGCGCGGGCGTACATGAACGGCCGGATGACGCTGACGGAGGCGGAAGGGGTGGCGGCGACGATCGCCGCCCGCTCCGACGCCGAGCTTCGCGCCGCCCGCCTGCTCACCGCCGGCCGTCTCGGCGCGCTGGCCCGGGCCCTCGCCGATCGTCTCGCCGCCGCCCTCGCCCTCGTCGAGGCCGGCATCGACTTTACCGATCAGGAAGATGTCGTCCCCGTCGCGCCGGCCGAGCTGCACGAACAGCTCGCCGCGCTGCGCGACGAGATCCGCGCGCAACTCGCCCACGCGGTCGGCGCCGAGCAGCTCGAGGCGATCCCCTGGGTGGTCCTGCGCGGCGCGCCCAACACGGGCAAGAGCACGCTGTTCAACGCCCTGCTCGGGCGCGAACGGGCCGTCGTCTCCCATCTCGCGGGCACCACCCGCGACGTGCTCGCCGAGCCGCTGACCATCGACACCGATCACGGCCCGGCGGAAGTGATGCTCGTCGATCTCGCCGGCCTCGATCACGCCGAAACCGCGCTCGATGCGCAGATGCAGGCGCTGGCGCATGAGGCGGCGGCGCGAGCGGAACTGGCCGTTCGCTGCGTCCCCGTCGATGCGCCCGAATCTTCTCCTCACAATGGCGACGTCGAAGATGAGCTGATCGCGCGCACGAAGGCGGACCTCGCGCGGCGCGACTTCAGCGCCGCCGAAGGGGAGATCGTTCTCAGCGCGCTGACGGGCCGGGGCCTCGATGATCTGCGCCGGCGCCTCGCCGAACGCCTCGCCGATCGCGCGGTGAGCCTGGCCGCCGATGCGATCGTCCTTCGTCCGCGTCACGAGGCGGCCCTGCGCTCCGCGGTCGACAGCCTCGGGGAGGCGATCGCACTCATCGGGCCGCATGTGAACGAGCGGGCGCTGCGCGATCCGGAGCTGATCGCGTCCTCCCTGCGGTCGGCCCTGGACGATCTCGCCTCGCTCGCCGGCGACATCACGCCCGATGATGTTCTGGGCCGCATCTTCGCCACGTTCTGCGTGGGCAAGTAGAATGTTCATTTGTCACGCGAGACCCGCGCGACAACTCGCAGGAACCACGGACGATGAGCGCATCAGCCGCGCCGGCCACGGAGAGCCCGATCAGACAGCAGAACACCATCGAGATTCGCGTGCGCTACACCGAATGCGATCCGATGGGCGTGGCGCATCACGCCGCCTATCCCGTCTGGTTCGAAATGGGACGCACCGAGCTCTATCGCGCGACCGGGATGAGCTACCGGGACTTCGAGGCGCAGGGCCTTTCGCTCGCCGTCATCGCGCTCGACGTGCGCTACCGCGCGCCGGCGCATTACGATGACCGGCTCGTGCTGGAGACGACGCTCGCGCAGTGCACGCGGGTCCGGCTTCAGCACACGTACCGGCTGTTCCGCGACGGGCTGCTGCTCGCGACGGGCTCGACCACGCTGGCGTGCGTCGATGCGCGGCACAGGCCCCGGCCGTTGCCGGATTCGCTCACCGCACGTCAATGCTGACCCGGTTTCATCGGCGCGAGCGTCACCTTCACCCGCGTGAGCGTGCGGCGATGCTGCTGCCGCAGCGTGACGAGCAGTCCCTCGCGCAGGAGGCGATCGAGCTCGTAGGCGACGGCCGACGAATCGACGGCCACGTGCAGCACGCCGCCGCGCACCGCCGTCAGCCTCGTGTGCGCGACGATCTCCTCCGGCACGTTCGCATGCCAGAGCTCGATCAACTCGCCAAGCCGGCGATGCACGTCGGCCGCCCGCTTCTGCGTGCCCGCCACGAGGTCGGCGATGGAAAGATCCTTGTTGCGCCGCGCCCGGGCCGCGCGCAACCGCTCGATCTGGCGCGCCGCCTGCCCCGGGGCGGGCTCCGCCGCGGAAGCGGGCTCCGGAAGCGGGACCGGGGTTTCCCGCAGCGCCTCGATCTGCCGCACGACCTCGCGCACCCGCGCCTTCGACGCGCGGGCATCCCCCCCGCCGCCGTCCCTCGATGATTCGCCGGGCTTGTTCGGCCTTCCGGTCATCGCATGATCGTATCGGCTCGCTTCTGCTTGGGCCGACAGCGCCAGGATGTCCCGGCCCCGCGTCACGGGAGACGGCACGAAAACCCCCGCCGAAGAGGCTGTTCTTCGCAGACCGCCCCGCGGCTGCTATTCTGCCCGCCATGACGGCGATCACCCTCCAGAACCTCGCCAAGCGCTTCGGCCGGACCACCGCCGTCGATGCCGTCGACCTGTCCATCGAGAGCGGGGAGCTGTTCTTCCTGCTCGGGCCGTCCGGGTGCGGCAAGACGACGCTGCTGCGCATGATCGCCGGCTTCATCGAGCCCACGGCCGGGCGGATCTTCTTCGGCGACCGCAACGTCACCCCCCTGCCGCCCAACCGCCGCAATACGGGCATGGTCTTCCAGAGCTACGCCCTCTGGCCTCACATGACCGTCGCGGAGAACGTCGGCTACGGCCTGAACGTGCGCAACGTCGGCGCAGCGCGCCGAAACGAGCTCGTCACCGCCGCCCTCCGCACCGTGCGGATGAACGAGTACGCCAGGCGCAAACCCAACGAACTCTCCGGGGGCCAGCAGCAGCGCGTCGCCCTCGCGCGGGCGCTGGTCATCGAGCCCACCGTGCTGTTGCTGGACGAGCCGCTGAGCAATCTCGATGCGAAGCTGCGGCTGGAGATGCGCTCCGAGATCCGGCGCATCTGCACGGAAACGAAGATCACCACCGTGTACGTCACGCACGATCAGAAGGAAGCGTTGTCAATGGCCGATCGCGTCGCGGTCCTCGATCGCGGTCGGGTGATGCAGGTGGGCGCGCCGCGGGAGCTGTACGATCGGCCGGGCAGCCGCTTCGTCGCCGACTTCCTGGGCGAGACCAACTTCATCGCCGCGACCGTGAGCGGGACGGAGGGCTCGACGATGGTCCTGGACACGCCCGCCGGCACCCTGCGGAGCACGGCCGGCCTGGACCGCTCCCCCCGCGGCGGGAACGTCACCTGCTCCCTGCGCCCGGAGGCGCTGCGGATCGCCCATCAAGCTGCTGATGCTAACTGCCTGTCTGGAAAGATGTTACAGACGATTTACCTCGGCGAGGTCGCCCAGCACCTCATCGAGCTCGCCGACGGCTCGGTCCTCAAAGCCCTGGAAATGAACCCCGAAGCGTTCACCGGCACCGGCCGGGATGTGCATCTCACCATCGACCCCGACGACGTCGTCATCCTGCCGGATTGAGGGGCCGACTCATATTGATGTGGAATCATCAATACGATTCTACCCGACAAATGCGGCGATACATCAGGCTTCTGCTCTGATCTGCAGCGATCGTGTTCAATCCACGCCGCCCGGAGAGGCGGCGTCGGGGCTGGGGACGTCGATCGTGAACGTCGCCCCCCTGCCGGGTTCGGAGTCGACGGCGATCGTGCCGCCGGCCGACTCGATGATGCGACGACACACGGCCAGGCCCAGGCCTGAACCGGGTCGCTCCGGCTTGCGATCGGTCTCGCCCCCTTCGACGGCGACCGGTGCGCTCACGAACGGCTCGAAGAGCGAGTCGGCGATCTCCGGCGGGATCCCCGGGCCGTCGTCGGCGACACGAATCCGAACGCGAGCGGCATCCAGCGGCTCCGCCGAGATGGTGATCTCTCCCCCGCGACCTCTCAGCGCCCGACCGGCGTTGAGGAGCAGGTTAGCGAGGACCTGCTGGAGGGCGAGGGGTTGAATGGCCGCCGTCGCCTGCGGATCGATCCTGCGGCTGAGCGTGATACCGTCCTTGGCCGGATCGCGTGCGAGCAGCTCGAGCGTGGCCTCGAGCGTGGTTTCGACGTGTGCCCGGGCCTCGCCGTCCGGGGACGAAGCGAAGCTGAGCATGGCCTCGAGGATGCGGCTGGCGCCCTCGATCCCGGACACGGCCCGGGTGAGGGCCTTGTCGAGCATGGCCGGATCGTCGGGCCGGGCCTGGGCGAGCTGGGCGTAGGCGAGGGCGGGTGTCAGGAGGTTGTTGACCTCATGGGCGACGCCCGCGGCGATGGTGCCGAGGGTGGCCAGACGGGTGGCGTGGTCGAGCTCGCGCTGGAGGGATCGGAGATCCGCCTCGAGCGTGGCGAGCCGATCCAGAGCGTCCTGCTCGATCGTGGTCGGGCGAGCATGGGTCATGCCGGTCTGCCTGTGTCGTGGCCTTGCGTGGGCGCTTTGGGGCTCATCGGTCAGGTCGGCAGGCCGGTGAAGTCCGGGTCGTGAGGCAGGGGGGCCGAGGGGCCGCTGATGCGGGATGAGGCGTTCATGAACCGGTTGACGTTTCACGTGGAACGTGCGATAACACGATCGGGCCGGAATGTTCCACGTGGAACACCCCGGCCTCACGCACGGCCGGGCCGGCCGGGCGCCACCGAAAACCAGCAAGGAGCCAGACGGATGGCGAGACGCAAGGATGCACGGCGATCCGATCGAGGATCATCCCGCGCCACGCGCGAGGAGACCGCAGGCCGCCGACGACTCGGAAGGGGGCTGGAGAGCCTGATCTCCTCGCCCGTCCGGGTGGACGTGCCCCCGGCCCCCGGAAAGGAGTCGCCCGCCCCCGAGACGGCCGCCGCCGATCGGCCCGCGTCCCCCGCCGGCAGCGCCGAGCCGCCGGCCGACCTCCACATGATCCCCATCGCCGAGGTCCGGCCGAACCCTCATCAGCCCCGACGGGCCTTCGATGAGGGCTCCCTTCGGGGGCTGGCGCAGTCGATCGAATCGGCCGGGCTGATGCAGCCGATCGTGATCCGGCCGGCAGCGGCGGGGGGGTTCGAGATCGTGGCCGGCGAACGCCGATGGCGCGCCGCCCAACTGCTCGGCCTGGAAGAGATCCCCGCCGTCGTGCGCGAGATCGACGACCGCGCCGCGGCCGAATGGTCGCTCGTCGAGAACCTCCAGCGCGAGGATCTGAACCCGGTGGAGCGGTCCGAGGCGTTCCAGCGTCTCTCCGATGAGTTCGGTCTCACGCACCAGGAGATCGCCGACCACGTAGGCCTGCAGCGATCGAGCGTGACCAACCACCTTCGCCTGCTGGAGCTGGACGATGCGACGCAGGACGCATTGCGGTCGGGCCGGATCGGGATGGGGCACGGGCGCGCTTTATTAACGATCACTAACATAGAAGAGCGGGGC
The DNA here is from genome assembly GCA_034211115.1 of Planctomycetota bacterium. Taxonomy (GTDB): domain Bacteria; phylum Planctomycetota; class Phycisphaerae; order Phycisphaerales; family SM1A02; genus JAXHTH01. Next base: position 16,264 of record JAXHTH010000156.1, on the reverse strand, counting down.
CGCCTGGCCCAGCGGGCGGCCGCCCGGGGATGGTCGGTGCGCGAGCTGGAGCGGCGTCTCCGCGGGCGCGGATCGGATCGCGCCGCCTCCCCGCCGGCGACGCCGACGCCGCAGAAGGCGCACCTGGAGGATCTGCAGCGCCGCCTGGGCGAGCATCTGGGGACGAAGGTGCGCATCGAGTCCGGCCGGAAGAAGGGGGAGGGGAGGTTAATTGTGTCCTTCTACAGCCTCGACGAGTTCGAGGGTCTGCTGCGCCGCATCGGGTTTCGGTACGAGTAATCACAGGCGGCGAGCCGATCGTATCTAACAACGGCTCGCTACGGAATCGCGGCGCGCCTCCGCTGCACGCCGCTCGTGCATCGCGTGCATTGCGGCGAGGCGTCGGCCGCCCGCGCATGTCGATCAAGTCGGCGGCGCCGGCGGGTGGGGCGCCAACGCATCGTGATCGACCCTGTTTTGTCGGCCGGGACGGGAGGCGCCGAAGACGGTGACGCTTTTCCGTCCCGACATCTAATTTGATAAAGCTGAAGGGCGGGTATAAGATCCGCGGTCGATCCCGCGGGGACGGCGTGGAGCCGTCTTCGCGTTGATGCGAGTTCGACGCGCCCCATGGTGAGGAACGAGGCGGATCGTTCGGAAGGCGAAGGCCTTTTCTCGCCGTGTCAGACCGACCGGCCGTCGAGTTCGCGTCAAGGCCCGACCACGGTTTCTTCCGACGTATGGAAGAAACGAAATACTCTACATGAAGGACGTCAGGATATGGCCAAGAAGAAGAGGACCACGCGCGCGGGGGCTCGGAAGAAGGTCCGCCGAAAGCGTCGCGCCAAGCGCGGTCTTGCCACGGTGAGCATCGCCGATCTTCATTCTGAACTGACTCGACGACTGGAATCGCTTCAGGCCAGGCGCGATGAGCTGGCCGAGGAACTGGAAGCGCTCGATGCGGAGATCGCCGGCGTCGAGGGGGAGGCCGCGCCGCGCCGCCGGCGACGCGTGGGACGACCGGCCAGGAAGAAGAAGCGTGTGGGCCGGCCGGCCAAGAAGAAGAAGCGCGTCGGTCGACCGGCAAAGAAGAAGAAGAAACGCGTCGGTCGACCGGCGAAGAAAAAGAAGAAGCGCGTCACGCGGCGCAAGACGACGCGGAAGAAGACCGGGTCGCGCCCCCGCAACACCGGCAGCCTCGTCGAGGCGCTGAAGAAGCTCCTCACGGGCAAGACGATGACGGTCACCGAGATGGCCGACGCGGTGCAGAAGGCCGGTTACAAGACCTCCAGCCCCAACTTCCGCACCATCGTCAACCAGACACTGATCAACAACAAGAAGGACTTCAAGCGCGTCGCCCGCGGGCAGTACACCGCGAAGTAAGCGACGGTCCGACCAGGCCCCGCCTCCGCGCCCGCCGATTCCGCTCGGCGGGCTTTTTTCGTGGCCCGCCCGCCCGAGGATCAATCGCCACGCCGCCGGGCGCGGGCGGCACCGGCGCGCCACGGGCGGGGGCGTCGCGCCATCGGCGCACTCGGAAACGACCCCAGGCGGATTTTGCGCTCACGCGGCGCAAATCCGGGCAAAGCACCGGACCCCGCGAGCCGATGCAGAGGGGTCGCGATATCGCTGCGCCCCCTCGGCTTTGCAAAAGGCGCGCCGACGGGGCAGGGCGACCGTGGCGTGCCGTTTGCAGGAACTCCCGAGCAGGACATGCAGGAATCCGACCCGCACAGCGCGAGGCGCATCGTTCTTCCCGGACGGGAGGAGGCCGATCGCGCCGTCGCCCGCGCCCGGCGGCTGTTCGGTCGAACCCTTGCCTGCTGGGCGTCGGACATGCTCGCCCTGCGCCGCCTGGGCTTCACGCAGCCCACGTGGCCGGCCCCGGCGGGCGGCGACGACGCCTGGAACCGAGCGGCCTGAGCGGACGAGGAGACACAGATGGGAACCATCACCACCGGCACCGGCCTGATCAGCGGCATCGACACCGCCAGCCTGATCGACGCCTACCTCGCCATCGACGAAGCGGGCAAATCCTCCCTCCAGCAGCGCATCGCCACGCTGCAGGCGGAGCAGACGGCGCTGATGGACATCAACGCCCGGCTGCTCAACTTCAAGACCGCCTCCCGCGCCTTCCGCATCGACAGGATCTTCCAGTCCGCCCTCGCCACGAGCAGCAACTCGGAAGTGCTCTCGGGCACCGCGAGCACGAGCGCCGAGCCCGGCTCGTTCAAGTTCATCGTCAAGCAGCTCGTCTCCACCAGCCAGCAGATCACGCAGGGCTATGCCTCGACCGACGCCGACCCGCTCGGCCTCGACAACATCTCCTTCGAGTTCGGCAACGGCCGGCTGTCGCGCCAGACCGCGCTGGAGGATCTCAATGGGGGGGCGGGCATCGACCGCGGGTCGATCATCATCAACGATCGTGCCGGCAACTCCGCCACCATCGACCTCACCGACGTCACCTCCGTCGACGAAGTGCTCGAGCGCATCAACGACGAGGAGGACATCTCCGTCACCGCGAGCGTGGACGGCGATCACCTCGTCATCACCGACACCTCCGGCGGGGCGGGCACGCTCACCGTCACCAACGCCTCCGGCGACACCACCGCCACCGACCTCGGCATCGCCGGCAGCGCCGCGGGCGACACCCTCACCGGCTCCGGCGTCAACTACATCGGCAACAACACCGCGCTGAGCACCCTCAACGACGGCAACGGCGTCCTCGTGCGCAACAACGTCAACGACCTGTCCATCACCGCCCGCGACGGCGTCAGCTTCGATGTCGACCTCGGACGCATCGACGAGGACATCACGGACGACACCCTGCTCGCCGATCTCAACAACGGCGAAGGCATCACCATCGACGATGACTACGACACCGCCGACATCAGGTTCACTGATCGCTCGGGCACCGAGCACGAGGTCGATCTGAGCGGACTGACCACGGTGGGGGGGCTGAAGACGCGCATCGAGAGCGAGACGGGCGGCGACATCACCCTCGAGATCGTCGACGGCGATCACTTCAAGGTCGTCGACAACACCGGCGAGAGCAGCAGTTACCTCAAGATCCAGGGCACCGATGACAGCGGCACCGACGCCGCCGAAGACCTGGGCATCCTCAACGAGACCGGCGTGGACGCCGACGAGTACGAGGGCGAGGTCGTCCCCAGCAACATCGACAGCCCCGCCGCGACCACCATCGAGGACGTCATCGAGCGCATCAACAACGCCGACGGCAACGGCGGCAGGGTCGTCGCCTCGATCGCCGCCGACGGACTCAGTCTCAGAATCGAGGACACCACCGGATCCGTCCTCAACAACCTGATCGTCACCTCGACCGGGAGCAATCCGGACGCGGCGTCGGACCTCGGCATCGACACCGGCGCCGGCGGCGTCGCCTCCGCCACCCTCAACGGCGACCGCCTGCTCGGGGCGATCGACAGCGTGCTCGTGAAATCACTCAACGGCGGCGACGGGCTGGACGGCGCCACCACCATCACCATCTCCGATCGCGACAACGACGAGTTCACCGTCGTCACCCTCGACACGTACGAATCGCTCAGCGAGCTGATGACGTTCCTCAACGAGGAAGCCGCGGCCAACGGGGTCGACGTCGAGATCGGCCTCAACGCCTCGGGCAACGGGCTGCTCGTGACCGACACGTCCGGCGGGACGAACAATCTCACCATCAGCGGCGACGGGGCGACCGCGCTGGGCCTCGAGGCCGACGTCGCCGACACCACCGTCCAGGGCACAAACCTCCAACTCCAGTACGTGTCCAACGCGAAGAAGCTCAGCGAGCTCAACTACGGCCGGGGAGTGGGGACGGGCAGCTTCCGCATCACCGACGGCCTGGGCAGCAGCGCCACCGTCAACATCGGCGGCGACGAGCGGACCCTCTACGACGTTGTTCGCGAGATCAACTCCAAGGGGCTGGCCGTCAACGCCCGCGTGAACGACAACGGCGACGGCCTCATCATCGAGGAAGATCTCACCGGCTTCCCCGGCGAGACGCCGTTCGTGGCCATCAAGGTCGAAACCGTCAGCGGCACCGCCGCCGCCGACCTGAATATCCTCGGCGAGTCGGAAGACATCGAGGGCGGCTCCATCGACGGCTCTTACGAGGCGTCGGTGGATCTCACCACCAGCGACACGCTGGCCGAGGTGATCGAGAAGATCAACGACGCGAGCATCCCCGTCAGCGCCACGCTGCTGAACACCGGCGGCGGCGCGACGCCCTATCGCATGAGCCTCACCTCCTCGATCAGCGGCCGGGCGGGGGAACTGATCATCGACACCGGCGGCGTCGATCTCGGCCTGTCCGCCCTGTCGGAGGGGCGCGATGCCAAGGTCTTCTTCGGGTCCGATAACCCCGAGGACGGATTCCTCGTCACCAGCGACAGCAACACCCTCGATGACGTCATCGAGGGGGTCTCCATCGACCTGCACAAGGCCAGTGACGAGGCGGTCACCCTCACCGTCAGCCGGGACGAGGAATCGATCGTCGAGGCCGTCAAGCAGTTCGTCACGACCTTCAACGACGTGGTCGGCCGCATCAACGATTACGACTTCTTCGACGTCGACACCGAGGAGAAGGGCGTCCTCCTGGGCAACGGGACGACACGCACGGTCAGCGATGCCCTCTACCGCGTCGTCAGCGGCAAGGCGCTGAACCTGGACACCTCATTCCAGTACCTCAGCCAGGTCGGCATCGGGATCAACAGCAGCGGCGAGCTGACCTTCGACCAGACCGCCTTCCGCGAGGCATACGCCGAGGATCCGGAAGCGGTCGAGAACCTCTTCGCCGCCTACGACGTGACCGACTCCTCGTCCGAGGAGCTCGGCGACGGCATCAGCGTCGACACCTCGGAAACGACCTATAACGCGCTGGGGTTCGGCAGCCTCTTCGACCGGCTGCTGGAGGATCTGACCGATTCGTTCGACGGCACGATGACCCGGGCCCAGGAGTCGTACCAGGACCGGATCGACTTGCTCGAGAATCGGATCGAGGCCATCGACGTGAAGCTGGAGGCCAAGCGGGAGCGGCTCACGCTCGAGTTCGCGAACATGGAGCGGGCCCTGGCCCAGCTCCAGTCCCAGGCCAACTCGCTGGCCTCGCTCACCAGCATCTCCGCGTCGACGAATTCGCTCTTCGGGCTCTGATTTTTCCCGCCCGCCGAATCGGAAACGAAACCCCGCGGTCGCAAGTGCCGATAGAAGCACGGTTATGACCACCACCGCGCCCAATCCGTATCTGCGCACGAAAGTGATGACCGCCTCGCCCGCGGAGCTGCGGCTCATGCTCCTGGACGGGGCGATCAAGTTCCTCGAACAGGGCAAGGCGGGGCTGGAGAGCCGGGATTACGAAACGTCCTATAACGGCATCTCCCGCTGCCAGAACATCCTCATGGAACTGCTCAACGGCCTGGAGCCGGAGAAGGAGCCCGAGCTCTGCGCCAAGCTCTCCGGGCTCTACACCTTCATGTACACCCGGCTGATCAAGGCGTGCATCGAGAAGGACACGGCCATCGCCGACGAGGTGCTGGACCTGCTCCGGTACGAGCGGGAGACCTGGAGCCTGCTCATGCAGCAGATGGCCGACGAGAACGTCTCCGGCGCCGCGGCCGCCTCCGACATCGCCGACCGGGTCTCCGCCGCCCCGCCCCCGACCGGCGGGGACCGAAGCGACGGCGCCCGTTCCGACGCGGACCGAACGGGTCGGGATCAGCCCGACGCCTCCAACCTCATCGGCGGCCGGATCAGCCTCGAAGGCTGAGACGATCAGGGACGAACTTACTGATCGTGCCCGCTCACGGCGGGGAGTTCGTGCCCCGCGTCGCGCAGGGTCTTCTCACGCCGCGCCAGCTCCAGGTCGTATTCGACCATCATCCGCGCCAGCTCCTCGACGGTCGTCGAGGGATTCCAGCCCAGCTTCTTCTTCGCCTTCGCGGCGTCGCCCAGCAACTGCTCCACCTCGGTGGGTCGGAAGTAGCGGGGATCGATCTCGATGAACTCCTTCGCGTCCAGGCCCACCGCGCCGAAGGCGAGTTCGCAGAACTCCCGCACGGAGAGCGTCTTGCCCGTGGCGATGACATAGTCCTCCGGGTCGTCCTGCTGGAGCATGAGCCACATCGCCTCGACGTAGTCGCCGGCGTAACCCCAGTCGCGCTGGGCGTCGAGATTGCCCAGGTAGAGCTTCTTCTGCAGGCCGAGCTTGATGCGCCCCACCGCGCGGGTGATCTTGCGGGTCACGAACGTCTCCCCGCGCCGGGGTGATTCGTGGTTGAAGAGGATCCCGCAGCTTGCGTGCAGGTCGTACGCCTCGCGGTAGTTGATCGTCGCCCAGTGGGCGAAGACCTTTGCGCAGCCGTAGGGCGAGCGCGGATAGAAGGGTGTCTTCTCCGTCTGCGGCACCTCCTGCACCTTGCCGAACATCTCCGAGCTGCTCGCCTGGTAATACCGGATCTGATAGCCGGTCTGATCCTGGTAGTCGCGCACGGCCTCGAGGAGCTTGATGGCGCCGACGGCGACGGCGTCGGCGGTGTAAATGGGCATGTCGAAGCTGACCCGCACGTGGCTCTGCGCGCCGAGGTTGTAGACCTCGGTGGGCTTCATCGTGCGGATCACGGTGGCGAGGTTGTTCGCGTCGTTCAGATCGCCGTAGTGCAGGAACAGCCGCGCGCCCGCTTCGTGCGGATCCTGGTAGATCTCATCGAGGCGCTGGGTGTTGAAGGTCGAGGAGCGGCGGATGATGCCGTGCACCTCGTAGCCCCGCCGAAGCAGGAACTCGGCCAGGTAGGAGCCATCCTGGCCGGTGATGCCGGTGATCAGGGCGCGTTTGCCGGTGGTGCTCATGGTCGTGTCCGATGAATGAGGGAAGGCCGGGCCGAACGGGACCGGCCGCGGTATTCAAGACGATCGGCACCGCGGGCCGGTTCCTGCAAAGTAACCGAACGCGGGCGGGCGATCATCGTGCCGGCGGCGGCGCGCGACCGGGCCGGGGGCGATCGGGCGCGATCCGGGCGCGATCCGGGGGCGGTCCGGGGGCGGTCCGGGGGCGATCCGGGGGCGATCCGGGGGCGATCCGGGGGCCGGAGCGGTTATCAGACGCCCCGCCGCCGGGCGGGTCCGACTCGCCCGCACCCGCCCGGCGCAGGCCGACGACTCTCCGCCGCGCCGTTCGTGCGGCCGGCCGTTTTAGACGATAAGCTCATCGCGGAGGATCCCAGCTCATGGCCACCGACTTGAGCCGCAAACGTGTCGTCGTCACCGGCGGGAGGGGTTTTCTCGGCCGGGTGCTGTGCGAGAAGCTCCGCGATCGCGGCTGTGAGGACATCCTCGTGGCCGATCTGCCCGAATACGACCTGACCGACGAATCGTCGGTGCAGGCGATGTACGCCGATCTCGACCCGCAGGTGGTGATCCATCTCGCCGCCCAGGTGGGGGGGATCGGGGCCAACCTGGCCAATCCCGGTCGATACTTCTACGCCAACATGGCGATGGCCCTGCATCTCATCGAGCACGCCCGGCAAGCGGGCCTGGACAAATTCGTCCAGGTCGGCACGATCTGCGCCTACCCGAAGTTCACCCCCGTCCCGTTCCGGGAAGACGACCTCTGGAACGGCTACCCGGAGGAGACGAACGCCCCCTACGGCGTCGCCAAGAAGGCGGCGATGGTCATGCTGGACGGCTACCACCGCCAGTACGGCCTGAACGGGGCCTTCCTCCTCCCCGTCAACCTCTACGGCCCCGGCGACAACTTCGACCTCCAGACCTCCCACGTCATCCCCGCCCTCATCCGCAAGTGCGTGGAGGCGCAGGATCGCGGCGACGATCACATCGTCGTCTGGGGCACCGGCCGGGTCAGCCGGGAGTTTCTCTACGTCGAGGACGCGGCGGAGGGGATCATCCGGGCCGGCGAGGTCATGGACGAACCGACCCCCATCAACCTCGGGACGAACCGGGAGATCACGATCAAGGATCTCGTGACTCTCATCGTGAAGCTGACCGGCTTCGAGGGCGAGGTCCGCTGGGACGAGAGCAAGCCCGACGGCCAGCCCCGCCGGTGCCTGGACACCTCCCGGGCGAAGGCGCTGCTCGACTGGGAGGCGAAGGTGGGGTTCGAGCAGGGATTGAAGAATACGATTGAATGGTGGCGGACCGCGGGCCGGCATCAATACGAGACGGCCGGGGAGAGGCGGTCGTGATCGCGGCCGGCGCCGAACCCCGTTCTGGTAGGATTCGTTCGGGCCGATGCGGCACGCCGCCGCCGGCCGCCAGCGGAGTGACGGGACGGTGAAGTACTGCATCACGGGCGGATCCGGCTTCATCGGGGGCTACTTCTGCGAGGCGCTCGCCGCGGCCGGACATGACCTGACCATCTTCGATCTCATCGACCCGCCCCCCGGCACGCCGCACGCGCGCTTCGTGAAGGGCGATGTCCGCGACGCCGACGCCTGCCGCGCCGCGTTCGAGGGATGCGATCGCGTGCTGCACCTCGCCGCCGCCCACCACGACTTCGGCATCGAGCACGAGTGCTACTTCTCGGTCAACGAGACCGCTTCCCGGACAATCTGCGACGTGATGGACGAGCTGGGCGTCCGCGAGATCTGCTTCTACTCGACGGTCGCGGTGTACGGCGACGCGCCGGAGCCGCATCACGAGGAGGCGCCGTGCCGGCCGAACACGCCCTACGGCGCGTCCAAGCTCGCCGGCGAGGCGATCTTCCGCACCTGGACCGAGCGGGGCGAAGGCCGACGCTGCCTCGTCATCCGGCCCACCGTCACCTTCGGCGCCCGCAACTTCGCCAACATGTACACGCTCATCCGGCAGATTCACCAGGGGCGGTACTTCATCGTCGGCAAGGGCGAGAACATCAAGAGCCTCTCCTACATCGAGAACATCGTCGACGCGACGCTGTTCCTGTGGGACAGGGACGGCCGATCGGACTTCGACGTCTACGACTGGGTCGAGAAGCCGGACATGACGAGCATGCAGATCACCCGCACGGTCTACGGAGCGCTGGGGAAGCCGATGCCCACGATGCGCTTCCCGATGTGGCTGGCCCTGCTCGGCGCCCTGCCGTTCGACATCGTGATCGCCCTGACGGGAAAGAACCTGCCGATCTCCTCGGCGCGGATCAGGAAGATGTGTTCGGTGCAGACGAAGTTCGAGGCGGACAAGGCCCTGGCGGCTGGCTTCAAGCCGCGCGTCCCCCTCGAGGAGGGGATCGAGAAGATGGTGCAGTGGTACCTGGCGGAAGGCAAGGATCAGTCCGCCGACTGGCATCAGCCGCCGACCGAGATCGTGCGCTTCAAACCCTGAGATCACGCGCCGTGCGTTCCTTTGAGCGCGGGGTGGCAACCCCGCGCCGGCCGCCGATCACGCACGTGCTCCCGCGTGGTCTCTTTTGCAACAGGAGCAGGCGCCGCATTGCCAGGCGGTGCTCAAAGGACGCTGGTGCTGCGTCTGTTCAGGCCGCGCTCGTCGTCGGCGCTTCTTTCGTCGCCCCGTCGCGCGCCTTCCACCAGGCGAGGACGTCGGCCATTGTCGTCCACTCGAAATCGCGCAGCAGGGCGGCGAAGCGCGCCTCGCCCCGGTTGATGTTCACGTAGTGGCGGAAGTAATGCGATCTCTTCAGCCCCTTCACCCGCGGCTGGCCGGCGTCGATCTCCCACGGGTGAATGTAGAACACGTACGGCTGGCCGGAGGCGAGGATCCGTTTCACGCCGCGGCGGAAGAGCGGGTAGGGGAAGAGCCGGAAATACCCGCCGCCCCCCCACGGGATGCCGCGCCGCCCGAGCTGCACGCAGGAGATGCACATCTCCGCGAAGTCCGCGCGCAGGGCGGCGATCGGCTGGCCCGCATCCATCCCCGTCAGCTTTCCGTACCGATCGTGCGCGACGGTGGGAAACGCCGACGAATCGTAGGTGAAACCCAGTTCGTGAAGGATCTCGATGGCCCAGTCGGTGATCGAGAAGCTCGGCGCGCGGTAGCCGCGCACCGCCTGTCCCGTCAGATCCTCCAGGTGCGATTTCGAGCGGACAATGTCGGCCCGGAACTCGTCGCGGGAGAGGTTGTAGATGAGGTCGTGGCCGTAGCCGTGGGAGGCGATCTCGTGCCCGGCCTCCGCGATGCGCCTGATCAGATGCGGGACCTTCTCCGCGACCCAGCCGAGGACGAAGCACGTGCAGCGGATGTCGCGCTCGGCCATGAGCTCGAGCATGCGTCCGACGTTGCGCTCGACGCGCAGCTCGCGTTCATCCCACGTGTCGCGTGCGATGACCGCCTTGAGGTTCTCGACGTGGAACCAGTCCTCCACGTCGATGGACATGGCGGCGGGGGGGCGCGAGCTGTCTGTGGCGTTCGAGGCCATAACCGTCGTTGACTACTACGAGGGGCGCCTGCGGGAGGATCGCCTCTTCTACAGCATCCGATGCCCGCGCTGCCGGAACGCCTTCGCGTCCGCCTTCTTCGGGAAGGAGAAGTACTCCTTCCGGCTCATGTCGAGGGCCTGCGGCTGGTCGGTCCCCGCCGCGATCTGCCGGAGCACGTCGATCATGAGCCGCGCCCCGAGGCGCTTGGTCTCGACGATGACGCGATCGAGCCGGTCGCGTTCCTTCAGGTCGAAGTCGGCGGTGCCGAGCACGTCGCCGGCGTCGAGCTTGACCGCCATCTCGTGCACGGTCACCGTCGCCTGCTTCTCGCCGTGCAGAAGCTGCCAGAAGGTGGGCATCATCCCGCGGTACTTCGGGAGCCGGCCGGAGTGGATGTTGATGCACCGCATCTTCGCCGACTCGAGAATGTCCTTGCGGAAGATCTCGGGGGCGGCGACGGAGACGATGACATCGACCTCCATCCCGCGGACCCGCCGCACGTACTCCGGATCGTTGACCGAGTCGGTGGGCATCTCCTTCACCCCCGCCTTCCGGGCCAGCGCCCCGATCGATCGGCCCCTGAGCCTGGCGCCGAGGAACCTGAACCCCAGGCGGACGAAACCGAGAGGCCCGTACACGCGCCACAAACGCCGGGCCGTCTTCGTGAGCGGCTCGTGGAACGCGTTGTCGATGGTGATCGCGCAGATCTCGAACTCGTCGCGCGGGTAGTGGGAGAAGAAGGTGTCGAAGAAGTGCACCACGTAGAGTGGATCATCCTCGGTCACGAAGAGGACGCGGAGCCTGCGGCCGTCATCGCCGGGGCGTGTCGCGGCGGATTCGGTCATGATGAGCTCCCGGTCCGCGGCGAGGCCATGCGGAGCACCTGGGCGTACAACTCGGCCGACGATCCGAGCGTATACCGGTCCTCGAAAAGGCCGCGGGCGCTGCGGCCCAGCTCGGCGCACTGGCCGGGGTCGTCGATCATCCGCCGGATGCACGCGGCCACGCCGTCCGCATCGCCCAGCTCGAACCAGTGCCCGACCTTGTGATCCTCGACCACGCGGTGCAGTTCCGAGCCGCGCTCGGAGAGGGCGAGGATCGGCCGGCCCACCGCGAGCGACGAGTACAGCTTTGACGGATAGCTGATCCCCTCGATTCCCTTGGCGATCGTGACGAGGGAGGCGTCGCAGGCGTTGAGCGAATCGTTGAGCCGGCGGAACGGCTGGTAGGGCAGCAGCAGCGTGTTGGTCAGCTCCCGCTCCCGGATCTGCCGGGCGATCCAGTCGCGCTTGCCGCCCGCCCCGATGAGGACGAGCCGGAAGTTGGCCTCGCGCAACTGCTCGGCGGCGGCGAGGATCGTCTCGAACTCGTAGTACAGCCCGAGATTGCCCGAGTAGAGGACGGTGAACGGCTCGATGAGACCGTGGTTCCGCGCCGTCTCACTCTCCGCCTTGGGAATCGGATGCAGCTTGCGTCCGTCGGCCCAGTTGGGGATCACGTGCACGAGCTCCGGCGCGATGCCGTAGTCCTCGCAGACCAGTTCCTTGGCCGCCTCGCACAACACGATGCTCTGCTGCGCCCGACGGTAGATGAGCCGGTTGAGCCGATGCCAGACGCGCTCGATGAGCCCGCCGGCGCGGATCTTGCCCACCCAGACCGCCAGGTGCGGATAGGAATCGTGCAGCAGCACCACGTACGGGTGCGGGCGAAGAAACGACACGAACGCCCCGATCACCCCGAGATAGGGAGGATTGGTCGTGTAGAGGAAGACCTCGCCTTTCCTGCTCCGGAAGAGCATGCGAAGCATGAGGGGGGCGAGGAACGTCATCGAGTTCAGCACCCGCCCCAGCAGATGGTCCTTGCTGAACCGGGTGGTGATCATCCGCGTGACGTCCACCCCGTTGGTGAACTCGCGGCGGGGGCAGGGCTGCCACGTCTCCGGCGGGCCGTACGACGGCCGGGAGGTGTTCACGCTCACCCCCACCCCGTGCGTGACCAGCTCCTCGGCCAGCTCGTGAAGGAGGTGGCCCGTGGACGCCACGTCCGGCACGTAGTACTGGTTGAGGATCACCACGCGCAGGCCGTTGCCCGCCGGTTCGGTTGTCTCGTTGGGCGACATCAATACGTCACTTCCGCAGGCGGAAAGCCGATCAGTATAGTCGGCCGGGTCCGGCGACCGGCTCAAGCCGCGTTGGGGAGAACAGACAACTCGGCGCGGCCATCGGCGGATCGTCGCCGGACGGCCCCGCTCCGGGCCGCGAACCGCGACCCCGCCCGAGGCGTACCCCTGCCGGGACCCGCCCCGTCCCCTCGCATCGCGCCGGTACAATGCCCGGGCCACCGCCGCGCCGAGCCTTCGCGTCGCGGCCGACTCTCGCCGGAGCACGCCCATCGACATGCCCGGTCAACCTCCTTCACCTCCCCGGCGCACGACGTGGACGAGACGGCAGAATCTGCTCCGCGTGGTCTGGTCCTCGCTCGGCCGCCTCCTCTGGCTCGTCCTCCCCCCGTTTCGATCGAGCCTGCTCCGCCTCTTCGGCGGCGCCGTGGGACCCGGCTGCCGCTTCGCGCGATCCGTCGAAATCGACATCCCCTGGACGCTGCGCATCGGCCGCAACGTGCAGGTCGGCGAGCAGGCGATCCTCTACGGGCTGGGAACGATCACCATCGGCGACGACGCGGTGCTCGATCGGAAGGCGCACCTTTGCGCCGGCACGCATGACATGAACGACCCGCAGTTCGCGCTGCTCAGGCCGCCGGTCACGATCGGCCGCGGCTGCTTCATCGGCTACGACGCCTACATCGGCCCCGGCGTGACGATCGGCGACCGCTGCCGCATCCTTCCCCGGGCCAGCGTCTACCGCAACTGGGGCGCTGACCTGGTTCTGCGCGGCAACCCCGCCGCGCCGGTCCCGGCCGAAGAACCGCCTCCGCCCGCGGAGGACCGGACGTGACGCGCCGCTCCCCGAACGCCGCCGATCCGACCCTGCGCTCGCTGCTCTGGCGCCTCGTCGGTCGCTGGCTCTATCGCTGGAGCTTTCACAACTTCTATCGCCTCCGGCACGCGCTGCTGGTGCTGCACGGGGCGCGGCTGGGGCCGAACACGAAGTTCCGGCGCACGGTGCGCATCGACCGGCCCTGGAACCTGGGCGCGGGCGAGCTGGCCATGATCGGCGACCATGCCGTCCTCCACGCCCGCGCCCCGCTGACGATCGGCGATCGCTCGGTCGTCAGCCAGCTCGCGGTGATCACCACGGAAGTCCGCGATCCGGCGCAAAGCGGTCATCCCTCGACGGCCGCCCCGATCGTGATCGAGGATGACTGCTGGGTCGCCGCCGATTGCCTCGTCCTGCCCGGCTCGATCGTGCGGGCCGGGACCGTCATCGGCGCCCGCTCGGTCGTCGAGGGTGAGCTGCCCGCGGGGTGCGTGGCGGTGGGCGACCCCGCCGTCCCCCGTCGCCGAAGATACTGGCGGATCGGGGATCGTCTCGCCCCCGTCGCCGACGACGCGGATGATCCGGCCGATTCATCCTCGGTGGATTGATCCGGCGCGGCGGTCGATAAGGAGCAGTGACCGCCGGACCCGGCCCCCGGCCCCCGGATCCGGCCCCCAACGGCCCGCCTCGGCGCAACGACGAGAAGACGCATGACCGACGGCCACATTGACATCTCGCCCGAGCCGCGACACGGCGAGGCCGATGCGCTGAGGGCCGGGGTCGGCCCCGATCGGACCCCGGCCGGTGAGTGGCCCGACGCGGCAAGCGTGCCCCTCTCCGTGCTCATCCCCGTCAGGAACGAGCGGCTCAACATCGTCGAGTGCATCCGCCGCCTGCGCTGGGCCGATGAGATCTGCGTCATCGACAGCCATTCCACCGACGGCACCATCCCCCTCGCCCAGGCGATGGGGGCGGTCGTCTACCAGTTCGACTACTCGCCTCAGGGCTGGCCCAAGAAGAAGAACTGGGCCCTGGAGCACGTCCCGTGGCGCAACGAGTGGGTCCTCATTATGGATGCCGATGAATACATGACCCCTGCCCTCGCCGAGGAAATCCGGCAGGTCGTGACCGGGACGTACCGGCCGCGCGATCCAACGAAGGCCGGGTGCGGCGACGGGTACTGGCTCAACCGCCGCTTCATGTTCATGGGCCGCTGGATCCGCCACTGCGGCTATTACCCGTCCTACAACGTCCGGCTGTTCAAGCACAGAGTCGGCCGGTACGAGCGCATCGGCGACCTTGGCGACACCGGCTCGGGCGACAACGAAGTCCACGAGCACGTCATCCTCTCCACCGGAGAGGCGGGCTATCTCGAACACGACTTCCTCCACTATGCCTATCCCGATCTCACCACCTGGATCGAGAAGCACAACCGCTACTCGACGTGGGAAGCGCACGCGATGCGATCGGCGTATTCCGGGGGCCTGAAGGGATCGCTGACGGGCGGTCCCGTCGAGCGCCGCCGGCGCCTCAAGTCGCTGGCCATGCGGCTGCCCTTCCGCCCCACGATCCGGTTCCTCTATCACTATGTGCTCCGCCGGGGTTTTCTCGACGGGTACGCCGGCCTCGTCATGTGCCGGCTCATGGCGTGGTACGAATTCGCCTCGATCGCGAAGTACCGGGAGATGGAGTATTACGAACGGCACGGCCGGGCGCAGGAGCCAGCCGAGACCGGCGGAGGCGGACACACGTGACCGGCAAGGGTGAACAACCCGAACCCGCGGCGGCCGCACGCCACGTCAGCGCCTTCAGCCGGCGCGAGAAGATCGCACGCCTCGTCTGGTCACTCGTGCAGGCCGCGCTCTTCCGCCTGTCGTTCACGACGTGGTTCGGTTTCCGCAACCGCCTGCTGCGGCTGTTCGGCGCGGATGTGCATCCCTCCTGCCGCATTCGGCGCCTGGCGCGGTTCGAGTGTCCGTGGAACTTCTCCGCCGGCGCGAACACCTCGATCGGCGACGGCGCGATCATCTACTGCCTGGGCCCCGTGAAGCTGGGCGAGCGGGTGACGATCAGCCAGTATGCGCACGTCTGCGCCGGGGCGCACGACTACACGAAGCAGCAGATGCCGCTGCTTCGTCCGCCGATCACGATCGAATCGGACGTCTGGGTCGCCGCGGATGCGTTCGTCGGGCCGAATGTCACGGTGGGGCAGGGGGCGATCCTCGGCGCGCGCGGCGCGGCGTTCGTCGACCTCGAGCCCTGGACGATCTATCGCGGCAATCCCGCCGTCGCCGTCAAGCCGCGCCGGTACGAGGGCCGCGAAGCAACGCCGAACGGATGAGGAGTTCAGCCGCGCGCGGATGAGGCCAGTCTCTTCAGACCTTCCGTCAGCGTCGTCTGCGGCTGATAGCCGATCATCGCCTGCGCTTTGCTGATGTCGGCGACGGAATGGCGCACATCGCCTGCGCGCTCGGCCTCGAAGCGCGGCGCGAGATCGACGCCAATCGCTTCGCGCAGCGCAGCCAGCACGTCCAGGAGGCTCGATTGCCGTCCGGTTCCGATGTTCATGACCTCGCCGGTCAGCGGCTTCGCGCACGTCGCCGCCCGCAGGTTCGCCTCGACGACATCGTCGATGCAGGTGAAGTCGCGCGTCTGCTGGCCGTCGCCGAAGATCGTCGGCGGCCGGCCGGATCGCAGCGCCGAAAGGAACGCCGCGATCACCGCCGCGTACGGCGAGTCCGGATCCTGACGCGGGCCGTAGATGTTGAAGTAGCGCAGGCTGACGGTGGAGAGTTCGTAACATCGACCGAAGGCGGTCATCAGCGCTTCGCCCGCGGCCTTGCTCGCCGCGTAGGGCGAGCGGCAGTCGATCGGATCGTGCTCGGTGCTCGGCAGGTTCGGCTCGTCGCCGTACACCGCGGCCGAGGAGGCGAAGACGACGCGCTGCACGCCGGCGTCGCGGGCCGCCTC
>JAXHTH010000155.1:0-9573 GCA_034211115.1 Planctomycetota bacterium | reverse complement strand
GGCTCCGCGAACGACGCGGAGCGGAGCCGCGGGGGATGAACGACGGGGAGATTATTGCCGACCGACCGCGCCGAACAGACAAATCACGCCGTTGAGACCGGTTGCTTAGCGGCCTGCTAGACACGCCTTGACTCGCATCGTAACTGGCGTTCTCGTGGCGCTGGGGGTGTTCTCGCTGGGCCCGATCGCGGGTGTCCTCGCGGACGACACCGACCCTCCCGGTACCACACCTGGCTTCGTGTGCGAGGGGTACTGCTCGGCGCAGTCAAGCCCCACCTGCGATCCACCCAACGGCTGCATACCGTGCTGCTGTAAATCCGGCGGCGCTTGGACGTGTATGTGCACGATCGCTAGCGAGTGCATTGACGCCAACAACGAGATCTGCAGCGGCTGCTGATCGTTCGGGCGGAGTGGCGTGACGCCCAATCCTCGCTGCGGTCCTGAAGAAGGAGCCACGGCCGTGCTTGCAGTTTGGCAACGCCGGCGCCTGACCGTCGCGCTGCTTCTTTCCGCTCCGCTCGTTGCGGCGCTGCTTGGCATAAGCGTTGTGCGCGGTTGTCAACCTCGTGGTGCCGGTGCGCGCCACGTCCGGGAGCTCTCCAAGGCCGGCGCCCGCGAGTATGCGACGCTCGGCATGACGCCCTTAGGATCCATCGGGGAGATTCGCGAGGTGCTTCGTGCCGCGCCGATCACGGAGGGTGAGGGCTTGGTCTCCTCTGACAAGGTCTCCTCGCTTCAAGCTCTCGTCGCCGAGTTCTTGTACTATGCCTATTGTTCTGACACATCGGCGGACTACCGTACCTGGCGATCTTCGCACGGTGACCGGCTACTCTCGACGGATGCCATGAAGAGCGAGCCGCGCCTAAAGGGTATGTACGAGATCCTCGTGGGTGAACCCATGCCGGACGGGGTGAGTCCGGAGGACGCCTTCGACACGCTGTGGCACGTTGGGCGCACGTACGGTGACGGCGCGTGCATGGCGGTATCGATCGCCAACGAGCCGAAAGGGCTCTTGACGGAATTCAAGCGGCTCTCGGAGGGTGACGTCAAACCACCGACGCTCAGCGGCGAAATGGGCCCGGAGCTCTGGGTCGGGGGGATCTCGATGATGGCCAACAACTGGTGGCGGGGGGCGGTAGAACTGGCCGAGGCGATTGAGCGCGACGGTGAGGTGATCGGCGGTTACTTCGCTGCGATCCTCGAATTCGCTGATGGGTGCCGCCGACCTATGGTATGGGCGTTCTTCTGGGATCCTCACATGGATCGGTGGCAGTTCTTTGGTCTCTTCATCACCAACAAGCTGGACAACCGGGTCACACCTCCGGCGATATGAGCCATCATGTCAACGTGGCGCTTCGATTCCGTACCCTTGTCGCGGCCCATCCGGGCGTGCCAGCTGATAGTTGGTGGTGTGCTGTTGTTCGCGGCGTTCGCTAAGGCGTGGCACATCCCGTTCTTCGCGGTGCCCGTCGAGTACTGCCTGCCGATGCTCCCCGCTGGAACCGGCTGGCCGCTGTCGATCGCGGGTACGGTGATCGTCGTGGAGGGTATGTCGGGCCTCTTCTTGGTGATGAACGCGGCAACATTCCAGGTCGCTCGCC
The DNA here is from genome assembly GCA_034211115.1 of Planctomycetota bacterium. Lineage (GTDB taxonomy): Bacteria > Planctomycetota > Phycisphaerae > Phycisphaerales > SM1A02 > JAXHTH01. Next base: position 7,972 of record JAXHTH010000155.1, on the reverse strand, counting down.
TAGCATTTGTTGCATTACTCTTGCTGAGTGGCTTCCTCGTGAGACTGCTCCTAGATCCATATGCGCCTCCGTGTCGATGCACTGGTGCGATGGACTTCGCCGAACGGCTCGCTGACAATCTCCCTGCAAGCATGACGCGCAACGCGGTGATGCTGGCCATGCTCGGATTGATTTGGCGACGGAGCCGTCCGTCAGCGCTTCCTGAAGGAGGCGAAGACGCGTAGGGCAAGGATGGGCCAGCCGCCCTATTCGTAGGATGGTAGCGCTATGTACAGAATGACCTCACTGCTCATTCTCGCCGCCGTGCTGAGCGGTTTCCAGTTCGCACGCGCCGCCCACCAGAATGCGGCGACATGGTACTGGCGCGCCATCGAGAGACTGCCAAGATTGACGGATGACGATTGGGCGCAGGTCTCGCGATACGCCGACGATCCTTCCGGCGCTCCGTCGCCGGAGCTTCGCGCGGCGCTTGCGAAGGCCGGCCCCATCATCGATGCGATTCGGCGGGGGGCGCGGCGCGAGCAGGTGTTCTTTGACGCAGGCGGAGCGGAGGAGTTCGAATCGCTGCTGGGGCCCTTGGCGAATATCCAGCGGGCGGCGCGCCTGCTCCGCGCCGATGCCCTGGTGCACCTGCACGATGGGGACCCGACCGGCGCCGCCGATCGCTTGGCCTCGATCTATCATCTCTCCGACGATCTCGGCGCCTACGGCATCGTGACGGGCTCCCTCGTCGCCCAGGCGACATTCAAACTCGCCGACGACACGGTCCAGCTCGGATTCGACCGCGCCGAGTTCAGCCGCAACGAGGCGGCAGAGCTCTATCGCGCGGCCCGCTCGTTCGATGACCGCGATCCGTTCGGGATGCTGGAAAGCCTGGCAAGCCAGCAGGAACTCGTCCTGTCCTGGCTGGATGGCGGCGAGGACGGCGGGTCGCTCCATGCGGCCGATCTGGCCCGCTGGACGAGGGATGATGGGCTTGCCGCACAGGTCGCCGTGATGACCGACTCGGAGATCCACCACGCACTGGATCAATATGACCATTGCATGGACCAGATCGTTGAGGCATTCGCGCTTGATGATAGGGCCGCCGCGCGAGCGGAGCTTGAGCGTATCGCCGAGGAGATCGGTGATGGCTCGTATGGTCCCTTCGCCGAGGGGTTGGGGTCGATGATTGTCAAGATCTTCGATCTCACCTGCCGCGACCGGGACCGCGTCGAGGCTCGGCGGGAGATGCTGCGCGAGATCGTGACGGGCGAGACGGATCCCCTCGAGTTTAGCAATGCCGCTATCTTCTACGCGCGGGCCATCGAGCAGTTGCGCGCGCTCGGTGCCGATCGCGTGTCTCTTATCCGCGCCTTCGTCGTGGAACGCCCCGAGACGGCGGATCCGGAGCTGACCGAGACGCTGCGGCTTGCTGAACCGGTTGTCGAACTGCTGCGCGAAGGATCGTCGAAGAAGCGCTGTGACTTCTCAATCCTGCCACAGCCGCCGGCGTCATCGTTCTGTCCTGACTACGTCGCGGGACTGCACGATGCCTTTCATCTTCTGCACGGCAAAGCCATCGTCGAGGAGCGAGCCGGTGACGCGACATCAATGGTCGACACCCTCACGATCTCCCTGCGCATCATCGCCCACCTGGGCGGCGAAGACTCGATGCTCAGCCCGCTCGTGGCGCACCGGGCCTTCGATGGGACGATGCAACTGGCGCTGGAGAATCTCGAGACCGGGCTGCTCCGCGAGGCGGGCGTCGCCGACCTGCTCGCGGCCGCCGCGCAGATCAGCAAGTCCGATCCGTTCGGCTACGTGGGATCGCTCGTGGCCGGCCGCGACACCGTGGCGGGCCTCATCCACCGGTGCCGTCCGGACGCCCAGGAGCCGGCCGAAGCGGTATCCGCCATCCGGGAGGTCACCGAACGCTGGGACGGCGACCGGCTCCTCTACTTTCTCATCATCTTCGACACGATGCGCCGCGCGGGCGAGGCGGACCATGCAAACGACGGCGGAGATCACCTCGAGCTGATATCCGGCCTGGGCGATGTGCTGTCCCCGGCGCAGTTGGAGAAGGCAAGGAATGAGACGGCGACCGTTGCCCCGCTCATCATCCGAGGTGATCTGAATGAGCTCTCCCGCCGACCGGTCAGCCACGTGAGTGACATTTCGGCTCGCGCGCGATCGGCGCGGCGTGATCTGCGCCGCGCGATCGCGCAGCTTCGCGAGGCTGATTAAGCTTCACCATGAGGGCATCATCGATGCCCCGAGGTCTGACACCCCCGGCTTTGTGCTCAACCCCAGTTGCCGAGGAGGATGAGCAGATCCTCGGTGTTGACGACGTCGTCGCCGTTGAGGTCCTCGGGGCAGCCGGGGCAGTCGCCCCAGGCGCCGAGGAGGGCGAGCAGGTCGGCGGTGTCCACGTCCCCGTCGCCGTCGATGTCGCCGGGGATCTCGGGGAACTCGCCCACCAGGGCGATGCCGTGCGCGTAACCGGCCGCGATGGCCGCGTGCGTGCGGCCGTCGGGCGCGTCGGTCTGGCCGGCGTAGTTGGTTCCCCAGGCGACGATCTCGCCGTCCTCCTTGAGGGCGAGGCTGAAGCCGAAGCCGGCGGCGACGGCGACGAAGTCATTGCCGTCCGGCACGTTCGTCTGGCCGTAGTTGTTCGCGCCCCAGCCGACGATCGAGCCGTCGTCTTTCAGAGCGAGGCTGTGATAGTCGCCGGCGGCGACGGCGGTGTAATCGTTGCCGGGCGGGACGCTGATCTGCCCGTCGCCGTTGGACCCCCAGCCGATGATGGAGCCGTCGTTGCGGAGCGCGAGGCTGTGCACCCCGCCGGCGGCGATCTGCGCGTACTCGGCGCCCGGGGGGGGAAACGCCTGGCCGAAGAGATTCCAGCCCCAGCCGGCGATCGAGCCGTCCTCGCGCAGGGCGAGGCTGTGCAGGTCCCCGGCGGCCACGGCCACGTAATCATCACCGCTGGGCACGTCCGTCTGACCGTCGCTGTTCCAGCCCCAGCCGGCGAGCGTTCCATCGGCGCGGAGGGCGAGGTTGTGCTGGCCTCCGGCCGCGATGTCGATGAAGTCATCGCCGCCCGGCACGTCGGTCTGTCCCTCGCTGTTCCATCCCCAGGCGACGAGCGAGCCGTCGGCCTTGAGGGCGAGCCCGTGATTGCCACCGGCGGCGATCATGGTGAACGTGTCGCCGCCCGGCACGTCGAGTTGACCGTAGGAGTTGTTGCCCCAGGCCACGATCGGCCCCTCCGCCGTCGCGACGGTCGGGGCGACGGCGCCCAGGGCGAGACTGATCGTCAGAATCGCCGGGACTCGACGCAGCGCGCGTGTGCTCATTGTTCTTCTCCTCGTCATGGCGTGTCTCCGATCCGCGGCTTCCGTTCATCCGGGACGTGACGGCCGGGCGCCACCTGTCGCCGACCGCCGGTCGCCGGCCGGCGGGCGGCATGCGAAACGGCCGCGCGGGACGCGGGGCGACCGGACCGGTCATCCCCACCCGCGGGGCGGGCTCCACCCGAGCGCGCCGGCGCCGGCAACGTGCGACAGCGCCGGACCGGCGATGCACATCGCCGAAGGCGCGCTCGCCAAACCGGCGGGGGCGCCGCGCCGGCGCCCGCGCCGTGCTGATCCACCCTTTGTCTGCCGCGCCGACATGGTCGACGCCTTCTCCGGCGTCGCCGCGGCGCGTGGCCCGCGTCCGGGATGCATCCGGGGCGAACGCATCCGGCGCGATCGATCCTTCTTCCCTTCCCGTAATCAAACCAAGTTGCGGCGGGGAGTCAAGCGCAAAATGCTGTTGCAGAGGCGTTTGCGCCAGATCTTTTCGGCCGCTCGCCTCGCGGTTCCCCGCCCCGCGTGGGCCCGGAGAGGGGTCCGGCACACGCCTCAGCCGCCCGCGGCGGCGTTGCCATCCGGGAAACCCGATGCATTGCCCCGTGCCCGCTGACGTTCGTCCCTCGCCCGGCGCTGCGGCGGAATCTCAAGGTCACCGCAGCCGGCGGTTCGATACGTCCAATAATATACCGACCAGTTTATCCTGAAATAGACCCCGGCGGTCCCGGTTCCGGCGGGCGCCGCCGCCCGGCGATCCACCCCGCACGCGTGGCGAGACGAGCATGAGCACCTTCAAGTTCTTCTTCACCGTTCACAAATGGGCCGGCATCATCCTGGCCGTCGTCTTCTCCGTCACCGCCGTCACCGGCTTCCTGCTGCTCGTCAAGAAGAAGGTCGACTGGATCCAGCCGCCCACGCAGAAGGACGTGGCCGTCGCGTCCGAGGACTTCATCACCAACCAGCAGCTCTTCGAGATCGTCTTCGCCCAGGACCACCCGGACTTTCAGTCGATGGAGGACATCGACCGCGTGGACTTCCGGCCGGGCAAGCGCGTCTTCAAGGTGCGCAGCGAGCACAATCACTCGGAGATGCAGGTCGGCGCCGTGTCAGGGGAGGTGCTGAGTTCGAGCTGGCGGATGTCGGACCTGCTGGAGGATATCCACGACGGATCGTTCTTCGCGGACTGGATTCACGAGTGGTTCATGCCCGCGTACGCCGTCGTGCTGTTGTTCATGGTCTTCAGCGGGCTATGGATGTGGATCGAGCCGAAAGTGCGGCGTGCGCGGCGGAAGAAACGCGCGGCGCGGCAGGCGGCCGGTTCCTGAATCCCACACGTTTCGCCTCCCGGTTTCGTGAGTACGCCCATGTCACGTCTGGTCACGATCATCACCCTGATTGGGGCAACTACGCTCGCCGCGTCCGCCTGCGGTGCGGGCGCCGGTGACCTGTCAGCGTCGAAGGAGCGCGAGCTGTCCCGGCGTCTCGAGGCGTTGTGGAGCGAGGTCGGCCTGCTCCGCGAGGACGCGCCGCGCCGCCGGCTCGAGACGCAACGCGCCGCCGAGATCCGGGCGCTGGTCGGCGACGTGCTCGCCGATGCCGACACCCGCGCCGGCCTGCTCGAGAATACCGCGGTCAGCGGGTACGACCGCGGCTTCTTCATCGCGTCCGCAGACGGGAACTTCCGGCTCCGCATCAACGGCCGCCTCCAGTACCGCCTCGTCTACAACCACCAGGATGACGGGGGCGAGGATGATGACCGGTGGGGATTCGAGAACCGCCGCTTCCGCATGTCGTTCCGGGGTCACGTCTTCGATCCGAGCTGGCGCTACAAGATCGGCGGCGCCTTCGATCGTGACGGCGGCGTGTTCGAGACCAGCGATGTGTATCTCGAGAAGGACCTGGGCGACGGTTGGGCCGTGCGCGCCGGCCAGTTCAAGGGACCGTTCCTGCGCGAGTTCCTTCAATCGGCGTTCCGTCAGCTCGCCGCCGATCGATCGCTCGTGCACGCCGCGTTCGGCCAGGGGCGGTCGGACGGCGTGCAGTTGAGCCGCGAGGGCGAGCGGGTGGCGTTCTTCCTGCTCGCCGGCGACGGGTTCGGAAACGATGACACGGCGGCCCTCGAGGAGGAGACCGAGTTCGCCCTCACCGGCCGCATCGAGTGGCTCGCCGCCGGCGACTGGAAGCAGTTCCGCGATTACACGAGCTGGTCCGACGAGGGGTTCGCCCTCATGCTCGGCGCGGCGGCGCATTACGAGAAGGACGAGTACGGCACGGTGGCCGGGCCGGAGGAGGAGACCTTCACCTGGACGATCGACGTCGGCGCCGAGTTCGGCGGGGCGGGCTGCTTTGCCGCACTCGTCGGCCGACATCTCGACGTCGCCGGGCGCGATCAGTACGGGCTCGTCGTGCAGGGCAACGTGTTCCTTTCACCCGATGAGTGGGAGTGCTTCGCGCGGTACGCGTGGGGCGATGACGATCGGCCGGGCGATGAGCTGAGTGTGCTCACCGTGGGCCTCAATCGCTACTTCTCCGGGCACGACCTGAAGCTCACGATCGATCTGGGGTACGCCTTCAACGCGGTCGGCGACCTCTGGGCGTCCTCCGGCGCCGGCTGGCGCGCCGACGCCTCCGCACGTGACGGCCAGACCGTCCTCCGCACGCAGTTCCAGCTTCTCTTCTGAGCGAACCCGTTCCATACTCGGCCCCCGGGAACCCGCGGTTGCCAACCGCGGCTTTACGGAAGACAGCGGCGTGCAGACGCGACCGGGCGGCGGTAGCATGACGCCACCGGACGACACGCCGCCCTGAGGAGTTTCCGATGTCTTCCGATGCCGACGAATCCCGGTTGCTGTGCGTGCTGCCGACCGAGATGGAGGCCACGCTTCTCGTGGCGCGTCTGGAGGCGGCGGGGATCGCGGCGCGGGTCGAGGGCGGCATCTCCGCCGGCTTCCGTGCCGAAGCGCCGGGCGGCGCGCGGGTGCTCGTCGCGGCGCGGGACCTGGCGCGGGCCAGAGCCGTGCTTCAGCCGCAAGAGGCGGAGCCCGCGCCGTCGCCGTCCGCTCCGCCCACGGAGCGGGGGCCGATTCCGCGGCAACCGCGCGTGAGCGTCTGGGTGTTCGTCGTCGTCGCCCTGGTTGGCGTGGTCATCCTGCAGGTCGTCCTTCGCCTGTTCTGGTGAGGATGGACGACTCGTCCTGACGGATCACGTCCGCATGAAGCCGCGGCCGGCGGCCGTGCAAGGGGCCGATTCGGCCGTGTCTTGCGACGCGCCGGACGTCCGGCACCGCCGACTCCCTCCGGTCGCTGGCGGTGCCACCCAGCTCATCGCTCATCGCCGCAGATCCTCGGGAGCTGATCGAGCAACCACTCGGCGAAGTCGGCCTTGGTGAGATCCGGCGGGGGGCTGAGCACGCGGCCGTCGCGGAGGTGGACGGCGGCGGTGATGCGCTGCGCGTCCATCGTCTGAAGCGGGTTGGCGACGATCGCGTGCACGCCTTTGCGGTCCAGCTTGCGGCGGGCGGATTCCTCCAGCCGGTCGGGCGGTTCGAGGGCGAAGCCGATAACGGTCTGATCGTCGCGCGTCCGCCCGGCGAGGTCGGCGAGCAGGTCGGGGGTCGGCTCGAGGTGGAGGGTGAGCCCGCCTTCGCCGCGGGTGATCTTGCCCGAGCCGGTCCCGGAGGCAGGTCGGAAGTCGGCGACGGCGGCGGCCATGATGAGCACATCGTGTACCGGCCAGCAGCGCCGCAACTCCGCCTGCAGCTCCGCGGCGGTCTGGAACCGGATCACGCGAACGGCCGTACTCTCGGGCGGTTGCAGCCACGTGGGTCCCAGCAGAAGGGTCGTGCGATGCCCGCGCCGCGCGGCCGCCTCGGTCAGCGCCAGGCCCAGGCGGCCGGAGGAGCGGTTGGCCAGATACCGCACCGCGTCCAGCGGCTCGTGGGTCGGCCCGGCCGTGATGAGCAGCCGGCGGGATGGGTCGGCGGGGGTCGGCACAGCGGGGGCCTCGCGGCGGCGACGGCCCCGGCCCGGGCGGAGCATTCCGAAGCCTCTTGCGGGCCGCAGCCGACAAGACGATACTACGAGGCTACCCTTTTTTGCGGCAACGATCGCGATCCTGGGGCGGCCTGAGCCTTCCACACCTTCACGCGACACGGATCCGATGGCAAAAAAGCGCAAGAAACTCGGCGAGATCCTCCAGGAATGGGGGACGGTCAACGAGTCACAGATCGAACAGGCGCTGGGGATCGCCAAGGGCACGGGCAAGCGGATCGGCGAGGCCCTCGTCGAGGTGGGCATCTGCAAGGAAGAGGACATCGCCAAGGCCCTCGCCGCCCAGTTCGACATGGAGTACATCGACCTCAGCGCCAAGGAGGTCGTGGATCGCATCGATCTTTCGCTCATGCCCGACGATCTGGTGAAGAAGCACCTGATCCTCCCCCTGGGCAAGTCCGGCGGGAAGCTCAAGCTCGTCATCTACGACCCGATGGACCTGGAGCTGCTGGACCTGCTGCGGTTCCGGCTCAACTCGGTGACCAGCGACTCGTCGGCGAACATGCCCGCGGGCCCCCCGCTGGAGGCCGACTCCTCCAGAAAGCCCTTGATCGCCGATTTCGGGGCGATCGCGGTCTCGATCTCCG
>JAXHTH010000154.1:0-20963 GCA_034211115.1 Planctomycetota bacterium | reverse complement strand
CTCGCGGGTCCACTGGTAGCGCATGGAGTTCTGGGACATTTCGAGGGCGGAGACGGCGACGCCGCCGGCGTTGGCCGCCTTGCCCAGCCCGTAGAAGATCCCGTTGTTGAGATAGATGTCGATCGCCTCGGGCGTGGAGGGCATGTTCGCGCCCTCGGAGATGATCTTCACGCCGTTGTCGACCATGTTCTGCGCGTCCTTGCCGTTCACCTCGTTCTGGGTCGCGCTGGGGAACGCGCAGTCGGCGGGGAACGCCCACAGCGGGTTGTGATCCATGGAGGGATCGACCGGGGTGTAGGTGGCGTTCTTGAACTGCTCGGTGTACTCCTTGATCCGTCCGCGGCGGACGTTCTTGAGATCCATCACCCAGGCGAGCTTGTCGCGGTCGATGCCGTCCGGGTCGTGGATGACGCCGCTGGAGTCGGAGAGGGTGACGGGCTTGGCGCCGAGATCCAGGAGCTTCTCGCAGGTGAACTGGGCCACGTTTCCGGAGCCGGAGACGAGGCAGGTCTTGCCTTCGAGGGTCTGGTTCTTGGTGGCGGCCATGGCGGCGGCGAAGTAGACGGCGCCGTAGCCGGTCGCCTCGGGCCGGATGAGGCTCCCGCCCCAGTTGAAGCCCTTGCCCGTGAACACGCCGGTGAACTCGTTGGCCAGGCGCTTGTACTGCCCGAAGAGGAAGCCGATCTCGCGCCCGCCCACGCCGATGTCGCCGGCGGGGACGTCGGTGTCGGGCCCGATGTGGCGGAACAGCTCGGTCATGTAGCTCTGGCAGAACCGCATGACCTCGGTGTCGGTCTTGCCCTTGGGATCGAAGTTGCTGCCGCCCTTGCCGCCGCCGATGGGCAGCGTGGTCAGGGCGTTCTTGAACACCTGCTCGAACCCGAGGAACTTCAGGATGCCCAGGTTGACCGAGGGGTGGAACCGCAGCCCGCCCTTGTAGGGGCCGATGGCGCTGTTGAACTCGACGCGGAAACCGCGGTTGACGTGCACCTCGCCGAAATCATCCACCCACGGAACGCGGAACTGAATGACGCGCTCCGGCTCGACGACGCGCTGAAGGACCTTCGCCTTCTGGTACTCCGGATGCTTCTCGAGCACCGGGCCCAGCGATTCGGCGACCTCCTCCACCGCCTGAAGGAATTCCGGCTCGTGAGCATCCCGCTCCCGCACCTCCGCCATGAAGTCCTCGACAATCGATGAACCAACCATTTCTTGAACCGGCATAGCTGTAAACCCTGACAAGTAGGAATGAGTGGAAAAGGCCGGACGGCCTGCTGCGACCGTCGAACCGGCGGTCTTCAAGGGGTCGAATGACCCTTCCGCGGCTCGGCCGCCGGGGTCGGCGAAGACCGGTCCGCGAAAGGATGGGAATGATACGCATTGCCCCAGAAGGCGGACAGAAATGCCCCGAAAAATCGGCACACAATCGTCCGGATTTTGCCCCCTGCCAGCCCGCGCCCGACCCTGCCCTGACGCGCCGATGAGCGGCGCGGACCGGGCGATCGCCGATCGGATCGAGGTCGGCGAGGCACCGTGGGCAACCGTTGCGCGTCGAGGTCCGGTCTTTCGTTGTCAGGTGGCGCGAGGCGCCCGGGCCGGCGCCGGCCGCCTCAACTCGCGAGGCGCTCGCCGGCCAGCCAGCGGTGGACGGTGGACCGATGCACGCCGAGGGCATGGGCCGCCCGGCTGATGCTGCCATCGCAGGCCTCCATCGCTTCCCGGGCCGCCTCGAGACGGGCCCGGCGCGGCCAGAGCCCGCGGGAATCGGCCCGCCGCGACGGCGGGTCCTCGAGCTGGCCGTATCGCCTCAGCTCCTCGACCGTGATCACATCGCTGGGACAGAGCACGTGCAGACGCTCGATCACCGTGCGAAGCTGGCGAACATTGCCCGGCCAGGGCTGGGCGCGGAGGAACCGCATCGCCTCCTCCGCCAGCAGCAGCGGCGGGCGGTCGATCCGCGCCGCGAACTCCTCGTTGAACGCCTCGGCCAGACGGGCGATCTCCTCCCGCCGCTCGCGCAGCGGGGCGAGATGGAAGTGAATCACGTTCAGCCGGAAGTACAGGTCCTCGCGGAGCCGACCTTCGGCCACGGCCCGGGAAAGGTCGTAGCGGGTGGCGGCGATGACCCGCACATCCACGCAGACCGGCCGCATCGCCCCCACCGGCTGCACTTCGCCCTCCTCCAGCAGCCTCAGGAGGCGAAGCTGGCCGCTGTGGGGAAGCTCGCCGATCTCATCGAGGAGCAGGGTCCCGCCGTCGGCGGCCCGCACGAGGCCGGTGTGGTCCTGGTGGGCGTCGCTGAAGGCGCCGCGCACGTGGCCGAAAAGCTGGCTGTCGATGAGGCTCTCGGGGATGGCCCCGCAGTTGACGGGGATGAACGGCCGGTCGGCGCGGGGGCTGTGCTCGTGCATCCAGCGGGCCAGCCAGCCCTTGCCGACCCCCGTTTCGCCGGTGATGAGCAGGCAGCAGCGTGCCATGGCGGCCCGGGCGGCCAGCGCAGGGGCCACCGACGCCACACTTCTCCCTTCGCTTGCTGCCGCCTGAACCAAGAAAAGAGTCCCTCTCTACTCCAATCCGGAGTGGGACTCTCTCTCTTCTTCGTGTCTCTCTCGACACTCAGGAATCACGGGAGCCAATACGTCGAGGTCACTCTACCGAGCCACGCCGGGCCGATGCAAGGGTTTTTTGGCCAATTCGGGGGGATTTACCGCCCCTGCCGCCCGCCGGCCTTCCCACACCTCCTTCCCTGCCCAGCTTCCCCCGGCGGTGCCACCCCGTAAGAGGAGGGCCGCGCCACCGAGGCAGCTCGCCCGGCACGGTCTGCGGTTCACCCGCCCGCAGCCGAGCGACTATCGTGGTCCGCCATGCAGAACGCGGTGCTCTTCGACGTTGACGGCGTGCTTGTCGATTCCTTCGAGCCTCACCTCCGGAGCTGGCTCATGCTCGCCGGGGAGAACGGCTTCTCCTTCACGCGGGAGCAGTTCATCGCCACCTTCGGCCGCACCAGCCGGGACATCATCGCCGCCCTCTGGCCCGCGGATGACCTGGATGACGAAAAGATCCGGTCGCTCGATGACCGAAAAGAGGCGCTGTACCGTCAGATCGTCGCGGCGAACTTCCCGGCGATGGACGGGGCGGTGGAACTCATCGACGCCCTGCGCGAGGCCGGCTTCTCACTGGCCGTCGGCTCCTCCGGGCCGCCGGAGAACGTCAATCTCGCGCTCCAGCGGCTGGAGAGAGCAGACGCGTTCGGAGCCGTCGTCACCGGCAGCGACGTGACGCGCGGCAAGCCCGATCCGCAGGTGTATCAACTGGCCGCCGAGGGGCTGAAGATCGAGCCGGCCCGCTGCGCGGTGCTCGAGGATGCGCCGGCGGGGATCGACGCCGCCCGCGCGGCGAAGATGACCGCCATCGGCCTCGCCTCGACGGGTCGGACCACCAAGGAATTGACCGACGCGCATCTTGTGGTGACATCCCTGCGCGAGCTGAGCGCCGAGCGAATCGGCGCCCTGATCGAGCGGGAGCGCTGACGGCGCGAAAAAAGTCCCCGGGACAGGAGTCCCGGGGCTTTGGATTCGATTCGCATCAGCCACGCGCCGTCTCAAGACTCAAGTCTCAAGACTCAAGACTCAAGACTCCCGCCTCTCCTCACCCCCAGTTTCCGAGGAGGGCGAGCAGGTCGGCGGTGTCGACATCGCCGTCGCCGTCGAGGTCGCCGGGGCACGGCTCGCCACCGCCTGGGCAGTCGCCCCAGTTGGCCAGCAGCGTGAGGAGGTCGGCGGTGTCCACTTCGCCGTCCCCGTCCAGGTCGCCCAGCGCCTCGCACTCGTCGAGGACGCCCGAGCCGTCTGCGTCGAGTTCCGGATCGGCCGCGATCTCGCATTCATCGGGAATGCCGTTGTCGTTGCAGTCGTAGCTGGCGCCATCGGCGATGTCATCGGGATCGGCGATGCCGTTGCCGTTGCAGTCGTACTCGCCGATGCGCAGGTAGTAGACATCCTGCTCGCCGTTGAGCGTGGTCGAGATGGCGACGTGCGCCCCCAGCTCGTCGGAGACCATGTCGTAATAGTCGCCGATCTTCTGCTGCTGGGGCCAGCCCACGTAGGGATCCCACGCCCCGGTCAGCGGCTCGTCGGCGGACCACGTCTCGCCCGCATCGGTCGAGTAGGAGTAGAACAACTGCGAGTCGTATCCGCCCGGATCGTTGCGGTTGTCGTTCCAGACGGCGTCGATGCGGCCGTTGGGAGCGACGGACATCGTGGCGAACCACTGCCAGCGGTTGGATGCCTGCGCATCATCGTTGACGCGCACGGGATTGCTCCAGGTGTTGCCGCCGTCCGTGCTGCGGCAGAACATCACGTCCAGCGGATCGGTGCCTTGCGGGTCGACCGAGCCGAGGAGGTAGATGTTGCCCCGGGTCGGCCCGTCGGAGTGGTCGGAGGCGATCCAGAGCTGCCCGAGGAGGCCGCCGGGGTTGGGGCCGGCCCATCCCTGCGCCCCGCCGCCCAGACTCGGGTAGCGCACGAAATCGAAGTCGGGCGGAAGATCCTCATCCTGCAGCGTGCTGGACTTGGCGACCACCTGCCCGTCGCCGGCGACGTAGACCGCGCCGTCCGGATCCACGGTGATCGTTCCCCAGTAGGGAGCGCCCGGCACGTCGATGCAGTCGAGGAAGTTGTACCCGCCGTCGTAGGAACGGGTGAACTGCCCGTCGCAGGAGCTGTACCACAACGTCCAGCTCGCGTAGATGTTGCCCTCGCCGATCCCCCCCGTGCGATCGATGGCCATCCACTGCTTGTCGCCCCCGTAGGCGGAGACGCCGGCATCCCAGGTCTCCCCGCCGTCGATGGACTTGAAGACATCGCACAGGTACGTGCTCCCCACCACCGTCAGGCTGTTGTAGAAGAACGTCCCGTTGGAATCGACATCGAGCACCGGGTCGGAACGGAACACGCCCGGCTCGATGACGCCGGGAAAGGTCCACGTGCGCCCGCCGTCCTTGCTGTACGCCCAGCCCGCCTGGCGGAAGTTGGAGCTGGTCGAGTCGAATTGACGCCAGCCGATCACCATGCGGTTGGGCGCGGTGGGATCGACGGCAATCGACGGCTCGTTGGCCGCATCGTCGGGAATGTTGAACCCGTCGGCATCGACGTTCACCTGCACCGGCGCGTAGGGGTTGTTCAGCGGAGCGAGGATCAGCTTCTGCCCGCGGCCGCGCGGCAGACGATCCACCAGGGTCGGCGCGTCAACGGGCACTTCCCGGTGCATCCAGAGCTTCGACGGCTGTTCCTGATCGGTATCCGCGGCCACGGTGGGCGCGGGGAACGACAACATCACCGCCAGCACGAGACAGATCGCGGCATAACGCATGTTCGGAATCCTCCTTTTCGGTCCGGGCGCCTTCATCCGGGGCCGGTCTTCGCGAGCGCTTCGGCCGTCCGTGGCCGGCGGGGCGCCTCACCACCAATTATGGCACCGCGATCGGCCTGAATCTCCGTTCGGATCGAGGAAATCCCGGTCGTTTGCGCCGGAATCGGCCCTGGCGCGGCGGAAACGTCCGTTTCGCGCCGGGCGCGGATCGCCGACGATCGGCCCGGAGGATCCGCGGCCCGCGGACGACCGGCCTCCGCCCCCGCCGCGGCGCCGCCCGGCACTCATCACGCGCCGTCGATACCGAATACTTCCCGCAGCCGCCGGCCCTCGCGGGTGATCTCCGTTCGCTCGGCCGCCGCGAGGCGATCGACGTTGCGGAGAATCATCGACATGCGCTGGTTCTTCGCGAACCGCTTGCGATGACGGATCAGGAAGTCCCAGTAGAACGTGTTGAAGGGGCAGGCGCCTTCGCCGCTGCGTTTTGACACGTCCAGCGGGCAGTGCGCGCAGTAGTTGCTCATGCGCCGGATATACCGTCCGCTGGCCGCGTAGGGCTTGGAGCCCACCACGCCCCCGTCGGCGTGCATCGCCATCCCCAGCGTGTTGGGCAGCGTCGCCCAGTCCACCGCATCGATGTACATGCCGAGATACCAGTCGCTGATGACCCGCGGGTGAACGCCGGAGATGAGCGCGAAGTTGCCCGTCACCATCAGCCGCTGAATGTGATGGCCGTACGCCTCGTCGAGTACCTGTCCCAGCGCCTGGCGCATGCACTCCATGTCGGTTTCGCCGGTCCAGTAGAACCCGGGCAGCGCACCGTGCTGATCGAGCGCGTTGCGCCGGCCGTAGTCCGGCCCCTGCTGCCAGTAGAGGCCGCGGATGAACTCGCGCCAGCCGATGATCTGTCGCACGAATCCCTCGACGGAATTGATCGGGGCGTCACCGGCCCGCCACGCCTCCAGCGCCGCGTCGACGCACTCCATCGGCTGAAGCAGCTTGAGGTTGAGGGCCGCGCTGAGACGGCTGTGATACACCGTCGTCTCCCCCGTCCACATCGCGTCCTCGTACGGCCCGAATCCCGCCAGGCGATGTTCGATGAAGTCCTTCAGCGCCCGCTTCGCCTCGGCCCGCGTGACCGGCCAGTGGAATGATTCCAGCCGGCCGGGCAGATCGGGGAGGCGACGCTCGACCGTCTCGATCACCTCGGCCGTGATGTCATCGGGCCGCGGCCGGTACGGCCGGCGAATCTCCGGCTCGGACTTGAACGACCGTCGATTGTCCTCATCGAAGTTCCACCGCCCGCCCTCGGGCTCGCCCTGCCTCGTCATGAGGATGCCGCGTTCCTGTCGCTGCCGGCGGTAGAAGTGCTCGAGAACGAACTGCTTGCGCCCGTTCGCCCAGGCCTCGAACGCCTCCGGGCCGACCAGGAAGTGCTCATCAGGGAGGATGCGCACCTCGACGGGCAGCTCATCGCGCCAGCGGTGCATCAGCTCCAGCACCCGCCACTCGCCCGGGTGGGTGCAGATGAGCGTTTTCGGCTTAAGGCGCTTCACCTGCCGGCGGAGCTCGTCATCGAAGTTCTGCGCGTTGTTCGATTCATCGAGGCGGATGTAATGCACCCGCCGGTCGCGCTCGCGCTGCTCCCGCGCGAAATGCCGCATCGCGGAGAGAAATAACACCGTCCGCTGGCGATGGCTGGGCACGTGCACCGATTCCTCGGCGACCTCCATCATGAGGACGGCGTCGCGCTCGTTGTCGAAACCGGCCGGCGCCGCGCCGTTGCGATCAAGCTGATCGCCGAGGACAAGCACGAGGTTTCGCACCCGGCCGCGGAGATGCATCGTCGGAAAGGCGCGGGAGCGGCTCATGGGCGGGACCTTTCACAGGCGCGTGATGCACAGCGCCGCGCGGACGATGCGACCGTGCGCCGCGGCGTGCCGCCATGGTAGGCGATTCGTGCCCGGGATCGGGCAGGGACGGGTGGGCATTGCGGCCGGGCCGCGCTCGGTTCGCCCGTGGGCATCACCGGCTAACTCCCTGCCACGCATGAACATATATTTGCCTTCTCCCCCGCGGCTCCGCCTGCGCCCGCGTTCCCGGTTCAGCCGCCGGTCCGACCGGCCGATAAGGAGGGCCGGGGACGGTGCGCGACTGCCGTCGTACCGCCCCGACCACCGGCCGTTCGGTCGGCGATTCCCGGAGCGATCGGTCCACGCGGGGGCGGCGTGACGCTACCCTACCCGATCCCCCTCGGGGCCCCGCTCCCGGGCGTCGCCGGCGCCGCCGCAGGAGACCGGGACCATGAGTTCGCAACTGGCGTTTTCCATGACCGAAACCGAAACGAGCACGACCAAGCGACGCGTCTCGCCCCTGGGCTGGCTCGCCGTCCTTCTCGGCGCCGCCCTCATGGGCTATCTCATCTACTACAACATTGCCCATCTGCACGAGGGCCACGCCGGCGGTGCGCACCATGAAGCGCCGCCGCTGTGGGGGATCGGCATCCTGCCCTTCATCGCCCTCCTCGGCTGCATCGCCATCCTTCCCCTCCTGCCCGCGACGCATCACTGGTGGGAAAGCAATCTCAACCGGCTCGGGGTGGCGCTGGCCTGCGGGGGCGCGGCGCTCGTGTACTACTTCTTCGCCGAGGGACCGCAGCAGATCCTGCCCGTTCTGAACCACGCCGTGCCGGCCGAGTACGTGCCGTTCATCGTGCTCTTGTTCAGCCTCTATGTCATCAGCGGCGGGATCTGCCTGAAGGGGGACCTCGCCGCCCACCCGAGCACGAACACCGCCTTCCTCGCCTTCGGCGCGCTCATCGCCAGCTTCATCGGCACCACCGGCGCGAGCATGCTCCTCATCCGCCCGCTGCTGCAGACGAACAGCGAGCGAAAACACGTCGTGCACACCGTCGTGTTCTTCATCTTCCTCGTGAGCAACATCGGCGGGTGCCTGCTGCCGATCGGCGACCCGCCGCTGTTCCTGGGCTACCTCCGCGGCGTCGCCTTCTTCTGGACCTTCCACCTCGTCGTCGAGTGGGCGATCTGCTGCGGCGTCCTCCTCGTCATCTACTTCCTGCTCGATACCTGGTTCTATCGCCGAGAGAAGCCGCGCGATATCCGGCGCGACGAGACGGAGAAGCGCCCCCTTCGCGTCACCGGCGGGATCAACATCCTCTGGCTGGCGGGGATCGTCGCCTGCGTGGCCACGATCAGCCACGAGAAGGAGTTTCTCGGCACGGGCTGGACGCCCTTCCCGTTCCTCCGCGAAGTGCTCATGCTCGGCTTCGTCGGCATCTCCCTGCTCACCACGCCGAAGGGCGCGCGGGAGGACAACCAGTTCAACTACGCGGCGATCCTGGAGGTGGCCGCCCTGTTCATCGGCATCTTCATCGCCATGCAGGTGCCCATCGACGTGCTGCGCGTCTACGGCCCGAACCTCGGGCTCACCCAGCCCTGGCACTTCTTCTGGGCCACCGGGTCGCTGTCCAGCTTCCTCGACAACGCCCCCACCTACGTCGTCTTCTTCGAGACCGCCGCCTCCTTCGAGGAAACCAGGCTGCCCGAGACGGTGATTCGCGAGCCGCTGCTGGTGGGCATCAGCCTCGGCGCGGTGTTCATGGGCGCGATGACCTACATCGGCAACGGCCCGAATTTCATGGTCAAGGCCATCGCCGAGCAGAGCGGCGTCCGCATGCCCAGCTTCTTCGGCTACATGTTCAAGTACAGCATCCCGATGCTCGTCCCGGTCTTCGTGGTGATCACCATGATCTTCCTGACCGGCGGCAACGCAGCGCACGAGCCGTCGGCAGCCGGCGGAGAGACGCACGCGGCGCACGTCGAGTCGACGTCGGCCCCGGCGACGCCGGCCGTGCACGATGAGCCGGCCGCGCCGGGGCATTGAGGAGGATTCTCCACGATGGTACGACGCATTCTCGTCGCCCTCAGCGGCACGCCCTACACCCCGGTCGCGATCCGACAGGCCATCGAACTCGCCCAGCGCCATGACGCCTCGGTGACCGGTGTGACCATCGTCGACCTGCCAGCTCTGTCCGATGTCGGCCCGATCCCGATCGGCGGCAGCGCCGCGGCGCACTCGCTGGCCGAACATCGCATGCAGATCACCCAGGAACGGGTCGAGGAGGAGATCGCCAACTTCGAGAAGGCCTGCCGCAACGCCTCCATCAGCTACGCCGTCGATCGCGAGAGCGGCGACCCCTTCGACCTGCTCCTGGAATTGTGGCGCTACCACGATCTGACCATCATCGGCCTCCGCGGGCTCTTCGAGTACGGCGTCGTCCATCATCCCGACGATGAGATCATCCGGCTCATCGCGCATGGTGTGCGGCCGATCATCGCCGTCTCCCACGAGCATCGACCCATCAACCGCGTGCTCATCGCCTGCAACGGCTCGCCCGAATCGGCGATGGCGATGAAGCGCTTCGCCCAGACCCGCCTCTGGCCGGACGTGACGGTGAAGATCGCCTGCTTCGGCTTCGAGGATGACGAGGCCCTGCCGTTGCTGACCAACGCCGCGACGTATCTCCGCGCCCACGGCTACGAGCCGGAGGCCGAGAGCCTGCCGAGCTATCCGAAGGAAGGCCTGCTCAAACACTGCCGCGAGTGGAGGGCCGATCTCGTGGTGTTGGGCGCGAGCTCGCGCGGCCGGATCATGAGGCTCGTCATGGGCGAGACCGCCCTGGAAGCGCTCATCCACGCCGACGTCCCGCTGTTCCTGTCGCAATAGACGGATAATCGGGTGGCACGGCCAGCGACCGAAGGGACTCGGCCGTGTTCCTCCCGCCCTCCGCATCACGTCGGTTGGAGCACCGGCGTGGGTCATCGTTCACGTTTCAGCTTTTGGCTGTTGGCTTTTGGCTGTTGGCTGTTGGCGGTTGGCTATGAGCTATTGGCTTTCGGCGTTTCGTCTGTCGGCCTCTTCGCGTTCCACCCCTTGATGCCTCGATGCCAGGATGCCATGATGCCTCTCCGCTCAGCTTTCTCCGAAGTGCCTGACGAACCAGTCCCCCGCGTGCTCGGCGGCCTGCTCGAGCGTGCCGGGCTCCTCGAACAGGTGCGTGGCGCCTTCGACGATCGCCAGGTCGTTGTCGCAGCGCATGTGCTGCTGCGCCTGGCGATTGAGATCAAGGACCTGCGCATCGCGCGAGCCGACGATGAGCAGCGTCGGCGACTGCACGCGATCCATGATGGGGATGGCCATGTCCGGCCGTCCGCCGCGTGAGACGACGGCGGCGATCGTGTCTCCCAGCTCGGCCGCCGCGGCGAGCGCCGCCGCCGCACCCGTGCTCGCTCCGAAACAGCCCACGCGCAGCGATCCCACATCATCGCGCTGCTTCAGCCAGTTCGTCGCATCGACGACGCGCTTCCCGAGCAGGCTGATGTCGAAGACGTTGGCGCGATCGGCCGCCTCGGCATCGGTGAGCAGATCGAACAGCAGCGTCGCGCAGCCGCGTTCCCGAAGCCACTGCGCCACGGCCTGGTTGCGCGAGCTGAGCCGGCTCGATCCGCTTCCGTGCGCGAAGATGACGATCCCGATCGCCTGCTCCGGCACGCCGAGTATCCCCGGCAGCGTGACCTCCGCCGCCTGTACGTCAACATCGATTACCGATCCGTCATGCGTCACCGTGCACCTCCCACAGCCAGGCTCGCTCGGTCGCCGCGGCATGCTATCACAAATCGCACGGCACGGTACAGAGCTGCCTGAGCGGTCGGGAGAAGCGCGGCGAGCCCGACCGCACGCGGGGAGGCGAGGCCGGTCCTCTCGTGTCGGGCCGCTATGATGCTTCTTCCGCTCATGGCCGAGGGTCGCAGCGCGACCACCACATGCTCGACTGGATCGAACAGCATCAGGCGATACTCTGGACGCTGGCGGCGGCGTCGGTGGTCGTCTTTGTCGGCAGCCTCCTGGCGATGCCCGCGGTGGTCGTGCGCATCCGGGCGGACTACTTCGCGCATTCCAACCGGCCGGCGAGCCGGTGGGCTGGTCAGCATCCGCTCGTGCGGCGGATGCTGCGGATCGGGAAGAACGTACTCGGATACACCTTCATCCTCGCCGGGCTTGCCATGCTCGTGCTGCCCGGCCAGGGGTTGCTGACGCTGCTCGTCGGCTTCCTGCTCATTGACTTCCCCCGCAAGTACCGGCTCGAGCAGTGGCTTTTGAGGCGGCGGTGCATCGCGGGGCCGATCAACTGGCTGCGCCGCCGCGCGGGCCATGATCCTCTTCACGTTGCAAAGCATGCTCGCGGGAAACATGCGTGACTTCAGGAGCATGAAATCCGGTATAGTGTTGCGCGGGCGCACGATCGCGCATTCATATTGCGCATCGACCGGCTCAGCGCATGACAGGCCCGCGCATCTTCACCTATCATCCCGGGCGATGCGCATCACGGTGAACGGCGAAGACATGATGATGGATGATCGTTGCTCCGTCGCCGATCTCCTGGCGCGATGCGGGCTGCCCGATGCACCGTGCGCGGTCGAAGTGAACCGGTCGCTGGTTCCGAAGCGCGAGCACGATGCACATGAACTTCAGGAGGGCGATGTCATCGAGATCGTCACCCTCGTCGGCGGCGGATGAACATCAGGGACGAACCCACCATGACAGAGGCACGAACGACAACATCGCCGCAGAAGGCTGCGATCTTCGAGCCGCTTCAGCTCGGGCACTGCTCGATCCGCAACCGGCTCGTCGTCGGCACGGGCAAATACGAGAACCACGAGCTCATGCAGCAGGCGCTGGCCGCGTCGGGAACCGAGGCGGTGACCGTGGCGGTGCGCCGCGAGCGGCTCATGGACCGGGACGGCCGTTCGCTGCTGGATTTCATCGATACGGACCGGTACACGATCCTGCCCAACACGGCCGGGTGCTTCAGCGCCGAGGATGCGGTGCGCGTCGCGCGCATGGGTCGGGAGATTCTCGAACTGCTCGACAACCCCGGCAAGGACTGGGTGAAGCTGGAAGTCCTCGGTGACAGGAAGACCCTGCTGCCGGACCCGGGGGGAACGCTGGAGGCCTGCCGCGAGCTGCTCGCCGACGGGTTCGCCGTGCTGTGTTACAGCAACGACGATCCGATCACGGCGGTGCGGCTGCGCGATGCGGGCGCGACGAGCGTGATGCCCGCGGGGAGCCCGATCGGGAGCGGGCGGGGGATCGCCAATCCCGCCGCGATTCTGATGATCCTGGAACTGCTCAAGGACCCGGCCGCGGGCGGCGAGAAGGACTATCCCGTCATCGTCGATGCGGGGGTGGGCGCGCCCAGCGACGTCACGCTCGCCATGGAGCTGGGGGCCGACGGCGTCCTGCTCAACACCGGGATCGCGCACGCGCAGGACCCGGTGCGGATGGCGCACGCGATGCGGGCGGCGTGCGAAGCGGGGTATCTGGGGGCGCGCTCGGGCCGCATCCCGAAGCGTCTGTACGCGACGGCGTCCAGCCCGTGGGAGGGCGTGATCAGCCCCCTCGCCGGCGCGTGATCACGCCGTTGCTGATTCGGGATCAGGGAGCCGGATTTCGAGGCGGTGCTGCGCGCCGCCGGTGAAGTCGAGGCTGACCTCGCCGCAAAGCTCGGAGCGGACGAGGCCCTCGATGAGCTCGATGCCCACGCCGCGATCCGGCGGCCCGTCGATGCGCGGTCCGCCGCTTTCGTGCCAGTGGATGACGAGCCGGCGCGCGTGCTCATCATCCGCATCGATCAGCTCCCACCGGATGCTGAGGCGTCCCTCGTCGATGCTGAGGGCGCCGTGCTTGTGGCTGTTGGTCATCAGCTCGTTGATGACGATGCCCACGGCCTGGACCTGGGCGGCGGGGATCTCGATGGGCGGGCCGTCCAGGTGCACGGCCCGGCCGCGCTCGCCGATCACCATCGCCATGATGAGCGAGCGCAGCGCGACGCGCTGCCACTGGGCGGTGGAGAGCAACGCATGGACGGTGGCGATCGCCCGCACGCGGGAGGTGATCGACGCGGCGAAGGCGGGAACATCGTCCGTCGCGCGGCCGGACATGTCGATGAGGCTGATGAGTGAAGAGAGGTTGTTGCGGACGCGGTGATCGAGTTCGCGGAGCAGCAGCCGCTCGGTTTCCGCGCGCTGACGGACCTCCTGTTCGGCCTGTCGACGTTCGGTGACATCGTGGGCGGTGCCGATGGCGCCGATGATCCGGCCCTCCCCGTCGCGGAGCGGCTCGACGTGCGTATCGAAGCAACAGCCGGCCCAGTCGATCTGGAAGCTGACCGATTCGCCGGCCAGCGCGCGGCGATGGGCGCGGACGGGCCGTGCGTCGGGATCATCGGTATGAAAGAATTGTTGGAGGGAGATACCGACGACCTCGCCGGACCGGAGGCCGAGCTTGTCCAGGCCGCGCCCCTGGGAGGACGTGAAGCGCAGGTTCCGATCGACGGTCCAGAGGACGGCGGGCATCTGCCGCATCATCAGCCGCAGCCGCGCCTCGCGGTCGCGGAGCGCCGCCTCCCCCTGCTTTCGCTCCGTGATATCGCGAACGACGGCCCACATGCCGAGCGGTTCGCCCGCGTCGTCCACGGTGAGATAGGTCCGGACCTCGACCGGGAAGATCGTCCCGTCTCTGCGGATGTACTCCTTTTCGTAGACATCGGAATAGCCGCGGACGAGAACCTGCTCGCGGATGATGCGCGCCTCTTCCTCGTGCCATCGCGGCGGGGTGATGTCGTCGTAGGTGAGGGTTCTGAGCTCCTCGACCCGGTAGCCGAGCATGTCGCAGAACACGGAGTTGCATTCGGTGATGCGACCGTCCATGTCGACGGCGGCGGAGCCGTCACGGCTTCCCTCGAAGAGCTCGCGGTACTTGCGTTCCGACTGACGCAGCGCGTTTTCGGCCTGCTTGCGCTCGGTGATGTCGCGGACGATGGCGATGATGCGATCCTCTCCGCCGATGAGGGCGCTCTTGAGGTTGACCTCGGCCCAGAAGCGCTCGCCGTTCTTACGGAGGGAGCGCCAGGGAAAGATCTGCGGTCCCTCCTCGGCGGCGGATCGGATCCGCCGGCGGGCCTCCTCGTCGGTGTAGGGGGCTTCCCCGGAGCTCAGCTCACCGACGGTCATCCGGCAGGCTTCCTCGCGGCTGTAGCCAAACAGACGAGTCATCTCGTCGTTGACATCGAGGATCTTCCCGGTGCGGGCATCGTGGATGAAGATGGCGTCGTTGGCGGCATCGAAGATGGCGCGGTAGTTCCGCTCGGAGGCGATGAGCGCCTCCTCGGCCCGCTTGCCGGCGGTGATGTCGGTGCTGATGCCGATGAGGCCGGTGGGCGCGCCCTGCTCGTCGCGGACGAGGCGGGTCCGGCAGTCGAGGATGACTTCCTCGCCGTTCGCATCGAGGTTGACGACCTCGCCGCGCCAGGATCCCTGCTCCCGCGTCCGCCGGACGATCTCCTGTCCCTCCGCGCGGCGCTGAGGATCGCCCGCGTAGGTATCGATGTGCCGCCCGATCAGCTCATCAGCGCTGTGCCCCAAGCGCCGGCAGAGCGCGTCGTTGACGTAGGTGATGTGGCCCTGAAGATCGGTGGCGGTCACCATGTCCTGGATCTGGTTGAACAGGTTGGCGTGGAAGCGCATCTGCTCCTCGGTGCGTTTGCGCTCGGTGATGTCACGGACCACGGCGACAATGCACTCCTCTCCGCCGATGACGGCGCTCTTGAGGTTCACCTCGGTCCAGTAGGGCTCGCCGGTCTTGCGCCTTGACTGCCACTGGAAGATCTGGGGCCCTTCCCGGTCGACGAGCCGGATTCGGCGCCGCGCTTCGTCGGCGGTATCTGAAGTTTCGTCCCAGACAAGCTCCCCGAGTTCGCGCCCCAGCAGCTCGTCCCGGGAATAGCCGGAAAGCTCGCACATTCGATCGTTGACATCGAGGACCCTCCCGGTCCGTGCGTCGTGGATGACGAAGCCGTCGCTGGCGGCGTTGAAGATCGTGCGGTAATTGCGCTCCGAGGCGATGAGCGCCTCCTCCGCCTGCTTGCGCTCGGTGACGTCTTCGACGATGAAGACCACGCTCCCGACCGCGTCCTTCTCGTCGAAGAGGGGCACGACATTGGCGTTCAGCCGGCGCCGGCGTCCGTCGCGGTCGATGATGGCCGCCTCGTAGTCGTAGAGAGCCTCCGCGTCCCGGCGCACCCGCTGGAGGGGGCGATCGCGCTCGGGAATCGGGGCCCCGTCGGCCCCGAACAACGGCCAGTCCGAGATCGTGGGGCGTTCCTGGGCGACCTGGCGCTGCGTCAGTCCGAGCACGCGCTCGGCGGCCGCGTTGATGATCTGGATCCGTCCCTGGGGATCAACGAGACTGATCGCCGCCGGGCTCGCCTCCATGATACTGCTGAGCAGATCGCGCTCCCGGCGCAGATCCTGTTCGGCGGTGGTGCGGTCGGTGACGTCGGTGATGAACCCTTCCAGTGATTCGAGCCGGCCGTCCTCGTCGAAGATGCCCCGCCCCTGCTCCCACACCCAGCGCTCCGCACCCCGGGCAGTCCGGATTCGATAGACGAGCTGAAAGACGTCCCGCAGCGCGACGGCCTCATCGATGTCCTCGTGGACCAGGCGCCGGTCGTCCGGATGGATCAGGTCGGCATAGGCGATGACGGCGTTGTCGATGAGATCCTCCGGCCGATAGCCCGTCAGCTCGACGCACCCATCGCTGACGAAACACATCGTCCAGTGCTCGTCGAAGAGACAGCGGTAGGCCATACCGGGAAGATTGTCCAGCAGGGTGGCCAGGCGGCGCTCGCTTTCGCGCAGCGCCTCCTCGGCCCGGCGGCGCTCGGTGATGTCGCTCATCGCGAAGACGACGGAGCCGATCTCGCCCGTTTCGGTGCGCAGCGGCGCGCCGTTGATGGAGAGCAGGCGGCGCCGGCCGTCGGGTCGCTCGATCGCGTGGCGCGCATCGAAGACCGGTTGACCCGTGGTCATCACCCGCCGGAAGGGCAGTTGATCATCCGGGATCGCGGAGCCGTCTTCCCCGGTGATACGCCACTGGACGTCGTTGTAAGCGCGGGCGAGAACCTCCCTCGCGTCCAGGCCCAGCAACTGCTCCGCCTGCCGGTTGGCGAAGGTGATCCGACCCTGTCGATCCACGATCGTGATCGCGGCAATACTCGTCTGCATGATGGCGTTCAGCAGATCGCGCTCGCTGCGCAGGGCCGCCTCGGCATGCTTCTGCTCGGTGATGTCGATGTTGACGCCGAGGATGCCCCGGATGAACCCCTCGTCGTGGATGGGGGTGATGATGTTGCGATAGTGACCCGTCCCACCGCGGGAGATGAACTCGACTTCCTCGTCGATCGTCTCGCCGGCCAGCGCGCGCCGGTTGTTCGCCAGCCACAGGACCCGGGTGTCTTCATCAATGGCCAGGTCGTCGGGGCGGCGCCCGATGAGCTCGCCCCAGCGTCGCCGGCAATGGGCGTTCTGAAGCATGTATCGCCCCTCCGGATCGAGGGCGAAGAAATCAAACGGCAGGTTGTCGACCGTCGCCCTCATCAGCGTCTGGCTCTCGCGGAGGGCCTGCTCGGCGCGCGTGCGGTCGGTGATCTCCAGGGTCACCTCGACCCCGCCGACGATGTCGTCCTGTCCGTCACGGAGCGGGTAGCCGGCGATGCTCCAGACCCGGCCGTCGGACGTCCCCTTCTCGATCTGACGCCGCTCGCCGCTGTCCATGGCTTCCAGGACGGGACAATCCGGGCACGGGTTCTCCCGACAGGCCCACAGCTCGTAGCAGTGGCGACCGACGATCTCCTCCCGGCTGAGCCCCACGGATTCACAGGCGGCGCGATTCGCCCAGACGATGCGCAGCTCGCGATCGTGTTGCACCACGTGCTCGAAGAGGGTGTCGAGGATCGTCTCCTGCGTGCCTCGAGCCGCACTGCGATCTTCCATGTCCAGCTCCTTATCTCGCCGGTCCGCCGGACGAGGCCCCGTCCGACGCGCCGTCCGCGCGCCTCGACCGCGCCGGACACATGCACCCGTTTGAGAACATGATAGCCCCGCGCCGGGCCTCGTCGGCGCGGCGCACCGCGGGCGACACGACGCTTCGCGTCGTGCGGGCTGGTGGGGCGATGCTCCGCGTCGCGCGGCCCCGATTTCGCCCAGGGTGAGAACAACACACCCGCGGATATGCATCTGCGGCTATGAGAGCGGCGTTGGGCCCTGCTGCGGGTCCCGCGTGCTCAATGATCCACCCGCTTGCCCAGGTGCTTGGCGACCTCATCCACCATCCGCTCGACAGTCGCCTCGTCCGGGCCCTCGAGATTCAATCGGAGCAGGGGCTCCGTATTGCTCGGCCTCACGTTGCACCACCACTTGCCCATGTCCACCGTCACGCCGTCCAGTTCGTCGATCTTCGCCTTCGGATAGGCCCGCTTGAGGTCATCGAGGGCCATCTCCTTGTCCTCGGT
The DNA here is from genome assembly GCA_034211115.1 of Planctomycetota bacterium. Lineage (GTDB taxonomy): Bacteria > Planctomycetota > Phycisphaerae > Phycisphaerales > SM1A02 > JAXHTH01. The sequence goes on along the minus strand of JAXHTH010000154.1, from coordinate 3,163 downwards.
CTCGAAGTTGATCTCCCCGGACTGCACGTACCGCCTGGCGGGGGCGATCTGCGCGCTGAGCGGCCCGCCCGACTCGGCCAAAGCGCTGGCCACGCAGGCGAACGCGATCGCGCCCGAGTCGGCGTTGTAGTTGTCGCGGAAATAGAAATGCCCGCTCAGCTCCCCGCCGAACACCGCATCGTGCTCGGCGAGCTTGGCCTTCATGAACACGTGCCCCACCCGGCTCTTCACCGGTGTGCCTCCCGCTTCCGTGATCATCTCCGCCAGCGACTTGCTCGAGCGCAGGTCGAACACGATCGGCGAGCCGGGATTGTCCTTCAGGAACCGCTGGGCGAGCCAGGCGGTGAGATGATCGCAGCCGATGATTTCGGCGTTCTCATCCACCACCATGCACCGATCGGCATCCCCGTCGAAGCAGATGCCCAGGTCGGCGTTCTCGGCCCGCACCGCCTCGCGAAGCTGGGCGAGGTTCGCCTCCACCAGCGGGTTCGGCTCGTGCACGAACTCGCCGGTCGAGTTGTCGAAGTTCAGCTCGATGACCTCCAGCCCCGGCACATCGGAGAAGACCTTGGGGACCATCGTGCCCGCCATGCCGTTGGAGGCGTCGATCGCCACCTTCAGCGTGGTCGAGCCGTCAAGCAGTGATGGGGAGAGGAATCCCTGCACGTGCTCGCGGTAAGCATCCCACAGGTCGCGCTGCTCTTCCCGTCCCCCGGCCGGGTCGATCTTGTCGGCATCGGCGATGGCCGCGAACCGCCGGATCTCATCCAGCCCGGTCGTCATGCCGACGGGTTTGGCGTGGATCTTGGAGATCTTGAAGCCGTTGTAGTTGGACGGGTTGTGCGAGGCGGTGGTCTGCACCCCGCCGCAGCAGCCGAGGTAGTTGATCGCGAAGTAGATGAACGGCGTGTCGACGAGGCCGACATCGATCACGCTCGCCCCGAGGTCGCGCATGCCCTGCTTGAGCGATTCGGCGAGGTCGGGCGAGCTGGTGCGCATGTCGTGGCCGACGACGATGTGCCGCATCATGGGCTCGTCGTAGCCCGCCTCCGCGGCCTGCTCCGTGAGGTACTGGGCGGTCCCGTATCCGATCTGCCAGGCGAGCTTCTCGCTGAGGGGCTTGGGGTACGTGGCCCGCACGTCATACGCCTTGAACACCTTGCCGAGCATGGGGGGATTGCTCCTGATACCGGGGCTGACCTTGGCCGTGCACCGACCCCATTTCCGAGGGTCCGGGGGCCGGGGCCGGCAGGGCCGGGCATGATACAGGATTCGGGGGTGACGCGGACCGCACGGATCGTCAGCGCGGCGCCGAGAGTGCCTCTGCATCACGCGGCTGCGGGACCCGAGCCCCGCTGTTCCGGATGCATCAGGGAATGTCCGGGCTGACGCGCCCGCCCACGTCGGCGCCCAGCGCGGGACGCCGCAGGGCCGTGACAGATCCCGCCAGGCAGATCACGATGATGACGATGCCCACGGCGGCGGGCCAACTCGGGGCGGCCACGGCCAACAGAATCAAGTGGATGAAGGCCAGTGCGTTCGCCCCGATGGTCACGACGACGACTCCCCGCGCCGCGCTTGACCGTGAGCTGAGGTTGAGCAACGCGAGGAAGATCCAGCCGAGCCCGGTCCCTGCGAACCGCAGGGCATCAAGCGAGAGCCTGTCGAAGACGATTGCGGCAGCGCCCGTATACGCAAGGCCCTGAATGGCGAGAAGGCACGCGGCCAGCCGGTGCATCCGGGTCATCATGACCGTTCTCCTCGATGCTCCCTCGCGGGTCGTCTACGGATCGCCCCCTATCTTACGGCGCGACGGACGTGCGGGACGCCCGTCCCACGTTTCCTGCAGGAACCGGGTGCCACGCTTCATCCGCGGAGCGGTGAAGCGTGCTCGACGGAGTCATCCGCCTCGATCGGCCATTGCATGTTCACACCGGCCATGCTTCGCCCTTCGGGTCGAAGCATCCCACCCCGGAACGTCAGGCGGAATCGACCGGAATTGGACCAGGTCCAATTTCCGCCCCGATTTCCGCCCGCTCCACGCAGCGTCGAGCATCGCTTCGTCGCTCCCTCACTCCGCCGCTCGCATAAAGCGCTCCCCTCCCGGGGGTCGGGTCGCGGCTAAACTCCCCCTCCGCGGCTCCCCACGGAGCTCCGCGTTTCAACCCCGCCCCGGCCGGGGCGGCGAGCGGGCGATTGTGTACAGTATGTCCCCAGCGCCGCTCGAATGTCCCGGTCGATGGATGGAGAAGACCATGAACGGCAAGCGTACGGTCCTGTTTCTCTGCACGCACAACGCCGCCCGGAGCCAGATGGGCGAAGCGCTGCTGCGCAAGCATGCCGGCGACCGGTTCGAGGTCCTCAGCGCCGGCCTCGAGCCGGGCGAGGTGCACCCGCTCACGCACCGCGCGCTCAACGAAATCGGGATCGACACGTCGGAGTTGCGATCCAAGTCGGTGATGGATTTCCTGGGCAAGACCCGCATTCACATCGCGATCATCGTCTGCGAGAACGCGAAGCAGAACTGCCCGTCGATCTATCCCAACGCGCTGGAAGTGCTCTACTGGCCGCTGGACGATCCCGCCGCGGCCGAGGGAAGCGAAGAGCAGCGGCTCGCGCAGTTCCGCAACATCCGCGATGAGATCGATGAGAAGCTCCATGAATGGCTGGCGACGATCGACGAGCCGGCGGGAACGCGAGAGGGAGAGGCGTGAGGATTGAAGACTTGAAGGCTTGAAGACCTGGAGGCTTGAAGGCTTGGAGGTCTGAAGGGCGCGCTGTTGGTTTTCGGTTGTTGGTTATTGGTTCCTCCTTGATCGCTGATCCCTGATCGCTCCGTCTCCACCGTTTTCGTTTCGCGGTGGAGGGTTCCCGGGCATTCCTCGTTCAGCGGCGCCGGCCCCGTGGTATACTTGGCGCGTTCGCCGAGACAGGGGGGCCGCGATGAAGGTCCTTGTTCAATGTCCCAACGGCCACCGGTTCCGGTGTGATGAAGCGCATCTGGGGCGGTCCGTGCGCTGCCCGCATGAGGGGTGCGGCGTCAAGTTCCGGCTGCGGGCGCTGGACGAACCGACGGCGGCTGATGAGCACGCGCCCGAAGGGGCCGCCGGCACGAGGATCGGCCACGAGGCCGCGATCCCGGCGCCGGACAACGTCTACGCGC
>JAXHTH010000153.1:0-9994 GCA_034211115.1 Planctomycetota bacterium | reverse complement strand
CGAAGCCGAGGCCTGGGAAGCGCGGCAGCGGTCGGCGATGACCGGCGGGACGATCCCGGTTCGGTTCATCGACGAGTCGTAGAACGGGAGCGATTCCACACCCGCGGATACCCCCCGACACGCCGGTCACTTCGTGCCTCCGTGCCAGCGTGCCTTCGTGCCCGTTCCTCTTCGCGCTCCTGCACGATGAAATCCGCGAAAATCGCCCAGCCGTGCACTTCGCAGTCCAGCTCGCGCAGCCATTCGGCCAGCGCGTGATTGCAGTTGTGAAACAGATGATACTCGTCGTCATCGTGCACGAACTCGAGGCGATACCGTGGCTGGTAATGCAGCGTGTCGGCGTGCTGCGCGTGGCGCGCCTCCAGCCGCATGAGCAATGCTCGCTCGCGTTGCGAGGCGACGATGATCTCCAGCACGTCCTCGCAGAGGATAGCCGTCCGGATCGTCTCGACGTCGGGTGGCAGATCCCACTCCCATCGTCCCAGCGCGCCCCGCGTCGGCCAGAGCAGCGTGCGGAAGACATCGTGCCATCGCGCGCGATCCAGGGCGAACCACTGCCACTCGCCGTAGGCGTACTCGACAAGCCGGTCCCCCTCCTCTGCCGGCAGAAGCAGGCTCGTGTGCCGGCCGTAATCGACGATGTAGACCGCGACCGGGTCGACGGGGTCCGCGGGCGGCGTGAGGCTCGTCGTGCAACTGCTGAGCACGAGGCCGGCGAGCGTGATCCCGCCGACGACAATGAGCTGAAGCAGAATGGTCAGCCTGCGTGACATCGACTCGTTCGGCGATCCTATCAGAAGAACATCGCCAACTGCTGCCCCGGCCGCGGCGCGCCCGCGGTCGCCCGCGGGCCCGGCACGTGCAGCAGCGGCGTGGGACGCTGCTGGTGGGACATCGTCAGGCGATCGAGCAGATGCGGCGCGCGGGCGGCGTAGAGATCCTTCACGAGGCGCGGATCGTTGCACTGCTGCGACAGGTGCAGCGGAACGACGTGCCCCAGCGCCGACTGCGCCGCAATCCGAAGCACCGCCTCGATCGACTGCTCGTTGGACAGATGCCCCGCGTGGCCCATGATGCGCCGGGTGAGAAACACCGGCCGGCCGCTGGCCAGCTCCAGCTCCGGATCGTAATTCGACTCGATCGCCAGCGCGTGAAGATCGACGAAATGACGCAGGAGGATCTTGCCCACGCGCCCGAGATCCGTCGCGAAACCGAGGCGCGTGCCGCCATGATCGATCACGAACGCGACCGTCCCCAGCGCATCGTGCGCGGAGAGGACGGGCTGCACGCTCGTCTGCTCACCGAGCGTGAACGGCCGATCGAAGAGATGCATCTGCCGACCGTCGAGGCCGTGGCGCAACGCGATCGCGCGATGGCGGCGGTGCAGATGCACGCGGATGTTCTGCCCGCGTATGCGCTTCACCCACGCGGGCTGGAAATGGTCCCAGTCGAGATGGGTGATGAGCATGTCGGAGATCTGGTCGAGCTTCACCCCCAGGGGGGCGAGGCGGAGGGCGGTGGCCCGCACGGACAGGCCGCCGTCGACGAGCACGTGCCGCTCGCCGCCGTCTGCTGAGAGCGTGAGGAGGGTGCAGTTGCCTTTGGAGCCGGAGCCGAGGACGGAGAAGGAGAGGGTCATCGATGCGTTCCGTGCCGTCAGGCCGTGCCCCGCGACGCCTTGCCGCGGGCGGGGCAGATGCCCCGCTCGGAGGAGTCGATGAAGCGCACATACTCGGCGATCATCGGGCGATCGCTTCTCCGGCGGATCACCTCCAGCGCCTTCCTGATGCTCATGCCCGCGCGGTACAGCGTGCGGTAGACCCAGCGCACGTCGTCGATCTCGTCGCGCGCCGCGCCGCTGCGCCGCAGGCCGACGAGGTTGATCGAGCCGCAGACGTTGTTCCCGGTGAGCATGAACCAGGGGGGCAGGTCCATGCTCAGCCCCATCGCGCCGGAGAGCATCGCCCCGCGTCCCAGCCGGCAGAACTGGTGCACCACCGTCCCCCCGCCCACGATGACCCGATCCTCGACGATGCAGTGACCGGCCGTCGCGGAGTTGTTCACGAACGTGCAGTCGCTGCCGATGAGACAGTCGTGGCCGGCGTGGGAGGCGGCCATGAAGTAGTTGCGGTCCCCGATCCGCGTGGGGGCTTTCTTCTCGAACGCGCGATGGATCGTCACGTGCTCGCGGAATGTGTTGCCATCGCCGATGACGAGGCCCTGCCCGAGCTCCTCGGGTTCGTACTTCGCGTGCTGGGGCGCGAAGCCGAGGCAGGCGAAGGGATAGACGGTGTTGCCGCGGCCCATCGTGAGCGGCCCGTGCAGGTAGACGTGGCCGATCAGCCGGGTTCCGGGCCCGAGGGTCAGCGGGCCGGTGAGGGCGCAGTGGGGACCGATGACGACGTCGTCCTCGAGCCGGACCTCGCCCTCGATGATCGCCGTGGAGTGCACATCGGCCATGGGTGAAGTGTAGGGAAAATGCGGAGGGAAGGCACGGAGGCACGAAGGCACGAAGGCACGAAGGGATGAAGTCGCAGAGAAGCTCAAGGGAGCGAGCCGGACCCGTCCTCGGCCCCGGGTGCCTTCGACGACCCGACGCCTCCGCCGCACGAGGCGGCGCTCCGCGCCATCCCTCGGTCTCCGGGGGCCGGCCCCGGGTCGCCGTGGACGGCATATCGTTTCCGAAGGAAGACCGGATCCCGCTGGGAATACGATGGCTGAGCCGTCTGATCAAGTTGAATTCGTCGTCCGCGACCTGGGACGGATCTCGTACGCCGACGCGTATGCGCTGCAGAAGGAGCTGCAGGCGAAGGTCATCGCACAGCGTGAAGCCGCAAGCGGGCGGTCGATGTATCTCCTGCTGCTGGAGCACGATCCGCCGATGATCACGGTCAGCCGGCGCCCGGGCGCGAGGCGTCACCTGACCGCGACGGACGCGCAGCTCGCCGCGGCGGGCGTCGAGGTCGCCGAAACCGATCGCGGGGGGGACATCACCTGTCACGGCCCGGGCCAGCTCGTCGCCTACCCCATCCTCGATCTCAACCTGCTCGGCCTGCGCATCCACGGCTACATGCGGCGCCTGGAGCAGATCGTGATCGACACGCTCGCGCGCTTCGACATCGATGCGCAGCGCGACCCCGACGCAACGGGCGTGTGGGTCAAGCGTCAAGACGTCAAAACGTCGAAACGCCGAACCGAGGCGCCGCGAGCCGGGCCGTCCCCGGCCACGCGTGCTTCCGATGAGCCGGTGCCGTCCGACGCAGCGAAGATCTGCGCCATGGGCGTGCGCATCACGCGCTGGGTCTCGATGCACGGCCTGGCCCTGAACGTGACCACCAATCTCGATCACTTCGATCTCATCGTCCCCTGCGGCCTCGCCGGCCGCAGCGTGACGAGCATGCATCAACTGCTCGGCCCGGCGTGTCCGTCGATGGACGAGGTCAAGCGCGCCATCGCCGCGGAATTCAGGAAGATGGTCGTGCCCGACGAATAGACGGCTCGGGAGGATCACCCTTCCGTCGCCGCCGCCGGCGCGCCCACGAGCCGTTCGGCGATCTGGATCGCGTTCAGCGCCGCCCCCTTGCGCAACTGATCGCCCGCGACGAACAGATCCAGCCCCGTCCCGGGGGCCTGGCTGAGATCGCTTCGGATGCGGCCGACGAGGACGTCGTCCAGCCCGTCGGCGTCGATCGGCTCGGGGAACCGGTTCGCGGCGCGATGGTCGACCACCCGCACGCCCGGCGCTTCGGCGAGCAGATGGCGGGCTTCGTCCTGATCCAGCGGTTCGGCGAACGTGAGATTGATCGCCGCGCTGTGCGCGCGGAGAACGGGGACGCGCACGCACGTCGCCGTAACGCGCACGGCGTCGTCGGACCAGATCCTGCGCGTCTCGCGCAGCAGCTTCATCTCCTCCTCGTTGTATCCCTCCGGCCCGATCGGCGAGTCGTGGCTGAAGACGTTGAACAGGAGCCGGCGGCCGGTCGCTTCGGTCGTGAGCGGCCGATCCGCGGCGAAGTCGCGCGCCTGCTGCTGAAGTTCGGCCATCCACGACGCGCCCGCCCCGGACGCGGCCTGGTAGGTGCTCACCACCATGCGCCGCACCGTGGCGGCCCGATGGAGGGGCGTGACCGCCATGAGGACGATGATCGTCGAGCAGTTGGGATTGGCGATCATGCCCGGCCCGCTGATGCGGGCCAGGCCGTCGCCGTTGATCTCCGGCACGATCAGCGGGACCTCATCATCCATCCGGAACGCGCTGGAGTTGTCGATGACGATGGCCCCGGCCTCGACCGCGCGCGGCGCGAACTGACGGCTGATCGAGCCGCCGGCCGAGAAGAACGCGAGGTCGATGTCGGCGAAACTGTCCTCCGCCAGTTCCTCCACCCCGATCGACGTGCCGCCGTAGGGCAGCCATCGGCCGGCCGAGCGCGGCGAGGCGAGCAGCCGCAGGCGGCCGTGCGGGAAGCACCGCTCAACCAGCAGTTCCAGCAGCTCCCGGCCGACCGCCCCGGTCGCGCCGACGATCGCGAGATTGGGCTCATCAGGCAGGGGCATGGCGTGGGCGGCGGACCGTGACTTTCAGGGCGGGGGTGAGAACCGGTCACCGGCAGTGTACCATCCGGCCCCGGCCCCCGGTTTCGCCTCCGGTCCGGCCCCGAATCGACGCAGCGATGACCTGCGGAGTTGAGCATGACCGATCAGTACACGACCGTGGACGGCGCCCGCATCGGCATCCTGATGGGCAGCGCCTCGGACTGGCCGACGATGAAGGCGGCCCGCGACACGCTGGCGGAGCTGGGCATCGCCTGCGAGTGCAACGTGATCTCCGCCCACCGCGCGCCCAAGCGCCTGGATCACTATTGCAGCGGCGCCGAGCAGCGCGGGTTGCGGGCGCTGATCTGTGCCGCGGGCGGCGCGGCGCACCTGGCCGGCGTCGCCGCCGCCCTCACCCACCTGCCTGTCCTCGCCTGCCCGATGCAGGCGTGGTCGCTGGACGGGCTCGATTCGCTGCTCTCCATGGCGCAGATGCCCAAGGGGATCCCGGTGGCGACGTTCGCGATCGGCAAGGCGGGCGCGATCAACGCGGCCCTCTTCGCCGCCGCCATCCTCGCCCTGCACGATGAAGAGGTCCGCCGGAAACTGCTGGCCTACCGCGCCGCCCAGTCGGAGGCGGTGCACGAGCTGCCCGAAAACTGAGGAGCGCTGCCCGGCTTCATTCGGGGCAACATCTCTCGCCTATGGCGGCATGATCGCCACGATCGTCCACAGGCCGTCGGACGTCTGTTTCGATGAGACCTCCGTAGCGCGCGAATCGTCGATGTACGCCTGGACGGTGCCGCCCACCTCATCGGCCGGGATGTTCTCCAGCGTGGCCCTCCGGGACCTCGCCGAGGCCGTCTTCTTGCGGGCGGGCTTCTTTCGGGCTGTTCGTTTCGCCATGTCAGTGATCTCTGTTGGCAATGTCGAGTGCGATGATGGCGCGCGAGCGGCTCTCGGCGTATTCGTCGGCCAGGCGCCAGGTCGTGATGTCCGGCGCGACGCCCTCCTGTCGTGGCGCATTGGCCTCGATCCAGTCTCGCAGCGCCGCGCGTCTCGATCGCGCCTCGTCGTCGTTGTCAAGCCATTCCTTGATGATCGCGGACGACTCGTCCGGTCCGTAGGTTCCTTCGATCTCATCGAACGTCGCCGCCGGGTCCAGACGCCGGAGCATGGCCAGGCGCACTTCCCTGCGAAGGGCCAGCGCGGTGGCCGATCGGCCGGTGGCGAAGTACTGCAACCAGTCGAAGCGCGCCTGCTGCGGCGTCCGGACGTCGCCCGACGCGTCGATCGTGGCCAGCAGGGAGGGGACGCGCATGTGGTAGGTCGTGTCCTGCGACTCGACCGGCTCCGCCTCGATCGCGTCGGCCCCTCCCTCGTCCGCGCGCATTTCCGTCCCGCCGGCGCCGTTGGTCGCGACTTCCATCGAGATCGGCGCCCACGCGAGCTCCTTGCGCTTGTAGCCCAGATGAAGGCTGTCGGGATTGGGGCCGCGGATGCCCGACCAGCTCACCTTCAGGCCGAGTGAGGTGCTCGTGCCGAAGAAGACGGGCTTCACGTCGTTTCGCGCGAAGTCGACGTCCCTGAGCTTGATCTTCGGTTTGTTGTCGAGGACGAGGGCGGAGTCGAATCGATGCGCGACGTGCTCTTCCCAGTCCAGGCCGGGTCCGGCGTGGGGGAACTCGTCGCCGTAGAGCGTGGCCATGACCACGGCCGCATCGCCGGTGGTGAAGGTCTGCCCCACCCCGCCGGCGAAGAGCCCTTCGCCTTCCGTCTTGAAGCTGGCCATCACGGGCAGCGTCCGCCCGCCCTCGAAGGTCGGTTCGATCACGCCCTCGACGCGGCTGATCGCCAGCTCGGCCGTGGGCGGCGCCGCGTCGAAGTCGAAGCCCGCGTTCGACTTCGTGGCGAAGAGCACGCTGTTGTACCCCACCACGCACCCCGGCAGCAGGATGAGCGCGAGAAGCGGAAGAAGTTTCAACGCCAGGCGTGTCATGAGGGTGCCTCCTTGTCCGGTGGTCCGTCGGGGCGCGCATCGCCCTCGTCGGCCGCGCAGGGAAACTCGCTGCCGAGGCGGACGTTGAACACGTCCGCGTCCGGCCACTCGAAGCGGATCCGCGTGTTCTCATCGATGGCGCGCAGGCGCGAGAGCTTCTGCCAGCCGATGAGGAAGTAGCCTTCCCGGTCGTCGGCCCGCACGGCCAGGCCGAGCGTTTCGGTCCCGGTGACGACCGCGCGCACGCCCTCGGCCGGCTCGGCGAGCTTCATCTTCAGATGCCCGAACCCGAGAATGTGCTCGGTCCCCGTCTCTTCGTCGTACCAGTGAACGGCGCAGCCGGCGAGGGGGAGGGAGGCGAGGAGGGCAACGAGGATCCGCCTCGCGCGCGGGTTCGCCTTCGCGCGTTTCCGGATCCGATGATGGGCCCGACGGGAGTGCATGCCCGGCGCCCCGAGGGGTGTGCCCGCTGTGCCGCGGAACGAGGGCTCGGCCCGCCTCCGGGCCGACGACAGGGTGGATCCTAACGGGAGTATCATCGTCTGTCAATACTTCGATTCCGCCGTCCGCGGCCCGGCGGCCGGGCTGAGGACGGCGCAAAGGACACCCCCGGGCGCCCACAATCGCCCGGGGGTGGGGGGGTGCTCAGTGCAAAAGACCTCGTACTGGTTCAGGGACAGGCGCCCCAGTGCCCCAGGAGCGCAAGCAGATCGAGCGTATCGATAACGTCGTCGGCATTGACGTCGGCGGCGCGGCACCAGTTCTTGAGTACGACGACGCCGTCGCCCGTTCGTTTCAGAGGCAGGTACACCGTGCAGGCATCTGCTGTCCACACGGGCCGTACGTTGGCGTCGGCGTAGGAATACGCCCCGACATCGATCGTATCGCAGATGTTCTCCTCCTCAAGATCGAAGACACTGACAATGGGCAGGTTCCTGTGCATCACCAGAGCGTGCTTCCCGTCAGGAGCAACGAAGAACCCGTGCGGTGCACCCGCGCTGAGCCGTCCGACGTCGGTCATGGTTTCCGTATCGACGACGAGTATCTCGTCTGTGAACGGACTGGGCACGTACACAGTGCCGAAGTCCGGACTAATCGAAATGCCAACCGCGAAGGGCTCACCACCGCCAAGGTCGGAAAGGTCGAGTGTGCCGGCGATCGAGAGATTATGGGGATCGGCAGTATCGATCTTGTACAGTGTCTCCGTTCCGGGATTGCTGGTCACCGTATAGAGGTACCGATCCCGGGGAGCACGATTCATAAGGCTGAACTGTCCGTTGAGCGTCAGGCCGCCGACATGCTGGTTCGTCCATGTGTCGATCACCTGGATGCTTCCCTGCACATTGTGAGCGCCGCCGGGATGGTTCTCGTTCACGTACAGATGGCGCTTGGCATCGTCGAAGAGGAGAGCGGCGGCCCAGTCACCAACATCAAACTCGTTGAGGACTGAGCAGTCCTCGCTGCTCACCTCGCGGACAAGCCCGCCATAGTACGACTGGCACCAGAGAGAACCATCGTCCGCTGCGCAAAGAAACACCCAGGGCACATCATCCAAATGACAGACTTCGCCGAGCAGCTCATACGTCGTTGCATCGAAGATGAGGGCACCTTGGTCCCACTCGCCGAAATTGTGTCTTGCATACACCAGAGATTCATCTGCCGAAAGATCAATCCCTGTGCACACGTCGGCCGGAAGGAACGCTTCGACCGCGTAGTCGGGACACGCTGCTGCGGCCGAAGCAGACAGAAGGAGGATTGCGCTCACGGAGCGCATGCAATAGGCTTTTTTCGGAATGTTCATTTCGATCCATTCTCCGTAGTCAGGGTCTGGTGGGACATCTCGATGAGGGCGGCTTTCACCCTCAATACGGAGGAACGGCCCTCAACTGGCTGGGGGCGGAAGTCTATTCTCTCGGCGCAGGCTCTCCGCCGCACGGGAGCGGACCGAACCAGAATGTGTCCGGCGCCGGAATCTCGGGATGCGCCAGCCAGGCATTGGTTGCAACAGGCCTGCCTACCACGTGCCCTTCCTGATCGAGCACCCAGGCGATCCCGGCCGCGGATGGCTCAAGCTGGTGCTCCATATGCAGCTGCACGTACGCGCCGGCATCGTACTGAACGGGCGGCGCCGTCAACGCGTACTGGTCCGGCTGGAGCTTATCCGCTGCTGTCGGCGGGAGCAGGTAGTGATACCAGGCAAACCCGTTCGGCCGCGGCCACGCCTTGCTTATCTCGCCGCGCTGAGGACCAATACCGAGAACGACCTTTGGATCGTGTCCACTCGTGATCTCCGGATAGCCGCGTTCGGCCCAGGAAGCTTCGCTATTGCAGCCCTGCATCACGAGGACTTTTGCCGCGTCCATCCAGTAGCACCGGCTTATGCAACCATCATGCCAGAACTCATAAAGGACCTCGCCGTGAAAGTCATAGACGCGGAGACAGCATGGTGAGAATGAGTCTTGTTGAAAGGCGACGATGAGTTCCCATCCCGGAAGGTCGTCGAAGACATCCGTTGCCGTACAGAATGCGGGGCTGTATCGGTAGCTCGCCCGCTCGCTTTGTTGCAGCGCCTGGGGCTGGTCGCCCTGATCGACGCCGCGTCGCCAAACCGGCTCGCCTCTGTCACCTTCCACGCGGTACAGACACAGCAACCCGGGTTCTTCCGGGTGTATCGTCCGATAGCCGATAAGCGCGAAACGTTTCCTTGCCTGACCCCCGCGGGCTTCGATGAGTTCCGCAAAACGGATGCCACCTTTGACGGCCCCGTCCCAGGTATGAAGGATGTTGCCGCCAATCGAAATCAATCGCGCTTCACGGCCGTCGTCTGTCAAATGGACCTGATACGGCTGCGACCACAGCAGCGAGACGGATCCCAACGTTGCGACCAGCGTGAGGACGAGGACGATCAGGCAGGTGCTCCCGGTGGTCAGGATCGGATGCCGGGCCACCCAGCGCGTGGCGCGTGTCCACGCCGTAGGCGGCCGCGCTTCGATCGGCTCGCCCTTCAGATGGCGCCTTATGTCGGCCGCGAGTTCGGCGGCGGACTGGTAACGTTTGCCCCGGTCCTTCTCCAGCGCCTTCAGGGCGATGACCTCGATGTCGCCGCGTAGCTTGCGGATGACCGTGCTCGGGCGGGCCGGGGCTTGCTCCTGAATCATCCGCGCCGCGTGCGCGATGGACGTGCCGGAGACGTCATAGGGCAATCGGCCGCAGAGCAGTTCGTACAGCACCACACCCAGTGAATACACATCGCTGCGGATGTCGATGTCTCCGGCTTCCCCGTCACACTGCTCGGGGCTCATGTACTGGAGCGTGCCTACGAGCCGGCTGATGTCGGTCTGCAGGGTGGTGACGGCGATGTCGGCATCGGTGGCGCGGGCCACGCCGAAGTCGATGATCTTGGGGAGGGGCTCTCCTTCATCGGCGGAGCGGTCGGGAGAGTCGGGCACACCCTCACCCCCG
>JAXHTH010000152.1:0-3089 GCA_034211115.1 Planctomycetota bacterium | reverse complement strand
CCCCCCGGGGGGGGGGGGGCCCCCCCCCGACGCCGCACCGGCACCCCCACCGTCACCTCACCCGACCAGTACCGCGTCGCCCCGTCTACCCGCAGGGCCAGTTCCGGCCGCCCGCGGACGCGCAGCGTCCATTGCTCGCCTTCCTGCATGGGCCGGCCCAGCACCTCGTCATCGAGCCACGGCACCTCCCAGCTCGTGCCGCGTCCGAACGTCCCTGCCTCCCACCAGATATCGAGTTGCCGGCCGAGCTCGCCATCGCGAAGGACATCGATGCGAACCCCCACCGCCGTGTCATCGAAGGGCGCGATCGCCGCGTGGCGGATGTTCAGACCCACGCGGACGGGCAGGCTGCCGCGGGCGGACTTGATCAGCCCGCTGCCGAAGACCCGGCGGATGACCTCGTCCATCTCCTCCCCGCCCACCGCCTCCATATGCTCGGCGAGCGTGCCCTCGACCTCGAGTGGCACCTCGATCGTGCGCTCGTCGATCCGTTCCCATTCATCCTCGGGCGTCGGGCGGCGATCGACGACGAGCCGGACCGGGATGTCGTGATCGCCCTCCGGCAACTGCGGCAGGTAAACCGAATAGCTGCGCCGCTGGATCGGCGCATCGCGGAGAACGTGCACGTCGGTCTCCGCCCCCTCCAGTTGCGGCTCGGCCCGGATCCGCCACTGCATCTGCCCGGGCCACCAGTCGCGGGCGACGACGTTCAGCGTGGGGGCGATGTCGCTGGGCCAGGAGCGGCGGGTCGTCAGCGCCACCCGCGGCGGCAGACGCAGCAGGATCTCCGTCACCTCGGCCTGCACTTCTTCATCGTCACCGTCCAGGAACCTGCTGGCGCAGGCCTGAAGCAGCGTTCCGTACTTGTCCGTCCAGCCGTCGCCGGGCGGGCGTCGACCGGGATCGCCCTTCGCCGCTCTCCGCAGGATCGTCAGCCACTGATCCTCGCTGAGCGTGTCCGCGTTCATGCGGGTCCGCAGTTCGCTGATGATCGGCCCGCGATCGCCTTCGAGCGGCATGAGCCAGATGAGGGCGGTCTGGGGCACGTACGTCATCCAGCCCTTCATGTTGGCCCGGTCGATGATGTAGCCGCCGACGAGCGCCGCGCCGAGCACGGCGAGCAGGGCGATCCCCCAGCGGTGGCGCGTGCGGGCGAAGTCCTTCTCGCTGCGGCCGGTGTAGCCGCATTCGTTGCAGGTCATGCCGGGCGTGTAGGCCAGGTCATACCAGCAGCGGGGGCATCGCCGCCGCCCGCGCGCCCGGTCGGAGAACATCGCCCACCACGCGAGGAAGACGCAGCCGGCCAGCAGGAGCAGAAGGAGGACGCCCGTCGTCCAGAGCACCCACTCGCTGTTGAGGTTGATGAGGTTCTGCATCGGCCGGTCCGCGTGGTGGTGTGCTGTATGGTATGGATGCGGCCCGCCGGTGTTTCAGGCGTGATGATCGAGGATCGATCAGTCTGCCCCGGCAGATGAACCGGCCCCGGCGGGGCCGCTATTCCGCCCCCGGAAGTGGCCCCGGTCCGGAAACCGGTCCCCGGACGCGGCCCCGCCCGCCGCTCGCGGCGTAGCCCGCCTCCGCCGACTCACCCCCCGATCGCACGCGCAGGCCCCCCGATCACGGCCCCGATCGGCCCCAATCGGGCGTCCGGAGGGGTGGTTGTGAACCGCGCCAAACTCGCCCAAACCGCCGCAAAGCGCGCCAAACCGTCGCGAACCGCGCCAAAGCGCCCCGCCCCGCGAGGCGCCGATGAGGCGCCCCTCACCGCGCCCGTTCGTGATCGTCGGAAGACAGGAACCGTCCCGGTCTTCCGGAGATGACCGACGACCTCCCGCGCCGGACCCGCGACCACTGGTCGCGGCTTCACATGTGCGGCCCCCGGAATGTGCAGCAACACCCGTCCATTCCGGGGGCCTCATTGCGGGGACCGTATTCCGGGGGCCGCGCGCCCGCCGGTACAATGCGCCCATGAAACGCCGGGTGCTCATCATCCTCTTTCTTCTTCTCCTCGGCGCGGCTGTGAACGTCACTGTGGCGTGGGCATGCGTGTGTGTTCCGCTTCCGCTGAAGACCGTGTTGCCGCACTACTCCTGGGCGGACGGCTCGCCCATGTGGATCGTGTGGGGCCTGGAGTTTCGCACGACCGAGGAGTTCAAGGCGACCGGGCCGCCGAGCGACGTGCCGACAGGCTTTCCCGACCGGGTGGAGTATGTCGTGAAGAAGTCGCCGCGCTTCGGGATGAGCTTCGAAGCCGGCTGGAGCGAGGATGACTTCGTGCCGCCGGCGCAGGTCGTGTTGAAGCTGAGCAGCGGCTGGCCGATGCGCTCGATGCGATGCCGCGCGTGGGCCAGCCAGGGTCACGAACATCTCACCGTGACCGGCGCCATTGATCTGACCAATTGGAAAGCCTCGCCCATTCAGTTGCTCTGTCTGCCGTTCACGCCGGCCCCGTTCGGCTTCGTGGTGAACTCGGTGTTCTACGCGATCGTCCTCTTCGTGGTGCTCCCCGGCCCGCTTGGCCTGCGCTGGCTCATTCGCCTCAAGCGCGGGCGCTGCCCGAAGTGCGGCTACGATCTGCGCGGGGATCTTGCTTGGGGCTGTTCGGAGTGCGGGTGGAATCGGCAACCGGAGGCGACGGCGTGAAACGCTGGATCTTCACCATCCTCCTCTTCCTCCTCCTCGTTTCCGGGGGTGCGGTCGTGAACATCGCCGTGGCGTGGGGGATTGCCGCGGCGGTGGATGATCACTGGCCGGTGGCTGATCGACCTGGTCCCACGCCGCGCAGCGAAGGACACTGGGCCGCCTACAGCTGTTCCAAGGCGGGCGCCTCGCACATCTGCGCCACAGCGGTGACTCGGGGTTCATTCGGTCCTTGTCGAGTGCCTCGCTGGAGCGCGGCCGCGACGCCGCCGACAAGTGATGATGTCGCCTCTCGGATGATGGTGCGGGAAGAGGCGCGAGGATGGCCGATGCTGTCGCAGTACTACCGATGGATTACGACTCGGGGTCCCGTTCATGAGCTTGAGAACGGTTGGCAGCCGGCATGGATGAGCCCGCGGGGTGATCCGAGCGAGGGTATGGTCCTTCCG
>JAXHTH010000151.1:0-14740 GCA_034211115.1 Planctomycetota bacterium | reverse complement strand
TCCATTTTTGAGTCCTCCCCCTCCTTCGCCCGGTGGCGCCGCGGCGCTGTCGTGGCGCGCAGGCGGAGCGGCTCGCGACCGTTCTTCGCCGCCGACACGTCCGTCGCTCCCCCAATCACCTCACGGGAAGGCGTCCATGCCGCGTCGACGCTACGCGATTGACCGGATGAAGCGATCCGGATACGCGATCGCTCTGCGCGCCTCCGTGGCTGATTGATCGGCGCCCGACAGCGTGCGTATGCGCGGCGCGAAGCGTCTCTGACGTGACGAGCCGCGCATCCGACGCACTCGAGGATGGAGGATCGCCGCGCGCGATGGATGTCAGGATCTTGAAGTCAGGTGAACGGAGATGGGGCCGTCATCAACAGGACATTCTCAAGACCATCGAAACGAACGTACTCGAATCGAGTGAATTGAGTCCCAGTCGGGCGTTGCGTGCAATGACTGCGCGTATCCGTCGTGCTGTATCCAACGCATCCAATGTGAGTCATTTTGCCCGATCGTGGGGCTTGAATCTTGACATGCTCATGGAGAAGGAACAGAGTAACAGCGTGCGCAGGCATCTTGCGCTGCGCGGTCGAAGAATGCGCTTCGACGAAGAGAGAGGGCGCTTGACGCTGGCGGGCAGCGTCGTGGAGGAGCGCCCGAGTGTGCAAACAACGGAGGAATCCGTCTCGACGGCAACGCCGGCGCTGTGCGCCGGTGGGCGCGCTCCTGCTGACCTGAGCAAGGGGCCGATTGCCGCATCGTGTACTGCGGCAGGCTCAATCCATATTTGAATTCTGCTCTTTAGTAGGAGGAAAGCGACAATGAAACTTGCATTCGCGTTTGTGGCGGCTCTGGCTGTCGCCCCCTTCGCGTCCGCCGAGTTGATTTTTGACAACGGCGGACCGGACGGGACCAACGGCCTGAGCAACTTCCAGGGTGACCTCAGCGGGACGCCCTATGACCGCATGGTCGCTGACGACTTCGTCCTGGGCGGCAGCTACGCCATCCAGCAGGCGGTTCTCAGCGGCGTGTGGTACGCAGGCGGCGGCCTCGGCCAGACGGACTCGTTCCGCGTGGCCTTCATCCCCGATGTGGGCGGCGCCCCCGACGCCGACATGGGCAACTGGATTTACGACGACGTGGTCGCCCTCGCCGACGAGGAACTCACGGGCAGTTCGTACTTCAGCCGTCCCGAGGTCAAGTACACCGTCGATCTGCCGGACGTCAACCTCGGCGCCGGGACCTACTGGGTCTCGCTGCAGCCGCAGGGCACGGTCGATAACTTCTTCCACCTGACCTCCGCCGCCGGACAGGGCAACCTCAACGGTGAGCAGACGTACGTGTCCTATCCGGACCTTGGCGCTCCGATGTGGACGCCCGGGTACGACCAGTTCGCCGAGTACTACGACGTGACCTTCCAGCTCTACGGCGTTCCCGCGCCTGGTGCTCTGGCCCTGCTCGGTCTGGCCGGTCTCGTGAGCCGTCGTCGCCGCTGATTCTTGAAACCCTATTGGTCTCCGCCACTTCGAGCGCGAGACATCGCATGACAAAAGTTGCCACCCGGCCCGCGCCCCGGCGCGGGCCGGCTCCATTTTTGCCCGTCCCCTCACGTGCTCAGTGAACGAGTTCACACACCGCCGCGGCCAGGCGTCGGTATTGCTCGGCCGTGTTGTAGACCTGGCAGCACGGCCGAACGAGCCGGCGACCGCCCCACGCCAGCACGAAGACCTCGATCCGGTGGTCCGCGTACAGCTTCGCCTGCAGCGCGTCCCGCGTTTCAAAGCGTTGCTCCAGTTCCGCGGGCAGGGGCAGCGAGGCCATCGAGCCGAGCATCGAGCCGTCGCGCGGCGTGTTCGGCGTCACATCCCACGCGTCGCTGAGCATCTGCTGCACCCAGACGGCGAGCTCGTGGTTGTGCCGCATCACCCGCGGCCAGCTTCCCGGGCCGTTCAGGTTGTCCATCGCCTCGATGGCGTCCGGCGCGGTCAGCCACGAGCTGACATCGCGCGTCCCCTGCCAGGAGAACTCGTTGGCGAATCCATCACCCAGGCGCAGGCTGAGCACGGTGGGATGAATCCCGGCCTGTCGATCCTCGCGCACCCAGAGAAACCCGGCCCCGGGCGGCGCGCCCACCCACTTGTGCAGATTGCCCGCGTAGTACGCCGCGCCGAGTTCTTCCACGTCCAGTTCGAGCATGCCCGGCGCGTGCGCGCCGTCCACGAGCACATCCACCCCGCGCGCGGCGCAGCGCTCGATGATCGCGGCGATCGGAAACACCACCGCGGTGGGCGACGTGATGTGATCGACGACCACCAGCCGGGTGCGATCGGAGATCGCCCCGTCGATGGCGGCGACGATCGCCTCGGGTCCGTGAATCGGAAGCGGAACGTCGACCTCGATCACTGTTGCGCCGGCCCGCTTGGCCAGATGGCGCATCGCGCGCCGCACCGCTTCGTACACGTGATTCGTCGTGATGAGCTCATCGCCCGGCTGAAATCGCAGCGAGCGGAGGACGGCGTTCACGCCGTCCGTGGCGTTGGTCGTGAAGCCGAAGTGGTCCGCCTGCATGCCGAGGAAGCGGCCCACCGCGGCCTTGGCCTCCGCGAGCAGCTCAGGTCCGCTCCTGTCGAGGAACTCCACCGGCCTCGCCTCCATCTGCTCGCGCCATCGGATCTGGGCGTCGTGCACGGATCGCAGGCGCGCGCCGAAGGAGCCGTGGTTCAGGAAGTCCACGCGATCATCCAGCATCCAGAGGGATCGGATGTCATCGCGGATCGGCGAGGGCGGGGCCGGCGTCGGAGCCGTCGAGCGGGTCGTCATGGGCGAAGCGTAGCGGCCGCCGCCCTGCATGTCCGATCGGCCGCGGCCGGAGAGACGCAATTCGCTGCGGCCGGCACACGCCGCTCGTTATCGGCGGCCGTCTCCGATCCGACCGGGATTGAGAACAAAACCGTTCAAGCCCGATAATACCCGAAAATTGTCCGAAATTCCCCTTGCAATCAGGCTCGTGTTCGGGTAACGTATTCCAAACAATCCTGCCGATAGAAGTTGCAGAGGCGACCACCGTCTTGTCGAGAGGCTGCAGGCGGGCGAGCCCCAAGATCTGGGGTGCCCACCCAGCCTCAGCAACGACGGAGAGCACGATGACCCTACCTCTCGTCCAGATCGGGCCCGGCGGAAGCTACACGCAGAGCTACGTGCCCCGCGGCTCGCGCCTCCTGGCCGTCACCGGCGGCGGGGCCGGGCCCGTCTCGTCGCAGAACCCGGCCGATGCCGGAACGGACGACGGGACGGGCCGTGGCGGCGCGTTCGCTCCGGCCCCGGGCTGGGCTCAGCCGCGGCAGAAGGACACCCCCGCCGCGGCGAGGCCGGTGACGCTCCTGGATCGCCTGCTGGGCATCGATCGCGTCGAGCTCAGCGCCGAGGCCGCTGCCGCGTCGCCGGACCGGCCAGCCCGCGGGCTCCCCCGTCAGGCGATCGACGCCTTCCGCGCCTGGCTGGGCGGGCAGCGGCTCGTGCTCGACCAGGTGGCCGCCCTGCTTCACTCGCTCAGCCACCGCGTTTCCGCCGCCCAGGCGCCGGTGCCGGCCACCGTCGCCGCGCTCCGGGGGTCAGCCGCGCCCAAGGAGAACCGTCATGAACCTCACGCCCAAGCAGTTGCGCATCCTTCAGTTGATCCGCGATCATCGCATTGCCCATGGTTATTCCCCGACGATGCAGGAGCTCGCCCAGGAGCTCGACATCAGCAAGGTTACGGTGTTCGAGCATGTCGAGGCCCTCATCAAAAAAGGCGCCCTCGTCCGGGAAGCGAACAAGGCTCGCTCTTTGTCCATTGCGGACGAGACACTGCTGCCGGATGAGACGCGGCCGCTGACGTTCCCCCTCGTGGGCAAGATCGCCGCCGGCTATCCGATCGAGAAATACCCGCAGGCCGACCAGATCAGCCTCGAGGAGCTCTTCGGCCCGCGGGTGGGACAGAAGGCCGGCACCTTCGCCCTCCGCGTGGACGGCGACTCCATGCAGGATGAGGGCATTCTCGACGGCGACTACGTCATCATCGAGCGCCGCGAGACCGCCCGCGACGGCGAACGCGTCGTCGCCCTCCTCCCCAACGGCGAAACCACCCTCAAGACCTTCCACCGCGAGCCCGACGGCCGCATCCGCCTCCAGCCGGCCAATCCCGTCTTCGAACCCATTATCGTCAAGGACTGCAAGATCCAGGGCATCGTCATCGGCGTCATGCGACGGTACTGAACTGGTTGAAAAAGGTGGCGCGACGCTCCGCGTCGCGCGCAGGGCAAAGGAAAGTGGGACGACGCTCCGCGTCGTGCGGAATGCAGAGAAAGGAAATGCAGAGAAAGGTGGCACGGGCGTCCCGCCCGTGCGGTCCAGACCGCTTCCGGTGATCATTCAAGCGTCCGGGTGACCCACACCTACCGGCGTTTTGGGGACGCTCGTGCGTCCCGGTATGATGGCCGCGATGAACCAAAGAGGCCGGCGGCGGATCATCGTGATCAGCATCGTATCTGTGGTGCTCGTCCTCATCGGGATCGGCGCCTGGTACATCGTGACATTCCTGATCACGCTGAAGCAAATACCCCAGGCGTACGCGGCCTGGACCGCGGCCGACCTCGTCATCGATCACATGGAAGCGCACGACGGCGCGTGGCCCGAAGGCTGGGAGGATCTCTTCCATGCGGCTGATATCCGCAAGGCCAATGGGATGATGCTCCAGTGGAAAGTTGAGGAACTTCCCTCCCTCGTCGCCGTCGATTGGAGCGCCGATCCTGCCGTGTTCGTCGAGGTTTCGGCCGTCGGTGATGACCCGCCCTTCCTCGTCGTCACGCGCCCCGACGGCACCGAGTTCCCGACCGTGTGGCAAGGGCGTGAACTCAACGAGATGATCCTGGACTATCTTCGCAAACGGCGCGACCAGGAGGATGTCGCAGAGGAGAGCGAATAGACGCGCGCGGACGTCACGCACGACTCCCTCCGGTCGCTGTGCGTGGCACCCTCCTCCCACGTCCTCAGAACAGCCGGAACAGCCCGAACAGCCCGAGGAAGGCGATGAGGGTGGCGATGGTGATGATGACGATCATCTTCTTCCGCATTGCCGACGCTTCGGGATGATGGCGCTCCGGGCCCCGCGGCAGCCACGCCCCGCAGTGCGGGCAGATGTCGGCCAGATCGGAAAGCTCCCCCCCGCACTCCGGGCAATAGGCCTCGCCGCGGCTGAACCGCTCGATGTCGTCCGGGCTGGGATTCTCATCCACGGGCATCACATCATCGAAGCACGCGCCGCGGCACACGTCAAGTATCGAGCCCTCGCCGCTTGCGGCCGACCATCACATCAGTTGCGCACGGGCACACCGTTTGGATCGAGAGCACCCGGGGCCGGCCCCCGGAAACGGCCCGGCTTTCTGTTTGCAGTCACTTCGTCTCTTGCTGACTTTGTCTCTCCGTCTCTCGCCCGTCACCTGAAGTCCCGCGATCGCGCCGCCAGCGCGGCCATCCGCTCATCCAGCCCCGCGAGGCTCCTGACGTGCACGTGCACGACCGCCCCCTGCCGCTCGACCCGGCCGCGGGCGAGGAGGATCACCCCGTGCCGGGCGACCGGCCGGTAGCGCTGGTAGATCTCGCGCTGCACGATGAGGTTGGCGATGCCCGTCTCGTCCTCGAGGGTCATGAACACGATGCCGTTGGCCGTGGCCGGCCGCTGGCGCACGAGCACGAGCCCCGCGACGGTGATGGATTTCCCCTGGGGCCAGCGTGCTTCATCCTGCAATTCCTTCGCCTCGGTGATGCGCATCGCGCGAAGGTCATCGCGCAGGAACGACATAGGATGCGCCTTGAGAGAGAGGCGCAGCGACGCGTAGTCATGCACGACCTGCCGGGCGGCCGGAATGTGGGGGAGGTTGAGCTGCCTCGGCGCGACATCCCCCGCCGCCTTCTCATCCTCGAACATCGGCAACTCCTTCTCGGGCAGCGCGCGGATCTCCCACAATGCCCGCTGGCGGTCGAGCCCCATCGAGGTGAACGCATCGGCTGCGGCCAGCCGCCGCAGGGCGGCGATGGACACCCCGCTCGCCCGGCGCAGAGCCCGAATCGACTCGAACGGCCCCGCTCTTTTCACCGCCCCGGCGATCGCCTCGCCGTCTTCTTTCCGCAATCCCTTCACGAGGCGCATGCCCAAACGAAGAGACGGAGAGACGGAGTCATGGAGAGACGGAGTGCGCGGGCCGGTCGCAGGCCGTGTGCATTCGATTGCCTTACCACTTCGTCTCTCTCTCTCTTCGTCTCTCAGTCTCTTCCCCTTCCCCACCGTACAATCCCACCCGCTTTTATTCACATCCACCGGCCGGACTTCCACGCCGTGCTCCTGCGCGTCGCGCACGATCTGGGCCGGCGCGTAGAAGCCCATCGGCTGGCTGTTGATGAGCGCGGCGGCGAAGGCGGCCGGATGATGCCGCTTCAGCCACGCCGACACGTACACGAGCAGGGCGAAGCTCGCCGCGTGCGATTCCGGGAAGCCGTACTCGCTGAACCCCTCGATCTGCCGGAAGCAGCGCTCGGCGAAGTCGCGCTCGTAGCCGCGCTGAAGCATGCCGTCGATGAACCGGCTGCGGAACTGCTTCAGCTTGTCGCCCTTGCGTTTCCACGCGGCCATGGCGCGCCGGAGCCGGTCCGCCTCGCCGGGCGAGAAGCCCGCGCCGACGATGGCGATGCTCATCACCTGCTCCTGGAACAGCGGTACGCCCAGCGTTTTGCCCAGCACGTCCTTCACACGCTCGTCGGGATACGTCACCGGCTCCTCGCCGTTGCGCCGCCGCAGGTAGGGATGCACCATGTCGCCCTGGATCGGACCGGGGCGCACGATCGCCACCTCGATGACCAGGTCGTAAAAGCACCGCGGCCTCAGCCGAGGCAGCATCGTCATCTGCGCCCGCGATTCGATCTGGAACACTCCGATGGTGTCGGCGGCGCAGATCATGTCGTACACGAGCGGGTCCTCGGGGGGGATGGTATGAAGCTGAAGCGACGGAGGAGAAGAGACGGGGTCACGGAGAGACGGAGAGACTGAGTGGTGCGAGGCGACGGCTATTGTGTCTCGAGCCGTTGGAGACTGCTGATGAGGCCTTGCAGTACTCGATCCGTTTCGTTGATGAGTTCGATCATCGCCGGCTTTGCCTCGATCATCTGCAGTTCGACGGCAAGTTCGTACTGCGTCGACAGTTCGTTGAGCGATCCCCGCGCAATTCTGAGAAATTGCAGCAGATCGCGACGCCGTTCGCGGCCGAAACCTTCCGCAATATTCGAGGGAATCGAAATCGCAGCTCGCCGCAGTTGGCTTGTCAGCCCGAATTGTTCTTCTTTGGGCATCGTCTGTGAGACTTCGTAGATCCGCCTGGCCAGCTCCATTCCTTTCTGCCAGGCGACCAGATCGCGAAATGTCCTTACATGTCCCATTGTTCATCTCAAGCCCGAGTATCCGCTTCTTCTCTCCACTCCGTCTCTCCATCTCTTCGCGACTTCGTCTCTTCTCTCCTCCGTCGCTCCCGTTCACCATCTCCAGCGCCTTCCGGATACACGTCAGCATCCCCAGCCCCAGGCAGTCGACCTTCAGCATCCCCAGCGCGTCGATGTCGTCCTTGTCCCATTCGATCACCGTCCGGTCGGGCATGGCGGCGTTCTCGATGGGCACCAGTTCGCACAGCGGCGTCTGCGTGATGACGAACCCGCCCACGTGTTGGGAGAGATGGCGCGGGAAGCCGAGCATGTCGTTGGCCAGCGCCATCAGGCGGCGCATGGTCGGGTCGCGCGGATCGAGGCCCAGGTCACGAAGCCGGCGCTCGTCCCCCACCTTGTTGCTCCACCAGTCGATGCTTTTGGCCAGCCTGTCGACGCAATCGAGCGACAGGCCCAGCGCCTTGCCCGCCTCGCGCACGGCGCTGCGGCCGCGATAGCTGATGACCTCCGCGGTCAGGGCGGCGCGCTCGCGGCCGTACTTTTCGTAGATGTATTGGATCACCTCCTCGCGCCGCTCGTGCTCGAAGTCGATGTCGATGTCGGGCGGCTCATCGCGCTCCTTGCTCACGAACCGCTCGAAGAGGACATCGATGCGATCGGGATCGACGGCGGTGACGCCCAGGCAGTAGCAGACGGCGGAGTTCGCCGCCGCCCCGCGCCCCTGGCAGAGAATGCCGCGCGAACGGGCGAAGACGACCAGATCATGCACGGTGAGGAAATACGGCGCGTAGTTGAGTTCATCGATCAGGGCCAGTTCGTGTTGAAGCTGGTCGCGCACTTGTCCGGGGGCGCCGTGCGGATAGCGCTCGTCCGCCCCGCGCCGGGTCAGGTCGCGGAGATGCTGCATCGGCGTCCGGCCCGGCGGGCAGACCTCGTGCGGGTATTCGTATCGCAGTTCATCGAGGCTGAAGGCCGAAGCGCGCCGGGCGATCTCGACGCTGCGCGCGACCGCATCCGGATACTCGGCGAAGAGTTGCGCCATCTCCTCCGCCGGCTTGAGGCATCGCTCGGCGTGCGGCAGAAGATGAAAACCCGCGGTCTGAAGCGTGCACCCCTCCCGGATGCACGTCAGCACATCCTGCAACGCCCGGCGTTGGGGAACGTGATAATGCACATCGTTTGTCGCCGCCATCGGCACCCGCGTATGCGCGGACAGTGCGGCAAGCTGCGCGAGGCGGCCGTGATCGTCCGGGCCGTACAGGCGCGATGCGGCCAGCGAAAGGCGATCATCATCGAACACGCCTCTCAACCCCTCGATGACTTCGAGAAAGGACTGATCGATGATCGTGGGTGGGATGACCACCGCGAGCAGGCCTTCCTGATGCTTGAGCAGATCGTGCAACACAAGCTGACACTCGCCCTTCGGCGCGCGGCGCTTGCCGAGCGTGAGCAGTCGGCAGAGACGGCCGTAGGACGCGCGATCGGTGGGATAAATGAGGATGGAGAGAGAAGAGACTGAGAGACGAAGAGACGCAGAGAAAAAGGCAGGAAGAGACAAATCATTCGGACGCACCCTCAGTCTCTCAGTCTCTTCGTTTCTCAATCTCTCTCTTCCCATTTCCAGCCGGCATCCGACCACGAGCGGGATGCCGACTTCCTTCGCGGCGACGTGCGCGCGGACGATGCCCGCCAGGCTGTTGCGGTCGGTGATCGCGAGCGCGCTGTGCCCCAGCGCGGCGGCCTGTTCGACGAGTTCTTCCGGATGGCTGGCGCCGGTGAGGAAGGTGAAATTGCTCGTGACGGCGAGTTCGGCGTAGGGAGGGGCGGGCGACGAAGCGACGGGGCGACGGAGCGACGAAGGGGACGCGGCGGCGTGCTTCTTCTGCCACGGATGAGGACGGGGTTTGGGGTTCGGCGCTTCGGGCATGGTCGCTCAGTGTGTTTCGTTTCGCCTCACGCCCACTGGCCGTGTACGAACCACCGGTTGCTCGCCAGCTCGCGGCAGACCCACAGCCACCGCCCCGCTTCGTCCTGGACCTTGAAGTAATCGCGCGCGGCGAGGCAGGAGATGGCGGGGTCGTCGGCGGGCGCGGCGGCGGCGTCCTGTCCAACCCGGCGTTGATGCGCCCCTTCATCCGCGGCGGGCGCTTCGTCGTCTCTCCACCATTCGCCGGCGATGCGTTCGGGCCCGACGCTTCTGACGATCCGCCGCGCCACGCCGCGCCAGCGCATCCACGAGGGCGCCCCGTCCGGCGGGGCGGCCAGGACCTCCGCCGGCTCCGGGCGCGCCAGCAGGACCGAGGGCCGTTCGGAGTCGGCCACCGCCGCCCCGATCTCGCGCGCTTCGCGCGATCCCCGTACGGGCTGACTGGCGAAAGCGCGTTCGGGAACGTGCGATTCGACCGGCCGGATGCGCACGGTTCGCTGCGGCCCCAGCCGGCTGGCCAGCGTATCGACGAGTTCACCCAGCGCTTCATCGAGTGGCGCATCATCATTGTCGTCATGCCCGTCGTCGCGCCACGATGAGGCCTGCCGGTGGCGCAACCGGGCGGTCTTTATCGCGGCGAGGGTGATGCGCTCGATGCCGAAGCCGAGGTTGATCGTTTCAATCTTCGGTCGCAGCAGCGACCACAGATGATTCCCGTTTCGAGTGGGACGGCTGAGCTCGATCGTTTCGCATACGGCAGGCGCATCGGATCGCTCCAGTTCCAGCTCGAGCGTGCGGACGCCGCTTTCGAGGCGCTGCAATTCATCGGCAAGTTCGGTGAACAGTTCGCGCACGGTGAGCAGGATGGCTTCGAGCTGTTTGACGGGTCCGTTGAAGAGGCGCTCGACGCGCGGCACTTCCTTCGGGCGGATGGGTTCGATCGTTTCGTCTGCCTCGCCCGTGGCCTGGTCGAGGCGGCGCAGCAGATCGGGACCGAAGCGCGTCACCAGCTCCAGGCGGGGCAGTTCCAGGACGTGACCGATGCATTCGATCCCCACCTCGCGCAGGCTGTCGACGGTCTCGTCCTCGAGGCGCAGGGCCTCGACGGGCAGCGGGGCGAGCGTTTCCTGTTCCAGCCCCGTCTCGATGATCGACCGTTCGCGCTGGCCGAAGCGGGCGGCGGCCCAGGCGCAGCCGTAGGTGTGCGCGACGGCGATGCGCGCGCGGAACCCCATCCAGTGCACGGTGTTGGCGATGGTGTTGACGAGGCGCCGCTCGCCGTGAAAGAGGCGCTGACAGCCGGTGATGTCGATGAACAGGCCATTCGTTCCGTGCGCGGCATCGGGGGCAACGAGGGGCGAGAAGCGCATGGCCCACGCCGCCAGCGCGGCCAGCGCTTTGCGATCACGCGCCTCGTCGAAGGGTTCGACGTGCACGGCCCGTCCGCCCAGCAGGGCGCGGGCGTGGGCGAGGGTCATGCCCGGCCGCACGCCGGCCGCGGCGGCGCGCTCGCATCGATGGACGATGCGCTGCGCGCCGGCGAGGGTCTGCACGAGGAGGATCGCCGGCGGCGGCGAGCCGCGCGATTTGCGCCCCGTGCCGTTGTTGTTCGCCTCATGCGGTTCTCCGCGCGCCGGCATTCGAGTCCGCGCTCGGCCGCTGGTTGACGGCCGCAGACGACGGCGTCTCATCAGATCGATCGACCACATCGGCAGGTACAGCGACAACGCCCTGGACATGATTCCACTCCAGCAACCAGTGACGCATCCCTGCCTCGGTCCCCGGCCCCCGGAATGAACAACTCCGTCCGTGATGGGGTTTCTCGACGACGACGGCGGGCGGGCGCGTGGTGCGCCTTTCGCTCGTTGCCGTCACGCTCAGACCGCCCCGAGCCCCCTTGCGGTGCAGCAGCTCGATGATCCAGCGCGGCCGATCGGTGGCGGAGGGGGTGGGCGCGACGCGCCAGCGGGTCATCGCCGCGGAGAGTTCCCGTTCTTCTTCCGGTGGCCGGGCGAGGAGGGCGAGCGCCCCGCCCGCCTCGGCGGCAAGCTGCAATCGCCGTGTCTGGGGCATGCTCAGGCCGCGGCCGTCGGCGATGACCACGCTGACCGCGGGACACCGGAGGGCCAGGTCGGTCGCCCACAGGCGTGTTCCATCGTCCGGCGGGTCGATGAACAGCGATCGTTCGAGCAGGAGCCGATCGCGTACATTCGCCGTGGATTGGCGAGATGAGGCGAATCGCCCGACGGGCGAGCGGCCGCGGAGCAGCAGGTGCGGGTCCGGCCGGACGGCCCGGCCGATCCAGACCGCGCAGCCGGCCCGCGGGCCCCCGGCCGCCTCGGAAGTCGCATCCCCGGAACTTCCAGGAGCCTTATCGCTGTCGACCTGAGTCAGGGCCTGCCAGGCCAGATGCGTGAGGACACACACCGCCGGCACCCAGCCGCCCCCGGAAGTGGGGGGTTTTCTTGCGCGCGCGAGCGTTGATTTACACGCTCCGCCCCCGCTTCCTCCACCTTTTGACATTTCGACGTTTTGACGTTTCGACGTTTCGACGTTTGCTTCGGCGAGGCCGAACCATTCATGAACCGCCCCGCACAGGAGACCCCGCAGCGGAGGGAGGCGGCGCTGTCCCGTCGACGTTTTTTCGCCGTGTTGCGGCGAGATCAGAGCGTCATCGACCTCCGGCCAGCCGGTGGGGACCGCGCTCCGCCCCCGCTCCCGCCCCCGGAAGTGTGGCCCCTCCTGTCCACCGGCCCCCCCGGAAGTCCGCTCCTCGACGGCCTGGACCATTTCGGCCAGCCGCTGAAGATGCCGGCGGATTGCGCTGGGATCTTTCTCTTGCCGCATACCGGGAGGATAGCATTTTGTTAGGGTTCAGGCAAGAGGATTTTCGTGATTTGATCGGGTGGCGGGGAGAGGGCGGATCCCGCGGAAAATCGGGGGCGACCCGGATCTTCCTCGCTGGCGCTCGTCAGATCCGGCTTCCGGGGCGGCTGACAGCCATCGGGTCAGGAGAAGAGGGTCGGCTCGTCGGCGTCGCCCGCATCGTCGTCGTCGACCTCTTCCGCCGGGTCCAGGCAGGCCGGGTCGTCGTGACGCGGGCTGTTGATGCGCCTGCTGATCGGGTAGACCTCCAGCAGGCCCCCGGAAACGGGCGAAAGCAGTTTCTCGAGCTTCGCCGGGTCCTGGACCGTCTCATCGAGCCAGAGGTCGTAAGCCTCGCGCGGAATGATGACGGGCATCCGATCGTGGAGCTTCTTCATCACCGCGTTGGGCGTCGTGGTGAGGATCGTGAACGACTCGACGGGCTCGGTCTCCTCACCCTCCCCTTCCGGGGGCTCCCATCTTTCCCACAGGCCCGCGAAGGCGAACGGCGAACCGTCGCGCATGCGGATGCAGTACGGTTGCTTGCCGCCGGCGCGTTTCTGCCATTCGTAGAACGCATCGGCGGGGACGAGACATCGTCGGCGGCGCATGGCCGAGCGGAAGGCGGGTTTCTCGGCGGCCGTCTCGCTCCGGGCGTTGATCATGCGCGCGCCCATCGAGGGGTCCTTCGCCCAGGAGGGGATCAGTCCCCAGTGCAGGAAATCGAGACGGCGCCGACCTTCATCGCCGCCCTGCCCTTTTCCGGAGGCACCGGGGGCGCGCACGATCGGCGCCTGCTGCGTGGGCGCGATGTTGTAGCGCGGCTTCAACACGGGCAGGCTCGCCAGGGCGAACAGCTCCACCAGCAGTTCCGGATCGCTCATGAGCGCGTAGCGGCCGCACATTCGGGTCATTGTAGCGAGAGGAGAAACGCGAAGACGCAAGCGTTCAACGGAGGCACCATGCAGGACGGCGGGGAAACTCATCGCGCAAGAAACAGCGCTTCGCTCATTGATGAGCGAAGCGCTGCGTCGGTCCAATCGCCCCCCCCCGGAAGAGACCTATTCTTCCGCGAGCGCCCGGGCCTTCTCGACGAGTTCGATGAACTCGGCGCGGTAGCCGCGTGCATCGTCCTCCAGGCCCGCAGCGGCGAGGTCCAGCACACCCGCGTACGTCGCCTGGCCCTTGTACGGCGAGTCGCGCAGGATCATGCCGAAGGCGGCGACGGCGGAGGCGAACTGGAAGTCCTCGGACGTGTCGGCCAACTCCGCGCCGGCGTCGATGAGTGGACGCTCGATCCGCGTGCTCGTTTCGCCCTCCGGCTCCTTGTAGCGCAGCTTCACCGTCAGCAGCTCATCGCTGCCCGTCGGCTCGACGTCTTCCGCCTCCGGCGTCTGCTGGTACTTCAGCTCATCGACGTCGGGCTCGGGGATCGCCCCGCCGGGCGGGATGATTTCGTAGAGGGCGGTGACGGTGTGCCCGGCGCCGATCTCGCCGGCGTCCTTCGTGTCATCGTTGAAGTCGCGCGCCTCCAGTAGCCGGTTTGCATAGCCGATCAAACGGTATGCCCCAACCTTCCGGGGGTTGAACTCGACCTGGATCTTGACGTCTTTGGCGATGGTGACCAGCGTGCCGCTCATCTCCTCGATGAGGACCTTCTTTCCTTCGGCGAGCGAATCGATGTAGGCGCAGTTGCCGTTGCCGGCGTTGGTGAGCTGCTCCATCTTCGCGTCCTGCCAGTTGCCGGTCCCGAAGCCGAGGACGCTGAGGAAGACGCCGGTTTCGCGTTTCTGCTCAATGAGGCGGACGAGGCCGGCGTCGTCGCTGGTGCCGACGTTGAAATCACCGTCGGTGCAGAGGATGACTCGATTGACGCCTTCATCGATGAGCCCCTCCTCCGCGACCTGGTAGGCCAGCTCCAGCCCCGCGCTCCCGTGCGTCGAGCCGCCGGCGCGGAGACCGTCGATGGCATCGAGGATCGTCTGCCTCTCATCGCAGTAGGTGGAGGGCAGCACGAGTCGTGCGTCGTTGGCGTAGGTGACGATCGCCACGCGATCATCGGCCAGGAGGTGCTCGACGAGCGCCTTCATCGATTGTTTGAGCAGGGGCAGCTTGTTGTCGCGCTGCATCGAGCCGGACACATCGATGAGGAACACGAGGCTCGTGGCCGGGCGCATGTCGGTCTCGACCTCGCGCCCCTTGAGGCCGATGCGGACAAGGCGATGTTCGTAATTCCAGGGGCAGCCGTTCACCTCGAGATTAATAGAGAACGGATGCGCGCCGCTCGCCGGCTCGTAGGCGTAGTCGAAGTAGTTGATCATCTCCTCGATGCGCACGGCGTCCGCGGGCGGGAGGGCGTTGCTGTTGATCCAGTTCCGCACGTTGGCGTAGGAGGTGGTGTCGACATCGATGGAGAAGGTGGACAGCGCCTTTGTGCCTTCGGGCCGGATAAAGGGATTGTCGACGAGGCGGCCGTAGGCATCGCGTCCGAGG
>JAXHTH010000150.1:0-9063 GCA_034211115.1 Planctomycetota bacterium | reverse complement strand
CTCCGCGAACCCGATCCAGGGCAGGAGGGTGATCTGCTGTTGCTTGGGGACGGCCCGCCACGCGGCGTCAATCGCGCGCCGCACGCTCGCGGCCTCGACGAGGTCGGGCGATTGGACCATCAGCCGGGCCATCGCGCCGGCGAGCATCGCCCGGCCGTGGGCGGAGATCGCCGCTTGGGGAGCGGCCGATTCGTCTTCCGCGGCCGGTTCGTCTGCCGCCTCGATGGTCGCGATCACCTTCGCCGCGGCCCGGCGGTGAAGGGCGGACAGCGCCTCGCCGACCTTCGCCTCCGGCAGGGCCGAGACGGCGTAGACGATCGCCGCGCACGCGGCGGGATCGGCCAGCGGATCGGACTCGCCTTCCGCGACCGCGGCGAGGTCGCGCAGAAGGACCACCGCCGTATCCCGCGCCCGAAGCGCTTCACGCCAGTGCAATTGCGGGGCGGCGGCATAGCGCCCGAGGGCGAAGGCCGTCAGCGCCTGGTCGCGCGGCGATGCGGTGAGCGGGACGTATCGATCGGCGACGGGCTCGTAATCACCCATCAGCCCGAACGGTTCATCACCCGGCCAGAGGGGCGTGATGAGATGCGTGGTCAGCGACTCGGCGAAGGAAGCGATGCGCTCCGCCGTCACCTCGTCTTCGGGCACGAGCACTTCCCCGCGGTAGGTGAGGAACGGCGCGCGGCCCGGAGCGCGCTGCACGAGATGAACCGTACGGAATGAATAGATGCTCAGGCCGTGTCGGCGACGGAGCTCGGCCGGCTCCAGCGCGGGCAGACCGAGATCGACGGCCAGGGCGGGGAGCAGGCGCCCGAGTCGGCCGGCGGTGTTGGCCGCGAGCATCTGGGCGGGGAAGAACGTCCCCCTCGCCTCTCCGCGCCGCAGAAGCACGCCGTCCAGCCCCGGCTCGAGCTGCCCGGCGATCTGGGTCCACGTCCGTCCCGGCAGGGGCTGCAACGGGCCGGCCACCTCCAGCTCGATGGTCAACTGCCGGCCGACTCGATCTCTCAAATCCTCGGGGAGATTGGCGATCGTCCGATCGGCGAGGGTGGCGGAAAGGGCCCGGCCGGCGGCGCGGCGGAGCATGAGATCGTCGCCCTGCATGTCTGCCCCGGTCCCGAGGACGCGGCCGTTGTGACGGAGGATCACGCAGACGCCGGCGGCATGCTCGAGCCCGCGCCGGGAGGCCGGATCGTCCGGGTCGGGCAGACTGAGCGCGTCCACCCACGCTTCGAGGTCGAGATAGGCGGCCGCGACGTCGGCGGCGTCGGGTTGCGCCGGTTGGGCATTCCGGGGCACGCCCCCGGCCGGGCCGGCGACGGTGAACAGCAGAATCAGCGTCGCGGCCAGGCAACGGCGGATGTTGCCCGGCGACAACATCCGGCCCCGCCCGTGGCCGGCCGGTCTGGGAAGATCGCCCCGCCCGGGCCGGTCAACGCCGATCGCCCGTCCCCCGCTTCTCTGGCACGGGCCTTGATCCATCACGGCTGGACAATCCAAGAGCAGCATCGGAGAGAGAGCATGTTTCTTCGCAGTGTGATGGCAATCACGGACAACCGCAAGCGTATGGCGATCCTGACGGTCCTGACGTTCATCGCGCTCTGCTGATCGTGGAGGAAAGAGCGCCCCGTGGGCAGCGGCCGGGCGATCCGCCTCGAATCGACCGGACCTCCTTTGCTCTGACCTTCGCCAGTGAGCACTCGGGCGAGTTTCCACCCGGGCGGAGGCGCCGCGGCGCTGCCACGATGAAAGCCCACGACGCGGTCGCCGTGGGCTTTTTCCATGGGTCGGAGACAGGCCGGCCACGTCAGGGCAGGCTGATCTTGTCGGTGCCGAGGGCGCCGTGCTCGTCCATGCCGCCCTTGGCGGGGAAACCGCGCTTGCCTTCGCCCTCGCCCTCGCCGCGGGGCGGGCCTTCGCCCTCGCCCCACTGGGCGCGCTTCAGGCTGAGCCCGATCTTGCGCTCGTCGGTGTCCACGCGGAGGATCTTGACGTCGAGCTCCTCGCCGCTCTTGACCACGTCCTGCGGGTTCTCGACCTTCTGATCGGACAGCTCGGAGATGTGCAGCAATCCCTCGAGTCCGGGTTCGAGCTCGACGAACACGCCGAAGTTGGTGATCTTCGTGACCTTGCCGTGCACGACCATGCCGGGCTTGTAGGCCTGGGGGATGGCGTGCAGCCAGGGATCCTCGCTGAGCTGCTTCACGCCGAGGCCCACCCGCTGCTTGGCCTGGTCGATGTCCAGCACCACGCACCGCACCTCGTCGCCCTTCTTGAACTTCTCGTTGGGATGAGAAATCTTCTCCGTCCAGGACATGTCCGAGACGTGCAGCAGGCCGTCGATGCCCGGCTCGATCTCGATGAACGCGCCGTAGTTGGCGAGGTTGCGGATGCGGCCCGTGATGAGCGTCCCGGGCGGGTACTTCTCGCTGACCAGCTCCCAGGGATTGACCTCGGTCTGCTTGATGCCGAGGCTGATCTCCTGCTTGTCCTTGTCGATGTCGAGGACGACGACATCGACCTCGTCGCCGAGGTTGACCACCTCGCTGGGGTGGTTGATGCGCTTCGTCCAGGACATTTCCGAGACGTGGACGAGGCCCTCGATGCCCTCCTCGAGCTGCACGAAGGCGCCGTAGGAGACGAGGTTGACGACCTTGCCGCGGACGCGGCTGTTGATGGGGTATTTGTCCTCGATGCTCTCCCAGGGGGAGGGCTCCTTCTGCTTGAGCCCGAGGGCGACCTTCTCCTTCTCGTGGTCGATCTTGAGGATCTTGACCTCGATCTGGTCGCCGATCCTGACCACCTCACTGGGGTGATTGACGCGTCCCCAGCTCATGTCGGTGATGTGCAGGAGGCCGTCGAGCCCGCCGAGATCGACGAAGGCGCCGAAGTCGGCGATGTTGGTGACGGTCCCCGTCACCAGGTCGTCTTCCTTGATGGTGGAGAGCAGGTTCCGCTTGGCCTCCTCGCGCTCGTGCTCGATGAGGCGTCGTCGGCTGATGACGATGTTCCGCCGCTCGTCGTCGATCTTGAGGATGACGGCGCGGATGGTTCGGCCGATGTACTCGCCGATGTCGCTGGGACGGCGGATGTCCACCTGGGAGGCGGGCATGAACACGGGCACGCCGATGTCCACGAGCAGGCCGCCCTTGATCTTCCGCATCCCCCGGCCCTCGACGATGTCGCCTTCCTTCTTGGTCTGAAGGATCTGTTCCCAGCCGCGGATGCGGTCGGCCTTGCGCTTGGAGAGCTTGACGATGCCGCTGTCGTCCTCGATGGCTTCGAGAAAGACCTCGATGGTGTCGCCGATCTCCAGGTCGTCGAAGTCATCGAACTCGGCCTTGTTGACGAGTCCTTCGGACTTGAGGCCGACCTCGACGACGACGTCGTCGCCGGCCTTGCCCACCACTTTCCCCTGCAGGATGGTGCCGGGCTGGAAGTTCTGGATGTCGCCGCGGAGGAGGCTGTCCATGTCGCCCTGGGCGACGTCCTCGCCGTAGGCCTCCTTCACGAGCTGCTCGACCTCCTCTTCGTCGAGGCCGATCTTCTCGATGAGGTTGTGATTTACCATGTGAAAAGAGTTTCTCTGCGATGTTCTTCGCCGCGGCGACGCACCGCGACGACAAACCGGGTGACGCGTGAAACCGGCCCCGGCGACGCGCCGGGCAGCAGCCGGTCGGGGCCCGCCGGCCCCGAGAATCTACGAATCGGCCAGTATATCGGGACCCCTCACTGCGATCGAGGACGAATCCGGGCAATTCTGCGGCCCGTTCGCCGGCCCCGCGGCGTGGGTGGCACGACGCTCCGCGTCGTGCGGCCTCGATCCGCGCTCCTGCCGGGATGATCGTTCCCGCGGATTTCCATCCGCGGCTGTTGACCGCCGCACTCAGATGCTCGCGCGAGGGGCGTGAGAAGGACCTTGTCAGCACAGGCAGCGGGCCCCTCCTTACGGCCGCGTTTCGACGCGCGTGCCGTCCTCGAGACTCGTCTCGGGGGCAAGGATGACTTCATCGCCGGCGCTGAGCCCGTCCAGGACCTCGACATGTGCTTCGTTCATCAGGCCGATGGTCAGATCCGTCAGCCTCGCCCGGCCGTCGCGGACGACGAACGCCTGCCAGCGGTCGGCGGCGCTGCGGAAGAGGGCCGAGCGGGGGATGACGATCGCCTCGTCCCTGCGCTCGGTGTGGATGCGGACGCGGACGCGGTACTCGACGCCCAGCTCCCGGCCGGCCTCGCGCAACGCCTCCATCGCCCCCTCAGCGAAGGCGATGATGACGAGCACCCGCTGCTGCTCGACGCCCAGGGATGAGATCTTCGTGAACCCGCTGGGCTCGATGCGGCGGACGAAACCGCGGATCGGCTGGGCCCCGATCGCGGGGCCGAGGATGTCCACCGGATCGCCGACCGCAATCTCCAGCGCTTCCTGAGAGAGGATCTCCGCCTCGATTTCGAGTTCCGTCAGCCGGCCGATCTCCAGCAGGGGCTGGCCCGCGGCGAGGACGCGCTTGCTCTCGACGAGACGCTTCAGCACCACGCCGTCCACGGGCGAGGTGATTCTGCCCCGATCCCGGTCGCGCCGGGCGCGGTCCAGCGCGGCCCGGGCCTCGGCGAGCTGACGATCGAGCACCGCCTCGCTCAGCGCTTTCTTGTCGATGTACTGCTGGACGGTTCGCGGCCAGATCTGGGCCGCTCTGCGGATCGCCTCCAGCGCGCGGAGGGTGAGAACATCGGTGCGGTTGTCCACGCGGCTCTCGATGGCGGCAAGCTGGGCCTCCTCGACCTCCTTGATCGTCGCGGCCTGGTCCGTATAGGCCTCGCGCTTGCGGGCGAGGTCGGTCTCGTAATAGTCCTCGCGTGCCTTGCTCGCCTCGGTCTTCGCCTCCGCCGCCTCGACGGTGCGGTCGATCGACTCGAGTTCGTGGTTGAGCCCCTCGATGAGGGAGCGCTCCAGGCGGGTGTCGTTGTTCTCGACGATGCTCGCTTCGAGGCGCTGCACGCGGGCCTCGGCCTGGGCGACGGCGGTCTCCAGATCGTCCTCTTCGAGCTGCGCGACGACCTCACCCGCGGCGACGGCGTCTCCTTCATCAAGGGTGACGGGCAGGATGCGGCCGTCGATGGGCATCGTCACCCGATACACCCGCGGCAGGCGGGTCCTGGCCCGTTCCTCGACGTAGGCGGAGATGGGCGCGCGCTGCGCCGACGCCGTCTCGACCGCCTGTTTCGTCGTCATTCCCGCGTAGATCGCGCCTCCGATCACGAGCACGATGACGATAAGAACAATCCAGCGCACCATGATGATGCCCTTTATTCATGAACATTCAGCGCATCCTGCCAGATCAGGCGATTGATCGCCCGCTGGACGAGAAGATGCGCGGCGAGCACAAAGAGAAGGGAGCAGGCCAGCGTGATCACGTAGCTCTGGGGGCTGCTCACCAGCGGCATGCGGTACAGCTCCGTGTTGTAGACCTCGATGAGGATGACGATCATCGCGAATCCCAGCGGCAGGCCCAGCACCGCGCCGGCCATGTTCACGAGCAGCGATTCGCGGAGGAAGATCCCGCCCACCTGTCGCTTCTCGTAGCCCATCACCAGCAGCGTCGCGACTTCGCGCTGCCGCTCGGACAGCGCGACCAGCGAGGTGGTGAGGATGCTGCCGAAGAAGATCGCCCCGGCGAAGACGATCATCGCCCCCATCGCGATCTTCATGCTCTTCAGCAGCAAATCCACGAGGTCGGCGCGCATCCGGCGCACGTCGGTCATGCCCTGCAGCGTCGGCAGTTCCTTCAATTCGCGATAGAGCGAAAGGCGATGCTCCAGACCCGGCCGGACGGAAAGCTGCACCGTCGAGATCGCATCTGTTTCGTTGATCAGCGCGTTGAGATAGTCGTAGTCGGCGTAGGTCGACATGCCGATGTAGGAATCGGTGATGCGCACCACCGGCACGTCGAACGGCTCCTTCAGGCCCTTGACCGGCGTGACGGTAACCGAATCGCCGCGCGAAAGATCGAGCAGGTCCGCGAGCTTGCGGCTCATCGCCAGGCCGGTGTCGGGAATCGGGATTCGATTCCCCTCCCGATCGCGGGGGATGGTGAGGGTCGCGCCGTCGATGAGGCCGGTGATGGCGCCGCGCTTCAGGCGGTGGCCGTGCGTGAACTTGCAGGCGACGGCGAGGGCGGGCTCGGCATGGTCGACGCCGGGCAGGCGGCGGGCCTCCAGCAGCGCCCCGCCATCGAGTTCATCCTTGAACGTCAGGTCGATGTCGCTGCGCAGGACCTTGTCGAACTGGAAGTCGATGAGCTCGAACATCGAGTCCATGAAATAGCAGGCGATGAGGAGGATCGCGCTTCCCAGCGCGGCGGCGAGCATGCCCACGCCGCTGCGCCACTTGTGACGCCACACGCTGCGCATCACCATCTGCCAGCGGAAGCCGATGGCGCGCCACAGACGGCGGAAGCGCTCGAGGACGATCCCGCCCGCGGTGGCGGGGGGCTTGGCCCGCATCGCCTCCGCGGGACTGAGCCTGACGATCACCCGCACGCCGCGCAGCGTTCCCAGCATCGAGAAGAGGATGCTGACAAGCAGGGCGGCGATCATCGCGCCCGGCGCGGCGTGATTCTCAAGGCGCGGGAACTTGTAGAACTCGCGATAGATCGACGTCATCCCCTCGGCGAGGAGATGGCCGATCCCGACCCCCACCGCGCCGCCGATGACGCCGATCACGATCCCGAACTTCAGGTAATGCCACATCAGCGTGCGGTTGCGATGCCCCAGCGCCTTGAGGGTGCCGACGGTGACGCGCTGCTGCTCGGCGAGGCGGGTCATGAGGATATTGAGCACGAGCGCGGCGACGCCGAGAAACTCCAGCGGCATGATCGCCGCGCTGACCCGCAGCCCGTGGATCTCATCGCTCAGGAAGCGGTTGGACGGCTGGTTCTTCAGTTCCGTGGTGGCGAAGACGCCGAACTCGTCCAGGCGCAGCTCGATCTCGTCCAGCACGCGCCGGCCGTGCCCGCGCGCTTCGGGCGTGAACCGGCCGACGATCTGGTTGCACGCGCCGTCGAAGTCCAGCGCCTCCTCGGCGAACGTGCGCTTGATGTAGAACACGCCGTAGTCGGCCGGGGCGGGGGCGAGGCTGCCCGGGCTCATCTGGTACACGAACTCGCTGCTCAGGGCGGTGCCCACCACGAACAGCTCCTGCCGGCGATTGTTGAGCAGGATGTGAATCGTCTGCCCGGGCCGGATCTTCCGCGCCTCGGCGAACGTGTCGAGGACGATGACCTGCTCGAGCCGCTCGTCCGTGAAGTAACTGCCCCGCTGCATGACGATGTTGTTGAGAACCGGACGCGGCTCGTCGGGCAGGGAGATGACCGATCCGCTCAGCGGCTTGTACACGTCTTGCAGGTCGACGGTGGCCTGAAAGACGATGCGGGGCTGGATCTCGGCCACCCCCGGGAGTTGCAGCACGCGGTCCAGGGCCGGCAGCGGCGCCTTCTTCAGGTCCACCCAGAAGTCGGCCATCCGGCACTGGGCGTAATACTCGCGCTGGGAGCGGGTGAGATTGCCGTAGGAGGTCGCCATCCCCACGAAGCACGCGATGCCCACCACGATCACGAGCAGCACCGCCAGCAGCGTGCCCCTGGCGTGGAACAGATCCCGCCGCAACTTGCGGTCGAGCACGCTCACCAGGCGATCTCCTCCACGGGCAGGACGCGCTCGTTCTCGCGCACCGAGTCGATCACCCCGCTGCCGACGCGGACGATGCGGTCGGCGAGGCCGGCGATGGCGCTGTTGTGGGTGACGATGATCACCGTCTTGCCCAGCTCGTCGCAGACGCGTCGCAGCAGGCCGAGGATGAGCCGGCCCGTCTCCAGGTCCAGCGCCCCGGTCGGCTCATCGCACAGCAGCAGCCTGGGGTCCTTGGCCAAAGCGCGCGCGATGGCCACCCGCTGCTGCTCGCCGCCCGAGAGCTGGGCGGGGAAGTGATCCACCCGGTCGGCGAGATCGACGACCTCCAGCGCCTTGCGGGGGTCCATCGGGTCCTCGACGAGTTCGGTGCCGACCATCACGTTCTCCAGCGCCGTCAGCGTGGGCACGAGGTTGTAGAACTGGAAGACGAACCCCACCTGCTCGCGTCGATAGCGCGTCAGGGCGCGCTCGGAGAGATCGGTCAGCGCGGTGCCGTCGAAGGCGAGCTCGCCCGTGCTGGGCGCGTCGATGCCCCCGACGAGGTTGAGCAGCGTCGTCTTGCCCGACCCGGACGGGCCGAGGATGATCGTCAACCGCCCGGAAGGGATTTCCAGGTCGATGCCGCGCAGGACCTCGACCTTCACCTCGCCCATGACGAAGGTCCGGGTGACGCCGCGGAGGGTAAGAATCGGCTTGCGCCCGTCGTCGCTCATGGGCGGGCATGCTACGGGAAACGGCCGAACGCGGCCATCGCGGTCGCGTTTCCGCCTGTCGGCGGCTTTGCCTCGGCGGGCGCGGGAGGCGACAATGCGTGTTCGTCTCCCGCTTACCGTCACGCCCTTTGCGCCATGAACACTTCGCCCGCGCCGACGCCTGTCCAATCGTTCGAGGGCCCGCTCGAGGATCACCCGATCTGCCGCGGCGCCTTCGCGGCCCTGGTGTTCTCCGGCTCGCGGGAAGCGCTCGGCGAGCTGCCGGGTGAGATGACGGCGGACACGCCGTTCAAGTTCGCCCTTATCGATCGCCGCCTGCCCGATGAGGTCGACTTCGCCCGCTCGCCGGGCATGCCCCTGCCGATGTGGGATCTCCGGGGGCGGGGGCTCGAGCCCACGGACGGCGTGTGCTTCGTGCTTTCCGACCGCGCGCATCCGGCGGTCGCCGCGCTGACCGGGCGCGGCGCGGAGGAAGGACGGCATTTCGTCATCGCCGAGGATGTCAACGCGAAGACGCAGGCGGATACGCTGGACCAGCGCCTCGCTCCGCTCGTTGAGGAGATCGGTGGTGACGGTCGGATTCTCATCCTTGGTTACGGCGACCAGGGGGCGGGGATCGCCCACCGCCTGCGTCTTCGCGTTGACATCCTCGGCGATGACGAAA
>JAXHTH010000149.1:0-5029 GCA_034211115.1 Planctomycetota bacterium | reverse complement strand
GACCTCACGCCCCCGGAAGGGGGCGACTACATCGCCGCCAACTTCCACTGGGTCCAGGGAAGCAACATGGTCGAGAGCGACATCGTCTTCAACGACGCCAATTACACGTGGTGGAACGGCTCCGGCTACTGCTCGTACATGATGGACATCTGGAACATCGCCACCCACGAACTGGGGCACACCCTCTGCCTGGCCGACCTGTATAGCGGCGGCGACAGCCAGAAGACCATGTACGGCTATGCCTCCCACTGCGAAACCAAGAAGAGAACGCTCCACCAGGATGACATCAACGGGATCGTCGCGATCTACGGCGTGGTGACGCCGGAGAACGACCGCTGCTACGCCGGCCTCGTCGCCTACGAGGGCGAGTATCCCTTCTCCAACATCAACGCCACCACCGACGGCCCGGATGAGCCGAACCTGTGCACCTTCGACGGCTACAGCCACATCGAGTCGGACGTGTGGTTCCGCTACTGGCCCGGCTGCACCGGACAGGCCACGGTGGACGTGTGCGAGAGCGACTACGACACGAAGATCGCCGTCTACGAGGCCGTCTGCCCCACCGGGCCCGACCAGGCCATCGCCTGCGATGACGATGGATGCAATCCCCAGTCGATCATGACCTTCCCCGTCGTGGAGGAGACGTTCTACTACATCCGCATCGGCGGCTACTACGGCGCCGAGGGCAGCGGCACCATGGTCATCTCCTGCGAGCCCGACGAGCAGTGCCCGGCGGACTTCGACGGAGACGGAGACGTGGACACCGCCGACCTGCTCTACCTGCTCGCCGCCTGGGGCACGCCGGACGGCGATGTGGACGGCGACGGCGACACCGACACCGCCGACCTCCTCGCCCTCCTCGCCGACTGGGGCGACTGCCCGTGAGGGAAAGGCCGAAGCGCGGAGGCCGCCGGCGAACCAGATGCTCGGCAACGCCCCGGCACGCGCGTGCCGGGGCGTTTTTCGACTTCTTCCGAGCCGCCCCGCGCCCGCCGATCCGGACCGCGGTGAGAAAATGGGCAATGTGCCGCCCCCGAAGACCACGTCGAAACAACGCGCAGGGAACGCGGATTTCGCTTGCGGGACGATCGCCCGTCGATGTATCCTGATCGGTCAGGAAAGACGATGTGATCCGGGCTGCGTCTCTCGCCCGGTGCGTTCTGTGGTCTTTGCAAAGTGGAGGAAAGCACAATGAAAATCCCAATGGTGGCGTGCGCCGCCGCCGCGGCCCTGCTCATGCACGGAACGGCCCTGGCGGTGGGCAACGTGGCGTATGTCAGCCAAACGGGCGGCGAGCCATGGGGCATGCCCGGCAACGTCAATGCCCTCGATGACGTGTTCGGCGCCGGAAACTGGAATCGCCTGGACTTTCCCACCGCCGTCGGCGACGGGCTGTGGGATTACGACTTCATCTTCATGGACGGCGGCGACGGTGCGAATGACCAGTTCACTTCGTTCGTCAACACCCACCGCACCGACATGGAGAACTGGGTCGATGCCGGCGGATCCCTGCTCATCAACGCGGCTCGCTGGTCCGACGGCAGCGACTTGTATCTCGGCATGGACATCACCCTCCATGAGGGCGCCTCGGACACCGGCACCGCCCTGGACCTCACCCACCCGATCTTCGACGGGCCTTACGGCTATACCGGCGATTTCTTCGACGGCGACTATCTGGCCCACGACTGGCTGAGCGGTGACGGTCTGACGGAACTGATGCGCGGCGACAACGGCATGCCGATCCTCGTGGAGAAGGTGTACGGCGGGGGTAACGTGATTGCCGGCGGCCTCACGCTCCCCTTCTTCGGCGAGCACAACCTCTGGTCGGATAACTGCGACGAGTTTCACCGCAACCTGCTCGCCTACGGCTACGAGGTGCCCGCTCCGGGCGCTCTCGCCCTGCTCGCGCTGGCCGGTTGCGTGCGACGTCGACGACGCTGATCAACGACCGACCACGGCTGACGATTCGCCAGACACAGGCGGCGGGCTTCCACGGCCCGCCGCCTTTTCTCTGCGCGACCCGGGGGCGATGCGCCCGCTGCGCCGGGTCCGGCCCGCGCGGCCGCCCGCGACCCCATGGATCGGACCTCGATGCCGGTTTCGTCGCCGCGTCCGGCCTACCATTCATCCCCCCGCCGACGGCCGGGATCGCAACCGCTCGAGGAGCCACTCATGCCGGAAACCGACATCATCGCTCTCTGCATCACGGCCGCCACCCTCGGCCTGGTTCACACGCTGCTGGGGCCGGATCACTACATCCCGTTCATCGCCATGTCCCGGGTCGGGCGCTGGTCGCTGAGGAAGACGACCCTCATCACCGCCCTCTGCGGCGTGGGGCATGTGGCCAGCTCGATCCTGATTGGCGTCCTCGGCATCGCCCTCGGGTGGGCCGTCGCCGGCGTCGAGGCCTTCGAGGGCGGCCGCGGCGGGCTCGCCGGATGGCTCCTCCTCGGCTTTGGACTCGCCTACATGGCCTGGGGCATCCATCGCGCCATCCGCAACCGCACGCACGGCCATGTCCACGTCAGGCCCGACGGCTCCGCGCATTACCACGGCCACGAACACAGCGGCGAGCACGCGCACGCGGAGGCAAATGCGGGCAAGGCCGGCGCCGGCTCGATGACGCCCTGGATCCTCTTCACCATCTTCGTCTTCGGCCCCTGCGAGCCGCTCATTCCGCTTCTGATGTATCCGGCGGCGAAGCAGAGCATGGCCGGGGTGGCGCTGGTGACGGCCGTCTTCGCCCTCTTCACCATCGGGACGATGCTCACGGTCGTCGTTGTCGGCTCTCTCGGCCTGGCGCAGTTGAAATGGCGCGGTCTTGCCCGCTACGGCCACGCCGTGGCGGGTCTGATCGTCGCCGCCTGCGGCGCCGCCATCAAGCTGGGTCTGTAACGGCGCCGCGCGCACCACGGCGCCGCGACGTCAACTCCACCAGAAAGCGAAGAGCCGAAGACCGGAAATCCAAAGACCAAAAACCAAAAACCAGAAGATCCCCGCGCGAAGCGGGGATCTCCTGTTTGGTCAGCCCAAGGATCGGGTCGCGGGATCCCGCTGCCTGGGGGGGGCGGCGAAGATCCACGACCATCACCTCCAGACCGACCCGCACATCTGAACGATCCGAAGATCACTCAGAGGTGCGTCAAGCCGGGAAATGAATCCCGACCCGATTGTGACGCGGTTGCTTCCTGCCACCGAGGTGACGTTCCCAACCACGTCGTCCCGGGGTTCGGCGCCGTCCATGCGAGGCATGAGAGCGGCCGTCACTCCGGGTGTTCGACGCCGCCCTTCATCCGGCGCCTGTCCTCGGCCAGGGCGCGCCGACCGGAGTCGGCCTGCCACGACCTCCGACAGG
Source organism: Planctomycetota bacterium (assembly GCA_034211115.1). Lineage (GTDB taxonomy): Bacteria > Planctomycetota > Phycisphaerae > Phycisphaerales > SM1A02 > JAXHTH01. Next base: position 1,674 of record JAXHTH010000149.1, on the reverse strand, counting down.
CGGTTTGCCCGGCATCGGGGCAACCGCCGCGGCCGCTTCTTTCAAAGCGACCGGCCGGACCGAAGTCCGACAACCGACTCGCCTTGCCTTTCCGTCCGTGGGGTGCTCTTTCGAGCGTCCTTCGGATCCGTCCGGCTCGGCTCATCGACTGGTCGCGAATATACGTTTCCTAAACGGGGACGCAAGTGATTGATCAAAATGTGGATATGTGGTGACTAAGCTGTCACTCGACGGCCCCCGCCCTGCGTTCGCGCCGCGCGGATCACTCCGCGCGCGCGGCGCCGGCTCGCGCTGCCTCGGCGCGTGCGCGCCGCGCAATGATCTCACTCACAGGACATCGCGTATCCATCCGCCGCACAACACGGTATCACCGTTGTAACAGACAATCGCCTGGCCCGGCGCGATCGCGAACTGCGCCTGCGCAAAGCGCACCTCCAGAACGCGGTCATCGATATCGCCGACCGCGCGCACGCGCGCCGGCGCCGGCTCGGCGTTGTAGCGGATCTTCGCGGTGCACGCGATCCAGTCGCGGTCCGGTTCGGCGAGCCAGTTCGCTTCATCGGCGAGGCAGCCCCCGGAGCGGAGCTTCGTTCTGTCGCCGACCGTGATCGTGTTCGCGCGGGCGTCCTTGTGCACGACATAGACGGGACGCCCCAGGGCGAGCCCCACCCCCCGCCGCTGGCCGATCGTGAAGTGCTGATGCCCCCCGTGCTCGCCCAGCACCGCGTCCGCCGTGTCGAGCACGCGCCCCGGCTCGACGGCCCCGGGCGCGCGCCGCTTCACCAGGCCGGCGTAATCGTTGTCCGGCACGAAGCAGATCTCCTGCGATTCCGCCTTGTCGGAAACGGGCAGATCGAATTCCCTCGCGAGCCGGCGCACCTCGGCCTTGTCGTGCTCGCCGACGGGCAGCAGCATCTCCCCCAGTCGCCGGCGCGAGAGACCGAACAGCACGTAGCTCTGGTCCTTCTCGCGATCGACGCCGCGCAACAGCCGCGGCCGCTGCGGATCGGACCGGTCGATCCGCGCGTGATGGCCCGAGGCGACGCAGTCGGCCCCGATCTGCCTCGCGTATTCGTGCAGCCGGCCGAACTTCAGCCAGTCGTTGCACCGCACGCACGGGTTCGGGGTGCGCCCCGCGTTGTATTCATCGACGAAGTAGTCGATGATCCGCCCGAAGTCCTTCCTGAAGTTGCAGATGTAGAGGGGAATCCCCAGCCGGGCGGCGACGAGGCGGGCATCCGCCGCGTCGTTGATCGAACAACAGCCCTGATGCCCGAGGCGCAGGCGCGAAACGGCCCCGTTTCCCGCATCCTCACCGGCCGCGCAGGCGACTTCCTCGGCGGACTGGAGCTCATCGAGCGCCTCACCCGGCGAACCGAGCCGCATGAAACACCCGACGACCTCGTATCCCGCGCGCGACAACAGCGCCGCCGCGACGGACGAGTCCACCCCGCCGGACATGGCCACCAGCACTTTCTTTCGCGGGCCCTGCGCCATCACGTTCGTTCCCGAATCGTCAGTATACCTCGAGTCGGCAGCGTTTCGCGGGGCGGACGCCGCGCTTGATCTGCTCGTCCGTCCATGTGCCGGAAAAGCTTTTTTATCCGCTTTTTTCTGGTCAGTAAACCTATCATACCCTCGAACAAAACGGTGAAACTCTACATGTTCTCCTTC
>JAXHTH010000148.1:0-4353 GCA_034211115.1 Planctomycetota bacterium | reverse complement strand
GCATCGGCCTCGGGATCGGCGCGCAGGTGATGCAGCGCATCGTCACCGCCCTGAAATCCGACCGGTACGACGCGATCACGGCGGAGGCCGATGCCCTGCGTGACGAGGACAAGGAACCCCTGCGCCTGGCTCCGGATCTCCTTCGTCGCCTTCTTGTCGGTGTATATGAACCCGGTGACGAAGAAGAAGTCGTAGCAGATGCCGTGCAGGACGATGCCCACGAGGATCATCCATTCGATGCCCGTCGGTGCGGCGACGGAGAAGAAAAGATAGCGCAGCGCCCACGCGAGCATGCCCACGAGGAGCATCCACTTCACGCCCAGCCGCACGAAGAACAGCGGCATGAGCAGCATGAAGACGATCTCGGACATCTGCCCGATCGACATCGTCGCGGCCGGCCGCGTGAAGCCCGCGTGGTTCACGAGAAGCTGCGCGAACGCGTAGTAGGCCGCGAGCGGGATGCAGATCAGCATCGACGAGACGATGAACACCGAGAATGCCCGGCTCTTCATGAGCTTCAGCGCATCGAGCCCGAGCATTTCACGAACGCTCGCCTTCTGTCCCGCCGCGGGCGGCGGGGTGTGGGGGAGGAAGAAGCTGTAGAGGCCGAGGAGGATCGCCCCGCCGCCGGCGATCATCAGCGGCGTCGACCGGAGATCCGCCTTCAGCCAGCCGCTCACGATGAGATTCGCGACGATCCATCCGATGGTGCCGAACACGCGAATGACCGGGAACTGCTTCTCCTGGTTCTGGATGTTGTGGAACGCGATGGAGTTGGTCAGGCCCAGCGTGGGCATGTAGCAGAGCATGTGCAGAAACACGATGCCGATGAAGGGCAGATGCTCGGCGACGATCCAGAGCTTCCTGCCCTCCTCGACGGGGTCGAGCCCCTGCCCCGTCCACTCGGCGACGCGCTCCTGCCAGAGCCCCGATGAGTATTCCGCGACCTGCGGGGCGAGCATGAGCGCCGCGCCGCCGATCAGATGCAGCACGCCGAGCACGCGCTCGGTCGCGAAGAACCGGTCGGCAACCATGCCGAGAAAGAACGGCGAGATGAGCGCGGCGATGGGACCGACCGTGTAGACCCACCCGATCGAGAGCTCCAGCGACATCTCCTTCGAACCCATGTAATTGCCCACCGTGACGTACCACGCCCCCCAGATGAAGAACTGGAGGAACATCATGATCGACAGACGCGTGCCGACCAGCGCCGGGCCCTGACCGCTTTCACTCATCGCTTCACCTGCCTTCTCGGTCCGTGAGAGACGAAGGGCGGATGATAACGTGGTCGTGGCGACGCCGCGACACGGCGCGGAGCGCGGCGATCAAGGCATTGATGCTCTTGCATGCACACCGCGTGGAGGCGATGACGGGCCGGCGGCCTCAGCCCCCGCGCCCGGGCCGGCGCGTCGGCCGCCGGGAGCCCGAGCCCGACGACGGCGACGGGGTCTTCTTCCCCCCCGCGGCCAGCGCCGATCGGGACGGCAGCAGGCTGGCCGTGCAGCTCATGCGCGCGCAGATCGAGAGCACGCGGCGAACGGGGGCGAGGCAGGCCGTCACGTCCCCGGCCGCATCGAGGGCCCGCAGCGCATCACGCGCGGCCACGCTCACCTGGTCGAAGCCGTGGTTGGCCCCCGAGCCGGCCAGGCGCAGGCACAACTCGCGGGCGGCGGGGAAGTCCTCTTCGTCCACCGCCTTGCTCAGCCGGTGCGACAGCCGCTGGGCCTCGTCGATGTACTCGATGAGCAGCTCGGCCATCCCGGGCTCGCTCTCGAGCCGGCTCACGAGCGGCTCGCTCGGTGTCGGCTGATGCAGGCACTCGCTGAGCAGGTACATCACGTATCCCGCGTCGTAGGGCTTGCCGAGCACCTCATCGGCGCCCGCCTCGCGCACGCGGAGGAGGGCCTCCTCGCTGATCTCGGCGGTGAAGACGAGGATGGGCCCCCCATAGCCGCTGTCGCGTATCCGCATCACGGCATAGAGGCCTCCGCCCGCATCGAGATCGAGGCCGCAGAGGACGGCATCGAAGTCCGTCTGCTGCAGGGCATCCAGCGCCGAACCGGAGGTGGCGGCGGGAACGACCACCAGCCCCGTGGCCGAGAGCTGATGGGCCACCAGCCGGCGATCGGTTTCCGAGTCGTCGGCGAGAAGGACGCAGCCGTTGAGGGAGGGAATCTGGATGGACGGCCCGAGTTTGTCGCCGCGCTCCGTCGACTCGAGGCTGCTGGGCAGAAGGAACTCGTGCGGATCGATCGGATGATCGAACTTGATGCCCGCTTCATGGCAGGTGCCCCGCAGGAAGCGACAGTGGCGGATGGTCCCCGTCAGCTTCTGCCGTGTTCCGTCGCGTCTGATCATCACCAGCGTGCATTCGGATCCGGGATGCAGGTAGCCGCCGTGCAGGAAGGCGATGCCGCCCGCGGAGAGGTTGCGTGAGCAGACGAGCAGGCGGCTCTGCCCCCCGCCGGGATGCGTGAGGCGCACCGCGATGTCCAGCGCCCGGTACTCCCAGCGCGCGTGCCGGCGCCGACAGTCCTGCGGCTCCTGGCGCAGACCGCGGTCCAGCTCCGAGAGCAGCCGTCTGCGCTGCTCGGCGTTCAGCCGCAGGCGATCGGTGAACGGCTCATCCATGGGGCCTCCTTGATCCCCCGGGGCTCGGGTCTGCCGCGCTGGGGGCGGCCGCCATCGATCGGTCGGACGGCGCAACAGCGGCGGGACACCGCGCGGACGGCCGCGGACCGAACCCGGCCCGCCACGCCCCGCCGTGCTGGTGTGAACGCATCGTCACAGGGACAGCACCTCGTCGGCCCAGCGAAGCGATTCGGCGTGCACGTCGGCCACCCGCTGCTCGGGCAGCCCGAGCATGCGGCCGAGGACGGTTCCCGTCTTCCAGTCGCCGCGCTCACAGGCAAGCACGAGCATCTGAAGCTTGCCCAGCGGGGTCGAGTCGCCCAGCAGCGTGGCCTTGACGTCGCTGGACAGCGGCAGGTGCGCCAGCACATCCGCGAGCGGACAATCCAGCAGGGCATCGAGCGCCGAGAGCAGGCCGAGCATGAACAGATCGATCTGCCGGCCGTTCAGGCCCAGATCCTCGCACAGCAGCTCGCAGAACTGCGCGCGGGCGAGGCTGATCCGAATCAGCTCGGTCGGCTTGTCCTCGCCCATGCACGTCATCGCCAGCAGGGAGGCCCACTTCCGCAGGGGCCGCTCACCCAGCAGCACGAGCGACTGCTTGATCGAGGTGATCTTCTCCCGCATGCCGAGGGCGGCGGAGTTGAGGTAGCGCAGCAGCTTGACCGACAGCGACCCGTCGCTCTTGATGATCTTCTCGATCTGGTCGAAATCGATCTCTTCACCCTGCACGGAGCGAAGCAGCAGCAGGTATCGCTCCTTGCCGCCCGGAATATCGCTGCCCACGATGATCTTCGGTTTGGCGAAGAAGTAGCCCTGGAAGTACTTATAGCCGAGGGCGGCGGCCTCCTCGAACTCCTCGGGCTTCTCGATGCGCTCGGCGAGGAACGACAGCCCGGGCCGGCCGAACTCCTCGATCAGCGCCCGGCGCTGCTCGCGATCGGTGGCCATGAAATCGACCTTCACGAAGTCCGCGATCGCCAGCAGCGGGCGGTAGGCGTCGCCGAACACGAAGTCGTCAAGGGCCAGCAGGTATCCCTCTTCCCGGAGCCGCGCGCAGGCGGCGATCACCTCCTCGTCCGGCTCGACGGTTTCCAGCAGCTCCACCACCGTGCGATCGGGAGGAAGCACGGCGTAGAACTCGTCCATGAGCAGGCCGCGGGTGATGTTGAAGAAGATCATCTTCGCCCCGGCGACATCGCCCAGCCCCAGCACGTTGAGGCTGTTGCCGATGGTCACCCGGGTCGCCTGATCCCCGTCGTCCCCGGTGAAGGCGTTCTGCGTCCCGGAACGGTAGAGCAGCTCGTAGGCGTAGACATCCAGGCGTTTGTCGAAGATAGGCTGGCGTCCCAGAAAGACGCTGTGCTGCTTGCCGGCCCCGGGCGCGCCGGTCGTTTCCGTGCCGGCGCCGCGGCCGGGTCGGGCTGCCGCGGTGTTGGTGGGCTGATCGGTCGCGTCCCCCATCGATCTGTCCTTTCGTGCTTGCGTGCTGTTCGCGGCGTCAATCAACCGTGGACGATCGCCGGACCGAGTTGCCAAACGACGATAAAACGAGAGAAGGCCCGCGCCGGGCCGGGATCTCAAGCAACCGGCTTCGCGGCGCCGGCGCGCGACGGGCTCTCGCGTCGCGACTCATGTCTCGCCCTCGCGCTGGATGAAGGAGGCGCGTCGGGCGAGCTCCTCCAGCTCGCGGCATCGGGCCGCGAGCTGCTCCGACGAGGC
>JAXHTH010000147.1:0-5816 GCA_034211115.1 Planctomycetota bacterium | reverse complement strand
GGCTCCGCGAACGACGCGGAGCGGAGCCGCGGGGGATGAACGACGGGGAGATTATTGCCGACCGACCGCGCCGAACAGACAAATCACGCCGTTGAGACCGGTTGCTTAGCGGCCTGCTAGGAGGAGTATCGACGTGGAGTGAACCGGGCTGGAGATTTTGGCGGGTCGCGAGGTCGTCACTGTCGGCGGAGGGCACCGTCCAATCGATTTCGATCCACGGTCGGGCCGATCGCGGCGGGCCTCCGGACGCCGCCCGCCCGGACACGGTAGGATACCGGAAGCCGGCCGACCCCCGTCGCCGCGATCGCGCGCGGCACGGCGGGAGCGGCTCTTCCATGAACGTGGAGAAACCTTACATGCGGCGTGGCGCGAGGATGCTGATGACGATGAGCGTGGCGGCGGGCCTTCTGCACGCCGCGGCGCACGCGGCGGAGGACGTGAGGATGAACGCGGTTCCTTTTACGGATGTGCATATCAACGATGCCTTCTGGTCGAAGCGCATGGAGACGAACCGCACCATGACCGTCCCCTACTGCTTTGACAAGTGCGAGGAGACGGGCCGGATCGACAACTTCGCCAAGGCCGCCGGGCTGATGGACGGCGCCTTCAACGGCATCCGTTTCAACGATTCGGATGTGTTCAAGGTCATCGAAGGGGCGGCGTACGCGCTGAGCCTCCATCCCGACCCCGAGCTGGACCGTTATCTGGATGATCTGATCGCGAAGATCGCCGCGGCCCAGGAAGAGGACGGCTACCTCTACACGACGCGCACGATCGATCCGGAGAATCCCGCGTCCGCCGCGGGCGAGGAGCGCTGGTCGTATCTCCGCCACAGTCACGAGCTGTACAACGTCGGACACATGTACGAGGCCGCCGTCGCGCATTACCTGGCGACCGGCAAGCGCTCGCTGCTCGATGTGGCGATCAGAAACGCGGATCTCATCGATCGCGTGTTCGGCCCCGACGGGCGACACGATGTGCCCGGACACGAGGAGATCGAGATCGGGCTCGTCAAGCTCCATCGCGTGACGGGCGAGAAGCGCTACCTCGACCTGGCCAGGTTCTTCCTCGATCAGCGCGGGCGCTCCGGGGGCCGGCGCGAGCTGTACGGCCCCTACGCGCAGGATCATCGGCCGGTCATCGAGCAGGAGACACCGATCGGACACGCGGTCCGCGCGATGTACCTCTACTGCGGCATGGCGGACGTCGCCGCCCTCACCGGCGATCGGGCCTACATCACCGCCCTCGACCGCATCTGGGCCAACATGGTCGAGAAGAAGCTCTACCTGACCGGCGGGATCGGCGCGCGGCAGAGCGGGGAGGCGTTCGGCGAGGATTACGAGCTGCCCAACGCCAGCGCGTACAACGAGACCTGCGCCGCGATCGGCAACGCGCTCTGGAATCACCGGATGAACCTCCTGCACGGACATGCGAAGTACGCCGATGTCCTCGAGCGGATCATCTACAACGGCTTCCTGTCCGGCATCTCGATGTCCGGCGACCGGTTCTTCTATCCGAATCCGCTCGCCAGCGGCGGGACGTACCATCGCAGCCCGTGGTTCTCCTGCTCGTGCTGCCCGGTCAACATCGTGCGCTTCGTGCCCTCGATCGCCGGGTACGTGTACGCCCATGATGAGAATGGCATCTACGTGAACCTGTTCATTGCCGGCGACGCGCGCATCGAACGGCCGGGCAATACCGTGATCCTGCGGCAGTCGACGAACTACCCGTGGGACGGCCGGGTCGACATCACGGTTCAGCCGCAGCGCCCGGCCGAGTTCGATCTGTGTATTCGGATTCCCGGCTGGGTGCGGGGCCGGCCCGTGCCGAGCGATCTGTATTCGTATGTCGAGCGAGGCGACGAGCCTGACCCGGCGTTCAAGATCGCCATCAACGGCCGACCTGCCGCGGATGTCGAGATTGAGCGAGGCTACGCGCGCCTGCGCCGCACGTGGAGGCCGGGCGATGAGATCGTCGTCGATTTCCCCATGCCCGTGCGGCTCGTCGCCGCCCACGAAGAGGTCGAGGCCGATCGCGGGCGGCTGGCTCTCGAGCGCGGGCCGATCGTCTATTGCCTGGAGGCGGTCGACAACGGCGGGCACGTGCGCAACATCCGGATGCCGCGCGATTCCGATCTCGAGGCCGAACATCGCGCGGATCTGCTCGGCGGCGTCACCGTCATCGAAGGCGACGCGTTCGCGCTTCACCAGCAGCAGGAGGACGGCCCGGTCGTCGAGGAAGCGATCGAGTTCACCGCGATCCCCTACTACGCCTGGGATCATCGCGCCGCGGGCGAAATGACGGTCTGGATCCCCACCGAGCGCGCGCTGGCGCAGGTGATCCCACCGCCGACGACGGCGAGCACGAGCCGCGTCACCGCCTCCCACTGCTGGGGCGACGATTCCGTGCTCGCGGTGAACGATCAGCGCGAGCCGGCCGGCTCGGCCGATCACTCGATCCCGCGCTTCACGTGGTGGGATCATCGCGGGACGACGGAGTGGATCCAGTACGAGTTCCCCGAGAAGCGGTGGGTGTCCAGCGCGGAGGTGTACTGGTTCGATGACACGGGGGCCGGAGGCTGCCGCGTCCCCGCAAGCTGGCGGCTGCTGTTCAGGGAAGGCGGGGAATGGAAGCCCGTCCCCGCCGCGTCCGGCTACGGCGTGCAGCGTGACGGCTACAACCGCGTCGACTTCGACCCGATCCAGACCCGGGTGCTTCGCCTCGAGGCGAAGCTCCAGGACGGCTTCTCGGGGGGGATTCTCGAGTGGCAAGTTGAGTGAGCAGGCCGCCTGGAGGCGGCACGGCGCTCCGCGCCGGCCGAGTCGAAGGTGGCCCGGCGCTCCGCGCCGGACCGGCCGCACGGGCGGGACGCCCGTGGCACCTTGTCTGAAAAAGCAATGCGCCCGCCGCGGAGCGTCGGGCCACCTTCCGTGAAAGCCAACACGCCCGGCGCGGAGCGTCGGGCCACCACCTCTGATCCTGATGGTGCGCTTCTACCTCAGCAACGATTCCTACCCGGAGGTGCGCGAGATCGATTCGCGCTGGCAGCGCCATCTGACGTGGTGGCGCGCGTTCAGGTCCGCGGCGTCCGATCGGCGCTTCTGGCTGTTCCTCCTCGTGCAGGCGATCCTCCTCGCCGGCTGGGTCCTGCTGCATGCGTGGCTGACGGAGCACGCGTGGGTTCGCGGATCGGCACGGATGCTCGTTCACGTCATCTGCGCCGTCGGGGCGGTGGTGACGTGGGGCATGCTCGCCCTGTCCTGGGGCGGCGATCTGATGCGGCCTCACCTCCGCCGCGTCTCGCCCATCGCGCGCTGCGCCTGCCCGGCCTGCGGGCATCAGCTCAGCACCCAGCTTGCGGGACAGGCGGCGACCCTCCGCTGTCCCGAGTGCGGTTCGATCCTTCAGCGAAGCGTGTTCGAGGAGCCGTTTGCAATCCCTCCGCAATTCCGCGCGATCCGTCTCGGGGGGAGAGAGCTGGCGCGGGGTGGCAGCCGCGGGCGGCGGACGCGTGCGTCTCCCCGAGCGGGCGGGCGGGATTGACACTCCCCAGCGCGCGGTCTACTTTGGCCGCGTTTCTCCGGCCGCCCGCCGCGGCGGCATCCCCGCACTGGAAGGATCAAACCGATGAACCAGGCACGTCTGTTCGTGGGCAGTTGTTTCGCCCTCGTGGCGACCGCCGTCTGCTTCGCCGTGATCGGCGAGATCATGGGACCGCTCAAGGAGCAGTTCGTCCTCAGCAATCTGGAGGTCGGCTACATCGGAGGGGCGGCGATCTGGGGGTTCACCATCTCGATCTTCGTGCTCGGCCCCCTCGTGGACCTGCTCGGCATGCGGAACCTGCTCCGCCTGGCGCTGTTGTGCCACCTCGTGGGACCGCTGCTGATGATCTTCGCCACGGGGGAGGCGGCATACTGGATGCTGTTCTTCGGCGCGCTCATCCTCTCGCTGGGCAACGGCACGGTGGAAGCGGTGTGCAATCCGCTCATCGCCACCATCTACCCCGACCAGAAGACGAAGAAGCTCAACCAGTTTCACGTCTGGTTCCCGGGCGGGATTCTCATCGGCGGGGTGTCGTGCTACCTGCTCAACCAACTGGGGCTCACCAACTGGCAGCTCAAGCTCGTCCTGATCCTCATCCCCGCGGTGGTGTACGGCATTCTCTTCACGGGTCAGATGTTCCCGAAGACGGAGCGGGTCCAGTCGGGGGTCTCGTTTGCCGGGATGTTCAAGGGTGCGCTGCTGCGGCCGCTGTTCCTCATTCTGCTTGCGTGCATGTGCATCACGGCTTCCCTGGAGCTGGGGCCCAACCGCTGGGTGCCGGCGGTGCTGGAGGCGGGAGGCATCGCGGGCATTCTGGTGCTGGCGTACATCAACGGCCTGATGGCGATCCTGCGTTTCTTCGCCGGGCCCGTCGTGCACCGCTTCTCCCCCACCGGCATCCTGGTCGGCTCCGCCATCGTGGCGGGGATCGGACTCTACTGGTTCAGCTTCGCGCAGAGCACGGCGATGGCGTTCGTCTCCGCCACGGTGTTCGCCGTCGGCGTCTGCTATTTCTGGCCGACCATGCTTGGCGTGACGAGCGAGCGGGTCCCCAGGAGCGGCGCGCTGGGGCTGGCCCTCATGGGCGGGATGGGCATGCTCATCGTGGGCGTGGTCACCACCCCCCAGATGGGCAACGTCGCCGACGACTACCTCCACCAGCGTCTCCAGAACGAGAAGATGCAGGAGACGGTCGCCGTCCTCGAACAGGTCGTCGACTCCTATCCGCAACTGGCCGAGTCGGAAGAGGACATCATTCAGCGGGAGATCATGGGCGCGGTGGCGAAGGCCGAGCGCGTGCTCGAAGAGACGGCCTCTTCCGGACAACTGCCCGAAGGCGCGACCGCCGAGGCGTTGCGCAGCGCCATCAGCAACGCGCCGGGGGCCGAGGCGGCGGGCCCGATCGTCGCCGACCTCAATGCCGTCCTCAAGCCCGCCGACAACTACGGCGGGCGCATGTCGTTCCGTTACGTCGCGCCGTTCTCGATCGTGATCATCATCGTGTTCGGCATACTCTACCTGCGCGACCGCGCCGCCGGCGGGTACAAGGCGGAAGTGCTCGTGGCCCGCGAGGAAGCGGCGGAGGAGGCCGAAGCGCCCGCGGGCGAGGCGTAGCCCGCCGCCCCGCGCTCCGCGCAGTCAACCGCCCCCTCTCCTCTCCGACAGAGGGGGCGGCGGTCGATCGGACGTGAAGATCGCATCGGCGGCCTCCGACAGGCCGGTGCGCTTACGGGCAGTTGCCGAAGTGATCCTCCACGATGGACACATCCTGGAAATCGACGGCGCCATCCTCGTTGAGATCCCACGGACACTCCTCGGGGGGATCGGGGCAGTCGCCCCAGTGATCGACGACGATCTGGACATCGAGATCATCGACCACGCCGTCGCCGTTGAAATCCCAGGGGCAGGGCACAAACGGCGGCCAGGCGCCGAGAAGATACAACAGGTCGGCGGTGTCGACGATGCCGTCGCAGTTGAGGTCGGCGGGGCTGTCTTCCCGGCCCCATTCACCCAGCAGGAAGAGAAGATCATCGACGTCGACCTTGCCGTCACCGTCCATGTCCGCGAGGTTCTCGCACTCGTCGGGAATGCCGTTCTCGTTGCAGTCGAGACTGGTTCCGTTGGCGATGTCATCCTCGTCGGCCACGCCGTTTAGCTGCAGCCGGCGCTCAAAGCCGTCCTTCGCACCCTTCACGACGTTGGCCGCCAACGCCCGCATGGTGCCGGCCATGGCCGTGGCTGGCTGGTGACCGGGGCGCCGGGAGGCGAATCGC
>JAXHTH010000146.1:0-28012 GCA_034211115.1 Planctomycetota bacterium | reverse complement strand
CGCGGCCGCCTGGCCGACTGCCGCCCCCGCCGCCGAACCACCCCCGCCGGCCCGGGCCGACCAGCCCCCGCCGCGCCGCAAGGCGGCGTGATCCGGCGTCGCCGACCGGCCCGCGCGCTTGACCGAGGCCGCTGCCTGTGCTTTACTGCGAGGTTCGTCCGCCGCGGCGTTGGCCCGGCGGGTCCGTGTTTTCCCGCCTCCGACCCGCAGGGGCGGCGTCTCCGCCGCCGCGCTGCGGATCAACCGCTAAGGATCGCACCCGATGGCTCGATACCTCGGCCCGAAGGTCAAGCTCTCCCGCCGCGTGGGCGTGCCCATCGCCGACGTGCCCAAGCACACTGCCAGGCGGCAGCTCTCCCCGCCCGGTATGCACGGCTACCGCGGCCGGCGGGTGAAGGACTACGGCGTCCGCCTCACCGAGAAGCAGAAGCTGCGGCATCACTACCACGTCCTGGAGAAGCAGTTCCGCCGATACGTGCAGGAAGCCTCCCGCCGACGCGGCAACACGGGCGAAGTGCTCCTGCAGCTTCTCGAGCAGCGGCTGGACAACGTCGTCCGCCGGGCCGGCTTCGTGCGGACGATCTGGGCCGCCCGCCAGATGGTGGTGCACCGGCACGTGCTGGTGAACGGCCGGCGGGTGGATCGGCCCAGCGCGGCCATCAAGCCCGGCGACAACGTCGTCCTCCACGCCCGCATCCACAAGCTCGCCCGCGAGAACATGGAGTCCATGGCCGGCCACATCGTGCCCGACTGGATGGAGGTCAACCCCTCCGAGCTGAGCGTGAAGATTCTCAGCGTCCCCACCGCCGACCAGGTTCCCTTCGAGGTCAACACGAACCTCATCGTCGAGTTCTACCGATAACCCCGGCCCGCGCCGACGGGGCCGTGTCGGTCATTGATCAGCACCAACCCATGCCTCCGCGGGCATGGGTTTTTCGCAGGGGCGGCCGCCGTTGGTTTTCCCCAACCGCCGACATACACTATCGATTCGGCGGCCGGCCCCGGCCCCGACCCCGGAATGGGGGCAACCGGCGCGAAACCGGGCGCGGGCTCAGGTCGCCCCGATCCCCTTCATGAGGACGAGCTTCAGCGATGTTCAAGTTCCTGCGCAAGCACAGCAAGTGGATCCTCGCGATCTTCGGCACGCTGCTGATGATCGTCTTCCTCATTCCGCAGGCGATCCAGTCGCTCTCGAAGCAGGCCGCGGCCGGCGGCTCGACCTGGGCCACGGTGGGCGAGGACGAGGAGAAGGTCTCCGCCCGGGATCTCCGCCAGTGCAAGAGCGAGCTGCAGATGCTTCAGCGTCTTCAGCAGCCGGTGCCCGGCTTCGGGCTGATGGAAAACCCCGCGCACTGGTTCCTCCTCGTGCGCGAGGCCGACGAGGCCGGTCTCGTGGGGGGGAACATGCTCAGCCAGATGTCCCAGGAACAGGTGGATCGCATCCTGAGTCTCCTGGGCCGATCCAACGATCCCCGCTTCGTCGATCGGACCCTGGGCAAGGTCCTCGGCGTGCGGCGGATGATCGGCATGTATCAGAGCGCGGCGAAGCTGTCGGACCATCGTCTCCGCGCCCTCGCCCGCCGGCAGTTCCATTCCGTCCAGTGCGAGTTCGTCGTCCTCGAGGCCGAGGCGAGCGAGGATCTGCCCGAGCCGTCCGAGGAGGAGATTGCCGCCCAGTTCGAGAAGTACCGGGACATCCGGCCCGGCGAAGGCGAGCGCGGGTTCGGCTACCGCCTGCCCGATCGCGTCAAGATCGAATGGCTGATGATCCCCAATGACTCGATCCGGGAGATGGTCCAGAACAGCGATGAGATGGACGGGGTGGCCCTCATCAAGCACTGGAAGAACAACCCGAATGGCAAACCGTTCCCCGAGTATGAACGCGGGAAGGCGATTCCCGATCTCGTCCGCAACGACCTGCTCAACACGCTCGTGGCGCGGAAGCGGGAGGAGATCCGCAAGTTCGCCTCCGACGCCCTGCTCGAAACCCAGCGCCGCCTCGATACGGAGGACGGCTACCTGAAGCTCCCGGAGGACTGGGACGAGCAGAAGGTCGACTACCGCGAGATGGCGCAGCAGTTGCAGGTCGAGTTCCCCGGCCTGCCCCTGCCGAAGTACGAGGCGATCGGCGATCGATGGCTCGATGACCAGGACCTGCGGTTCATTCCGATTGCCATGGCTTGGACGGAGCACTACGGCAAGAACAACCGCCTCGGCCCGGCGCAGCTTGTGGCCAGGGCCCGGGCCTTCGGCGGCGATCCGGTGGTCCTGGTCCAGGAAGACATCACCGCCCCGCCCCTGAAGACCAGCGATGAGAGCATCATCTACCTCCGGATCACCGACACCGACCCGGCGCGCCCGCCCCGCGAGCTGGCCGAAGTGCGCGAGCAGGTCGTCGCCGACCTGAAGAAGCTGGCCGACTACGACCGCCTTCGTTCGGAGGTCGACTCCATCCGCGCACTGATGAAGGAAGAGGGGTTGTTGTCGGTCGCGATCGAATACGAGACGCCGATCCAGCCGGAGAACCCGGTCCACATCGACAACGCGTTCCGGGTGAGATACCAGCTCGAGCAGGGTCTGCCGCTGGATCCGATGCCCTCCAACCTGCCGGTGATCCGGGCCCACATGCCCACCATCGAGACGATCGTGGACCGGGCGCTTCAGTTCCCGTCCGGGACGAAGCTGCGGGACATCCCCGCCGCGGAGCGCTCGCTGGTCATCCCCGTCGACGAGAAGATGGTGGTGATGGTGGTCGAGATGCTCCGGCAGTTCCCGCTGGACAGGGAGCGGTTCGACCAGTTGGCCTCCAACCGTCTCATCCAGACGCTGCTGCTGGGCGAGGAGCTCGATGCCGCGGAGGGATCGGTCGAGGAGGCCTTCGGCTTCGAAGCCCTCGCCGAGCGCCACAACTTCAAGATCAGGCGCCGCGCGGCCGAGGAAGAGACCGACGAGACGACGGAGGAGACCGGCCCCGAGGAGACCGCCGCCGCGAACGTCTCCGGCTGACGAACGGCCCGGCATGAGGACGACACACCCTCAGCGCGCCCCGCACCCCGTGCGGGGCGTTCTTTCGTTCTCGCGGCGGCGCCGCGCGGGGGGGCGGCGTCCGGGCCCGGCGCGTGGCGTCAACTGATTCCCGATCCGGGCTTCACCGGCTTCTCGAGGGTGAGAATGACGACGTCGCGATCGTCCTTTCCGCCGCCCTCCTTTTCATCGCTGGCGGCAAGAAGCATTCCGTGACTGGTCACGCCGCGGATCTTGCGCGCCTCCAGGTTGGCCACGATCACCACCTGCCTGCCCACCAGTTCCTCCGGCGTATACCACGGTTTGATCCCCGCGCAGACCTGCCGCCCGTCGGTGCTGCCGTCGTCGAGGCTGATCACGAGCAGACGGTCGGCGTTGGGATGGGGCTCGCACGCGGTCACCGTCGCCGCTCTCAAATCGAGTTTGAGGAAATCATCGAACGGAATCGAGGGTTTGTCAGACATGTCCGGGCCTTTCGGGAGAGCGGCCATCGTAGCCGCTTGTCTCCGAGCCTACCATCGATGTCAGGAGGGCTCCATCCATGACGATGAGTTCCGCGACCCCGCCGATCCCGACCGATCGTCGCCGCGCGGCGGTTTTCCTCCGCCGGGCCCAGATCATCGCCCTGCTTCTGGCCGTGCCCGTGGCATTGCGGACGACATCACCGACCGCCGCCGCGCCCGCCTCCGGCTGGCGCGCCGATCCCGCCTGGCACGCGGGCAAGGCCGAATGGGCGCTCTACGACGCGGTGCGGCCCATCTACGGCGTCGAGCGCCGCTACGAGGCCTCGATCTTCACCAACGCCCAGCACATGGACCCGCGCACGACCACCAAGGCCGTCGACGTCTCATCGCCCAGCGCCCTGGCCGTCTTCAAGCACAACGTCAGCGAGCTGATCCCCACCGAGAACTACACCTACCGGTTCCTGACCACCTCCTTCGTCCGCCGCGACACCTTCCAGCCCTACAAGCTCGTCATGTCCAGCCAGGAGGATTGCGGGTCCACCTACAAGCAGTTCGTGCAGCATGACGGGCGCATCAGGGCCGAACAGTTCTGCTATTTTCCCAGCTCCGGGCACGCGTCCGACGAGTACCACGTTCCGCGCGCCGTCGCGTTCCACGATGCGCTCACCTTCACCCTCCGCGATTACCCGTTCGACGATCCGGACCCGCCGACGCTGACCATCGATCTGCTGCCGGACCAGACGGACACGCACGGCACGCCGCTCCACCCGGCGAACGCGACGGTGAAGTTCGTCGGGAAGGAAACGATCACCGTCCCCTATGGCGAGGTGGTCACCTATCATCTTCGCGTCGATCACGACTGCGACGGCGACGTGAACCAGAGCGACTTCTGGTTCAGCGCCGATCCCGACATGCGAAGGGTGCTCGTGAAGTACGAGGGCACCTACAACGTGCGCTACGAGCTCAAGCAGCTCGCGTGGTGGGCGTACTGGGATCGCAGCAAGCCGCGGCCGGAGCCGGATCAGGCTTCGGCCGCCGCGCCGGCCTCGGAGGAATAGCAAAGCCCGCGGCGCGCCGGCCGCGGGCCGGCCATCTTTCTTCGCTCGATCGGCCGGACGCTACCGTCGCGGGCACGGGCCCCACTGCCCGAGCAGGACGAGCAGATCGGGCACATTGATCACGCCATCGCAAACGACGTCGGCCATGCACGCGCCCTCCGGCGGGCAGGGTCCCCACGCGGCGAGCAGCGCCAGCAGATCACCGGTGCCCACGTGCCCGTCTTCATCGACATCGCCAACGCAGAGGTCCTCGCACTCGTCGGGAACCCCGTTGTCGTTGATGTCGCAGCTCGTCCCGTTGAGGATGTCCATCGAATCGCAGATCCCGTTGACGTTGCAGTCCTCGCCGAGATCGTCGTAGATATACGCCGCCCCGGCGTTCTCGCCGTTCAAATCATGGCGGGGCGCCCCGGCAACGACAACGGGCCCGTCGTAGGCGAGCGAAGCGCCGAGCCGATCGTCGGCCCGGCCGTCCGAGGCGAGCAGCTTGGCGTGCTCGAACCACGCCGCGCCGTCGTCTCGGAAGATGTAGACGGATCCTGAGTCGATACCGAGATCATCGTCCCGATGGGCGCCGACGACGACCGCCTGGCCGTTGGTCGCCACCGCGAAGCCGAACTGGTCCTCCGTCGCGCCGTCGGAGGCGAGCAGCCGGGCCTCCTCCGGCCACTGCCCGCCGTCGAAGCCGAAGACGTACGCCGAGCCGGAGCCCGGCCCGTACACGTCGTTCCAGCGCGCGCCCACGACCAGAAGATCGCCGGACGCGTCCACTGCGGTGCCGAACTCGTCGCAGTCCTGGACGTCCGACGCCCGAAGCTTGGCCTGCTCAACCCACCCCGAACCGTCATGCTCAAACACAAACACGGACCCCGCGTCCATACCGAAATCATCATCCCCGGTGCATCCGATCATCAACCGATTGCCCCGCACGGCCACGGAGTACCCGAAGGAGTCATGGGCGGACGGATACGGGTGGTTCAGCGTGGCCTCGCAGGACCAGGCGCCGCCTTCATATCGGAAGACGTAGACTATCCCGGAGACGATCCCGCCGTCGTTGTCACACGGCGCGCCGAGCACGGCGATATCGCCATCGAGGTCCACCGCGTACCCGACGTGATCGCCCCATTCCGGCTCGGGCGCGAGGAGCTTGGCTTCCTGCACCCAGCCCTCGCCGGTGCGACGGAACACGTAGGCCGCCCCGGAGTTGCAGCTTTGATGCCCCTGATAGGCATCGTCATCGCCCCAGGCGCCAACAAGGGCCACCGTCCCATCGACGGCGGTGGCGCTGCCGAACCGGTCGAGCTCCTCGGCGTCGGATGCCAGAAGCTTCGCCTCTTCGATCCAGGTCAAGCCATCCCTGCGATAGACGTAGACCGCACCGGCCTCCGCGCCGCTCCCGACATCATACGATGCCCCCACCAGGACGACATCGCCGCGCACGGCGACGTCGGCGCCGAAGAACTGCCCGGCGTGCCCATCGTCCGGCATCAGCTTGGCCGCCTCGCACTGCCCCCGGGCCGAGGAGATGTCGATGCCGAACATGCCGATGATCGCGGCGCCGGCGCATATGCGCATCAGCCCGCCCTCGAGTCTGCTTGCTCGCCGTGCGTGCCGTGGAGAGATCATGGCCGGGCCTCCTCCTCGGTCGTTGGCTGTCCAGGCGTCCGTGAGCCTGCCGGGCGGCGGGCCGGAACGGACCGCAGACTCCATTATGCCGCAGCCGGGGCGGCATTCCCAGACCAAAACGGGCAGACAAACGACACCGAAGCTGCGATCAGAGGGCGCCGCCGGACTTGCGAGGCAGAAAAAACCCGCGACGCTCGCCGCGGGCTTGATCGTCCATCCCGACCATTGACCCGTCACACGCCCGCCGCCTCCGCGCAGCGGTCGCAGAGCTGTCCGCCGTCGGATCGGGGTTTCGTCGTCTCATCGCGCTTCCAGCAGCGCTCGCAGCGCGGTTCGGAGCGCAGATCCTTCACCGACACCTGCCCGGCGCCTCCCTCGAGGATCACGCGCGAGACGCCCAACACGTCCGCGAGGTCGGCCTCGAAGCGCTTCAGCCTGCCCTTCGGATCGGGCACGACCAGGGCCGCATCGAGCGGGTTGTCGATCCCTTCCTGCTTGGCGGCCTCCAGCGCCTTCTGCGTCTCCTCGCGGGCGGCGAGCGCCCGGGTCCAGCCCTCCTCGGCCTCGAAGGCGAACCGTTCGATGGCGGTGAGATGGACGCAGCGATCGTCCTCATCGTCCGTCGCATCCTTCCACAGCGCGCGGTACGCCTCGTCGGCGGTATGCACGAGGATGGGCGCCAGGAGACGGCAGAGCATCTCGGCGATGCGCCACATCACGGCCTGCGCGCGGCGCCGGCGGGGCGAATCGGCCCGATCGCAGTACAGCCGATCCTTCGCGGCATCGCAATAAAAGGCGCTGAGCGTCTCGTTGCAGAAGTCATACAGCAGCAGGTGCGCGCGGCGGAACTCGTACTCGTCGTAGGCGCTGAGCACGCGGCGCTGAAGACGCGCCGCCTCCGCAAGCACGTAGCCATCCATCGACTCCGCGGGCACGCGGGCAAGCTCCTCCCCGAGCGTGGCGGGATCGAAGTCGCTGACGTTGCTGAGCAGGAAGCGCAGCGTGTTGCGCACCTTGCGGTACGACTCGCCGGCCAGCTCGAAGAACTCGACATCGACCTTGATGTCGCTCTCGAAGGCCAGGGAGGAGGTCCACCATCGGCAGACGTCGGCCCCGAAGTGCCTGAGCAGCTCATCGACGTCGAGGGCGTTGTCGCCCGACTTGCTCATCTTCCGCCCGTCCTTGTCCACCATGAAGCCGTGCGTGAGCACGCTGCGGAACGGGCTGTGGCCGGTCATCCCGATCCCGGGCAGAAGCGAAAGCTGGAACCACCCGCGATGCTGGTCGGACCCTTCCAGGTAGAGATCGACGGGGAACCCCAGCTCGCGGCGGCGCATCACCGAGTGCCAGGACGAGCCGGACTCGACCCACACATCAAAGCTCTCGTAGGTCTTGCCCAGCGCGTCGACGTCGAGATCGTCCGGGGCGTCCGGATCGTCGGCCGGGCGGTACGTCTGCAGCAGCCGGCCCGGCGGTTCGGTGAACCACGCGTCGCTGCCCAGTTCGCCGAACGCCTCGGCCACCGCGCGCACCGACGCGGCGGTCATGAAGATCGACCCGTCCGGCCTCTGGAAGGCGGGGATGGGCAGACCCCACGCCCGCTGGCGGCTTATGCACCAGTCCGGGCGGCTCTCGAGCATCCCCCGCAGACGGTTGCGGCCCCAGCCGGGATAAAAGGTGATCTCCTTCTCGACCGCGTCCATCGCCAGCTCGCGCAGGCTGCGCCCGCTCGACTTGAGCGGCTCGTCGACGTTGATGAACCACTGATCGGTGGCGCGAAAGATGACCGGCGTCTTGCTTCGCCAGTCATGGGGGTAGCTGTGCACGAACTTGTGCGCGTGGAAGAGATGGCCCGATTCGCGGAGCCGCTCGGTCACCTTCTCGTTGGCCTCCCACACGCTCATGCCGCGCAGCCACTGCGGGACGGTGTCATCGAAGGTGCCGTCATCTCGGACGGGGCAGTAGATGTCGATGCCCTCCTTGAGGCCGGTGGCCTGGTCCTCGGCCCCGTGCCCGGGCGCGGTGTGCACCAGCCCCGTGCCGTCCTCGAGGGTCACGTAGTCGGCGGCGACGATCGGGCAGACGAGGTCGCGCAGCGGGTGGCGGTAGGTCAGGCCGACGAGGTTCTCGCCGTCCGTCTCGGCGAGGATCTCCAGATCCTCGACGCCTCCCGCCCTCGCGACCGTCTCCACCAGCTCGGTGGCGATGATCGTCACGCTCCCGTCGAGGCGCAGCAGCGCGTAGCGGAAGCGCTCGTGCACCGCGATGGCCAGATTGGCCGGCAGCGTCCACGGAGTGGTGGTCCAGATCATGAACGAAGGCCGCTCATCCAGCGCGACGCCGAACGCATCGGCCACCGCCTGCCGATCCTCGGCCTCGAAGTCGACGTAGATGGACAGGTCCTCGCGATCCATGTACTCCAGCTCCGCCTCGGCGAGGGCGGTCTGGTTGGTGATCGACCAGTGCACGGGCTTGAGGGCGCGGTAGACCACGCCCTGCTCGACGAGCCGCCCGAACACCTCCAGCACCCCCTGCTCGTAGCCGTGATCCATCGTCAGGTAGCGATGGTCGTAGTCGGCCAGGGTGAGCAGGCGCCGAAGCTGGGTCTGCTGGAGGTCGGCGTACTTGACCGCATCGGCGCCGCACGCCTTGCGGATCGCCATCCGCCGCTGATCCTCATCGAGGTGGTTGAGCTCCTCCAGCCGGCCCGACTGATGAAGGTCGGTCATGACCTTGTACTCGATGGGCAGGCCGTGGCAGTCCCAGCCGGGAACGAAGGCGCAGTGCCGGCCGGCCATGAGCTGGCTGCGCACGACGATGTCCTTGAGCACCTTGTTGAGCAGATGCCCGACGTGGCAGACGCCGTTGGCGTAGGGCGGGCCGTCGTGAAAGACGAACCGTTCGGCGCCGGCCCGCGCCTCCAGCACCCGGTCGTAGAGGTTCATCTCCCGCCAGCGCTGCTGCGAGACGGGCTCGTTGTCGGCGAGCTTCGCCCGCATGGTGAAGCTCGTCTTCGGCAGGTTGAGCGTCTTCTTGTAGTTGCGTTTCGTGGTGGTTTCAGCCATGTTCCTGCTCGGTTCGCGTGAGATCCGGAAGATCTGACCTTCAAGCCTCCAGGTCTTCAAGCCTGCGGGCCTTCCAAAGGCAATCGGCCCCGCCGCGGGGGCGAGGCCGATGGTGGGTCGATCAGAAGGAAGGCTGCACCCATCGCGGCTCGCCCCTAGCGGGGCTTGATAATGGCGATGCCGATGATGATGGGGCTCAGATTCGTCATGGCGTCATGAGGATACCTATCGGCCGGAGCCGGTCAAGCCTTGAACGGGGAGGGGGCTCGAGGCTCGGAGGCGCAGAGGGGAAACAGCCGCGGGCTGACAGCCCGCGGAGGCGCCGGGGTCGGCGGCGGTCCTCCTGATCCTTCCCGACCGCCTCGCCGCCCTCCGCCGTTCCCGCTTTCAGCGTTTTGCCCGCTTCCCTACCCCTCCGGCTGCTCGTCCTCCGCGACGTTCTCATCCAGGTAGCCCTGGAATTCGCCAAGGTGATAGCTGATGAAGCAGAAGGCGTGGTGAAGGGTGAACCACTCGAGATCGCCGGGATCGGCCTCCAGATCCTGGCGCAGGCGGTTCAGCTCGGCGAGCACCGTCTCGGCTTTGATGGCCATGCCACAGCAACTCCTCGTTCCGGGTGGGAAATGAGAGAGCGTAGGCGGTATGCGAGGGGCATGAAAGGCGCGCGTCCCCGTCGAGCCGGCCTGAACGGGCGCATCGCGCGTCCACCCCGCCCCGCCGGCGGAGCGTCGCTCACCGAACCGCCCGGCCCGGCGCGCGACAGGCTGTGGGGCCGCCTAGTGGACGCGTCCGTTGCCGCCGAGGCGCACTTCGACCTGGCCGTAGCTCAGATGCAGGCCGTCGTGGCCGTTGGGGCTGGCCAGGTGCTCGGGGTTCAGGGAGTAGAACACCTGCTTGCCGTCGCGGCGGGTCCGGACCAGCCGGGCCGTCCGCAGCAGGCCGAGGTGGTGACTCACCGTCGGCTGGGCCAGGCCCAGCACGTTGCACAGCGCGGTCACGTTCATCTCGCCCGGCTGGAGCAGACCGAGCACCCGGAGTCGGGTGGGGTCGCTCAGGAGCCGCATAAGACCGGCCGTCTGGCCGACAGATTCAGGATGATCAAGCCATTTCTCGTTCATGGAGCTCTCGTCCTCCAAGACAGACCTTGGTCCCGGAATTCGATTGGTTTCCAGGCCGTCGATACATTTGACTATTATTGGCACGAAGCCCGGCCAAGGAAATGGGACTTTTGGAGAAGTTCATCCGCATCGATTCGGAGTATCGGTCTGACTGTGGCTGGGTATCGAGGAAATGCGTACGATTTGTACCCGAAGCGGAGGTGCCCTGTTGCGGGACACGGCCGCTTCCTGGAATATTACCCCTTTTGACGGGGCAGTAGCTCAATTGGGAGAGCGCCTCGGTCGCATCGAGGAGGTTGTGAGTTCGAGTCTCATCTGCTCCACTTCGCAGGCCCGCGGCCACGGATCCGCGGGCCTTTCTCAAATCCCGTCAATTCTTCGTTCCTCGGGCGCCGGCCGGTAAAATCGGACGCCATGACCACCCGTTCCGGGCCATCCCCCTCCTCCGGGAGCCCACCCGCCCCGCCGGCGAAGACGGCCGGCCGCCGCGATCCCCGCTCGACCCCGGCGATGCGGCAGTACGCCCGCTTCAAGGCCCTCCACCCCGACTGCGTCCTGTTCTTCCGGATGGGCGATTTCTACGAGCTGTTCCACGACGATGCCGTCCTCGTCCACCGCGTGCTGGGCCTGACCCTCACCCAGCGAACCGAGGGCATTCCCATGGCCGGCGTGCCTTACCACGCCCTGGAAGGCTACCTGCGGCGGATGATCGAGCAGGGCTACCGCGTGGCCGTCTGCGACCAGATCCAGGACCCGGCCGAGGCGAAAGGCGTCGTCGACCGGGCCGTCACCCGCGTCCTCACCCCCGGAACGCTCATCGATGACGCCCTGCTGGAGGAAGGGGCCTCCAACCAGATCGCCGCCATCCTGTTCAGCGAGGCGGGCGACTCGTCCGCCGCGACCCTTGCGGTGGCCGAGCTGTCCACGGGTCGGTTCATGCTCACGGATGTCCCTTCCGATCGGGTGGCCGACGAGCTCGCCCGGTTCGACCCGTCCGAGCTGCTCTACGTCGAGACCGCCGACGGCCGGCCCCCCCCACGCGTGCAGCGGATCTGCGAGGCCATCGGCTGCGCCCTGACCGCCCGCCCGAGCTGGACCTTTCGCCTCCAGGATGCCCGCGACCTGCTTCTGGCCCAGTATGGCGTGACCACCCTCGCCGGCTTCGGACTCGAGGAGGACGACCCGGCCATCGGACCGGCCGGGGCCCTCCTTCGCTATCTGCGAGAAACGCAAGCCCCCGACGCCGAAGACGGCGCCGCTCCCGGGGGCCTGGCCCATCTGCGGCCCCCGAAGCGGCAGCCGACGGACCGATTCGTCATCATCGATGCCACGACCCTTCAGAGCCTCGAGATCGAGCGGACGATGCGGACCGGCCGGAGCGAGGGTTCGCTGCTGTCGGTGATCCAGCGCTGCGCCAGCGCGATGGGCAAACGCCTGTTGCGACAGTGGTTGTGCTTCCCGCTCCGCGACGTGAAGGCCATCGAGGCCCGCCAGCGGGCGGTGGCGGCGTTGACCGACGACCGGGCCTTCGCCGCCGACCTGGCCCGGCACGTGGCCGGGGTGCAGGACGTGGCCCGCATCGCGTCGCGCATCTCGATGCATCGGGCCTCCCCGCGCGATCTCGTCGCGCTGGGCCGATCGGTGGCGCACCTCAGCGACGTGGCCGGGTTAATGGACGCACGGCCCGCCTTTCGCGATCGGCATCAACGACTTGACGAGCTTGGCGGAACGCTGCGGCCCCTGTCGGAAACGATCATCGCCCGCTGCGTCGACGCGCCCCCGGCCCATCTTCGCGAGGGCGGCCTGTTCCGCGACGGGGTGGACGGCGAACTGGACGAGGCCCGCCTCCTCCAGCGCGATGCCAACACCTGGCTCGCCGCCTACCAGAAACGCCTGACCGAAGAAACCACCATCCCGTCCCTCAAGGTCGGTTACAACAAGGTTTTCGGCTACTACATCGAGATAACCCACACGCACGCGGCGAAAGTGCCCGAATCGTTCAACCGCAAGCAGACGCTGAAGAACGCCGAGCGGTACATCACGCCCGAGCTGAAGGAGTTCGAGGAGAAGGTGACGACGGCCGAGGCGCGCGCGATCGAGCGCGAGAGGCTGCTCTTCGATCGTCTCTGCCGGCAGGCGGCCCGGCACGCCCCCGCCCTTGCCGAGTACGCCGACATCATCGCCGAACTTGACGTGCTGGCGTGCTTCGCCGACATCGCCGCGCGCTACGGCTACGTCCGACCGACGATCGTCGACGAGCCGATCATCGACATCCGCACCGGCCGCCATCCCGTCCTCGACCGCACGCTGGGCAGGCAGTTCGTGCCGAATGACTGCGTGTTGGGGGGGAGAAGAGACGGGGACACTGAGAGACGAAGAGACGAAGAACAAGCGCAAGCCGGGCGGTCCTCCGCCCCGGGTGCCATCGACCAGAACGCTGCGGCCGCAGGCGCGGACGCGGACGCGGGGCACGAAGGCACGGAGGCACGAAGGCACGAAGCGGAAGAAGCGGGCGAAGACACCGGTATCGGAGCCTCTTCGAGTCTCCAGGCCTCCAGGCCTTCAAGCCTTCGCCCCGCAAGCCCCAAACCTCAAGCCTCAAGTCTCGCTCTCATCACCGGCCCGAACATGGCGGGCAAGAGCACCGCGATCCGGCAGGTGGCGCTCATCGTGCTCATGGCCCACACCGGCTGTTTCGTCCCCGCCGAGCAGGCCACCATCGGCCTCACCGATCGCATCTTCACCCGCATCGGAGCTTCCGACGAGCTGCACGCGGGGCAGTCCACGTTCATGGTCGAGATGACGGAGACGGCCAACATCCTCCATCACGCCACCGAGCGCAGCCTGGTGATTCTCGATGAGATCGGCCGGGGCACGAGCACGCTGGACGGCCTGGCCCTGGCGTGGGCGATCGCCGAGTCGATCGCCGACATCGGATGCCGGACGCTGTTCGCCACGCACTATCACGAGCTGACCAGCCTCGCCGATCGACTCGAGAACGTGACCAACCTGCACGTATCCGTGCGCGAGTGGGGCGAGGAGATCATCTTCCTGTACCGCATCCTGCCCGGTCGGACGGATCGCAGCTACGGCATTCACGTGGCGAAAATCGCCGGCCTGCCGCGCGCGACGATCGACCGCGCCACGCAGGTCCTGGAGACGCTGGCGGTGCACACGGAGGCGCCGGACGTGCCCGAACCGGCGGAGCGCGCCGCGCCTCCGCCGGGTGCGCAACTCAGCCTGTTCACGGAGTATCTGCCCCACCCGGCCGTCGATGCTCTGCGCGAGATCGACCTGGAGAAGATGACGCCGATGGAGGCGTTCGACGCCCTGCGCACGCTCCGCGAAGAACTCGAGTAGCACAGTTCCCCCTCCCTCCCAAGGGGGAAAGGGGGTGGGTCAGAATGACCGACCGACGACCCCGCCATCGCATACGCCCCCGGATGAAGGCCCGCGCCGCCGAACTGCGCCGCGAGGCGACACATCCCGAGCACATCCTCTGGCAGCGCTTGCGCCACTCGCGACTGGGCGGCCTCAGGTTTCGTCGCCAGCACGTCATCGGCCCATACATCGTCGACTTCTGCTGCCCCGCGAGAAACCTCGTCATCGAAGTCGACGGTGAGTCACACGTTGGGCGCGGCGCGATCGACGCCGAGCGCGATGCCTTTCTCCGCTCGCGGGGGATGATTGTCATCCGGGTCACGAATGATGATGTGCTGCGTGATACGGATGCCGTCTGCGAGTTCATTGTGCGCGCAGCAGAGAGCCGGGGCGGGGACCGGTCCGAGTCGAGAGATCCACCCACCCCCTGACCCCCTCCCTCCCAGGGAGGGGGAACTGAAGAGACATTCGTGCATGTCCGGCCTACGCTCCTGTCGTCCGTTTCCAGGAGCATCGTCATGCTGGACGCCGTATTCCTGAAAGAGAAGCACAACCGCGCGCTCCGATACGAGGCCTACCTCGCCACCGACGCGGAGAAGGCCGCCCCCTGGCGCGAGGTGTACGACCGCGTCGCGCTCACCGACTCCCAGCGGCGGCTCGTCGAAGGGTTCACGCGGCAGATGAAGGTCCTCTGCGTCTCCGGCATCTGGTGCGGCGACTGCGTGCAGCAGGGCCCGCTCATCCAGCGCATCGCCGAGGCGAATCCGCTCATCGTCCTCCGCTGGCTCGACCGCGATGAGCATGCCGACCTGGCCGGGAGGATCATGATCAACGACGGCCGGCGGGTGCCCGTCGTCATCTTCATGGCCGAGGATTACCACCCGGTGTCGGTGTACGGCGACCGGACGCTGACGCGCTACCGCGCGCTGGCCGCGAAGCGTCTCGGCGCATCCTGCCCCCTGCCCGGCGCGCCCCTGCCCGATGATGAGCTGGCCGCGACGCTCCAGGACTGGCTGGATGAGTTTGAGCGCATCGAGCTGCTGCTCCGCCTCAGCCCCCGCCTGCGGCAGAAGCACGGCGATTAGGCGCGCAGCGCCGGCGCAGTCGCCGGCGCCACGGGATGGCTTTCAGGAACCTGCTTTCCCGCCGCTCAGTCCGGATACTCCGCCAGCCGCACGGGCGTCTGCTCGAAGAGCGTCGGATCGAAATCCGGCGGCATCTCGCGATAGCACGGATGCCACGCGAGGACCGTCCCGTGCTGCGGGTGCGGCGACGTCTGCTGAAGCTTCACCACCCGCGCCAGCGTCGGATCGAGCGTCAGCTCGGCCGGAGGCTGATCGCCCCGGTGCCACCAGCCCTCCTGGAACCAGAAGTACTGCTGCGTGTACGGCTCGAAGTAGACCTGGGCGTTGGGGTGATACACGAACTCATACGACCACCAGTGCTGATCGGGATGCGTGTGGTGCGGCATGCCGTCCGGCTGCCAGGTGACGGTGCTCTCCCGCGCGCAGCCGGCCGTCAGACCGGCCATTGCCGCCAGCGAGAACATCAACGCGATCGCCTTGCGTGAGCTCATCATCGACTCCTTCCCTGTCCCGGCGCGCAGGGCCGACCCGATCCGGCTCCCGCGGCGAGACGCCCTGCGCACGGTCAGCCAGAGGGACTATCGGATTCCTGGGCCGGTGCGGCGAGGGAAGGACGGGCAGGATGGGGTGACCGGCGGGCGCCCAGACCGCGCGGCCGCGCCAGGCGTTACAGATCCTCCCCCGGCAGGGCCCCGCCGAGCTTGGCCCGCACGCTGTCCAGCTTGTCCTCCATGGTCTGGGCCCGATCCACGCGGGTACCGAAGCGAAGGGTCGAGCTGATGCGGGGAGCGCCCATCTCGTGCACCACCTCGTGGCACCTGCGGATCGCGGCGAAGACCTCCTCCCATTCCCCTTCGATGTTCGTGCCGTAGGCGTGCATCCGCGTCGCGAGGTTCGTCTCGCTGAGGACCTTCTCGCACGCGGCGACGTACTTGGACACCGAAACCCCCACCCCGATGGGCACGACGGACAGATCGGCGATGACCTTCATGACATGCGCTCCTCTCGATGAAGAAGTCGGCGCCATTGTACCGCGGGCGCGCCGCGCGATCCGTTTCGCGACGGGGTTCATCCCCGTGGACGTCCGCCGAACACGCGGGCGAGCCGCGTCGCGAAACGGGTCCCGTTCGCGCGACGGGGTCCGCCCCGCTCCGGCTCAACCGCCTTCCCGCACGCCGGGCCTCCGTTCGCCGGGTAGACTTCTCCCATGATGGTCGCCCCGTCCCGCATCCTCCGATCGCCCCTGCGCGTCGTCCTCGCGATCGCGTTGCTCCTCGCGGCGTACCCCATCAGCGCTCAGGCCCCCCCGCCCGATCAATCCTCGGCGCCCCCGGAAGATCAGCCCGCGGCCGCCGAGCCGGCCGCCGAAGAACCCCCCTGCCCCACCCTCGCCACCGCCCATCCCGCCGAATCGAAAACCCTCCGGGCCTTCCTCGCCGACTCCACCTGGACCAAGCGGGCCATCGCCGCCGTGCGCCTCGAGCGCTACGGCTGCGAAGCCAGCCGCTATGCGCTCATCGATCTCCTGCGCGGCGATCCCGCCTGGCAGGTGCGCACCTTCGCCATGGCGAGCCTGGCGCGCCGGCGCATCCCCGCCGGGGCGGACTGGTTCGTCGATGAGCACGAGCCGCGCGTCCTCCGCAACGCGCTGCGGTTCCGCTACACGATCGACCCCGAGCGCCTCGGGCGCGGCGTGCGCTTCCTCGCGCGCTCCGATCGGCTGGAGGACAAGCTTCTCGCGGCGGAGATCGGCGCCGCCGGCGGCGATGAGGCGCTTCTCGAAGTCGCGCGCGAGGCGGCGCGGAAGGTCATTCTCCGCATGCAGCGCGACGACGCCGGCGCATTCTCGCCCCGCCTCGCCCTCATCACCGGCCAGTGGAACATGCGACGCGATTACCGCTGGCGGCACTGGCTCATGCGCGTCGGGCGGTCGTTTCAGCTCCAGCCCGCCCATGCGATCCCGGACGGCGAGGAGCCGCTCGAGCCGTCCCTCATCGCGACCCTGCGCCCCGAGCGCTTCGCCGGCCTTCAGGATTACATCGAGAAGCTGCGGCAGCGCGAGGTCGATCTCGCCATCTGCCTGGACTGCACCGCGAGCATGTCCGGCGAGCTCAGCGCCGCCCAGGCCGGCGTCGATGATCTCATGCTCTTCGTCGGCGATGTCGTCGGCTCGCTCCGCATCGGGCTCGTCGCCTATCGTGACCGGCAGGACAAGTTCGAGACCAAGTACTGGGACTTCACCACGAGCATCGAAGAGGCCCGCCGGCGGCTGTGGGAGCTCACCGCCGAGGGAGGCGGCGACACGAACGAGTCCGTGCACCTCGGCATGCACGCCGCGTACACGCAGCTCTCGTGGGTTCCCGAGCACACGAAGGTGCTCATCGTGGTGGGCGACGCCCCGCCGCACGTCGGCTATG
This sequence comes from Planctomycetota bacterium, assembly GCA_034211115.1. Lineage (GTDB taxonomy): Bacteria > Planctomycetota > Phycisphaerae > Phycisphaerales > SM1A02 > JAXHTH01. Next base: position 10,774 of record JAXHTH010000146.1, on the reverse strand, counting down.
GCACGGCCTGCGTCGAGATGGCCGCCCGCGGCGCGACGAACGATCTCATCACGCACACCATCGAGGCGGAAGGCGAGGAGGTGAAGCACTTCGCCGAGATCGCCGAGGCCGGCGAGGGCCGATGCGTGTCACTCGAAGATGATGATCTGCTCATCCCCGAGATCGCCGGCCTCACCCTGGGCGAGCAGTTCGAAGACGAGTTCCGCGAGTTCTTCGCGATGTATCTGTATCTGTGCCGGTAGGCGGGGTTCCTGGGAGCCCACAACAGGACGGTGGCACGGCCGTCCCGGCCGTGCAGAATGAACTGCCGAGATGCCGATCGCAGCGCGCGCTGGATCCATTCTGTGGCGAACCGCGATTGCGCGCCCAAGGCGCGCCGCGCGGTCCGCAACCGAGGCGGAAAAGCGGAAGACGGACCAGGTCCAATTTCGTGCGTGTCTTGCTCGTGCGCGATCGTCGTGGTAGAGTGCCGGTGATGGGGATCGCGGAGAGGCGGTGTCGTCCGCGCGAAGAGGTGCCGCGGCGCCAGACGGGGACAGGCATGAACCAACCGCTGAAGCACATCAACTTCTGGGGCGGGATCCTGATTCCCGTGCTCATTGCCGCCTACGGTGTGTACTGCATCGTCACCCGCACTGCGCTCCTGCCCGCCGATCCGTACGACTGGCTGAGACTGCTCGGCCGCGATGCGGTGGTCATGGGCCTCGGCTGGCTGATGGCGGCGTGGGCGCTGCACGCCCATTTCTTCTGGTGCCGCCTCCCGCGCCTGTGGTTCATCGCGGAAGTGCTGAAGTGGCTCGGCGTCGCCGTCATGGCCGCCGCGTTCGTCTACGTCTATTGGGGCCTCATCGCTGATCTTGGCCGGCCGTGAGGGGCAGGATGGAAAATGGACCAGGTCCAATTCCGGCCCAATTCCGGCGGGTGCGGGAGGGGAACTGGAGCATGGTGCGATCCGCCGCCGCCAGGCCGTCCCCGATTCCTGCAAAAGGGACATGCGACGGCGTCCGGAGCAGCGCGCTACTGGTGTCACGGGAATCTTCCAGGAGAAACGATATGAAGACGACTCTGTCAAAGCGGCCGGCGATCCTGCCGGCGATGATCCTCTGCCTCCTGCTCGCCGGGTGCGGCGGGGATGATGCGGGCGACGCCAAAGCCGTTGAAGAACAGCCGCCCGCGACAGAGACCCCGGCGAGTGAGTCGACGGGGGAGTCGGCGCCTGTCGACTGGTCGGCAGTCCCGGCGCCGTCCGATCCATACGCAGGCACCGGCCTGGCCATGGAACTGGCCCGTCAACTCACGGCCTGGCATGATGGCGCCCATCGCTACGTGTTGCTCAGCATCGACGCCGACGGCGCTGTGACCGATCCCTTCGGGAACGTCGTCCATAAGGAGCTCTCGCATTGGAAGGCCCTGGTGAATGACATCCGCAGCCAGCCGAAGCGGTCGATCCCGATGCTCACACCGCGAGCCGACTTCGCCGAAGACGGGCTCGGCGAGCTGCGCAAGCTTGTCTACATCATCACCGTCAACAGCCCCGATGAGCTTCAGTTTATGTGCGAAGGCGAGTTTGAAGGCTGACCCCCGACCGCGCAGCAGTCGCCGCGTGCATCGGGTCGTTCCTCGCGAGTCGTGCGGCGGAGGAGTTGCCGGCGGAGTTGCGGGAGTATGCCGAGGACGCCGCGGGGGGATGGGTGTTGTAGCGCGCGCCGCGCCGCAGGCGGGAGTCCGATAAGTCAGGCACGTCCGCGAAACATGGACCGATTTGAACGAATGCGGCGGCAGGGTCTTGCACCGCCCGCGACGCTTCACCATGATCGGGCACGAGCTCGCGGGAGGGGGAGTATCGCGGATCGGCCCGTCGGCGTGTAGGACCACAGACGGTTGAACCAGCCGACGGGCTGACCGTTTTTGGACCGCGGTCATGCACGCCGCCCCGGCGCGCCCCTGCCTGAGGCCCGCACTGCTCACCGCTCGCGCAAGCACTCCTGAAGGGTCATGATGGCGAACGCCGTACCGTAGGGCTTGTGGTAGCCGTAGAGGGGGAAATCGAACCATGACCCGTCCGGATCCTGCAAGCGCCACATGGTGCGCGCGAGCCAGTCGGCGTACTCGGCCCGCTCTTCCGGGGGCAGCTCGCCGATGACGAGCGAAGCATAGTAATGACCGAAGAGGAAGTAATAGCCGGCCGTGTAGTACCACGCTTCGTGCGGGTACGGCCGGGCCTTGCCGATCTCGATGAAGTGATGGTGCTCGCGGAGATTCTCGATGCCGGCGAGAAGGTCTTCGCGCGTCATGTCGCGGCCATGGACGCGCAGCGCGTAATTGCACACCTGCGATCGGCCGAGCGAGCCCTTGATTCGGTTGTAACCTGCGGCGGGATTCAGTTGCGCGTAGGTGCCGTAGACATACGCCCCGCTGGGCAGGCGGAGGCGCTGCAGGCACATGAGCCCGTCGTGAATGACATCATCGCCGACCTCGAAACCGGCCTGCCGCGCCTCGCGGAGGGCGATGAGCACGGCGGCGGTGTTGAAGCTCGTGCTTTCGCTGCCCGTGGGCGTGGGCAGCGAATGGCCAAAGTCGTAGTATCCCCACCCGCCATCGGCGGCCTGACGATTCGAGAGGATGTCGATCTCGCGCCGCACGACCCGCGCGATGTCGCGACGGGCGTAGGCGAAGCGCTCATCGTGATAGAGGCGGGCGAGGGCCTGGATGATGTACGTGTGCGCCCAGGTGTCGTAGAAGACCTCGCCGGTCGCGCGGCCGACCGGTTCGGCGTTGAGCAGGTAGCGCATGCCGCGATCGAGGGCGACGCGTGCCCGCTCATCGTCGCGGCTGGGGCCGTGCAGGGCCATCACGCACAACGCCGTCGTCGCATCGCCGAACGCATCGAAGGACGCGGTCGTGCCGAGCATGATCTCGTAGGGCCGGGCGGACCGGAAGCTGCCCCACGATCCGTCTTCGTTCTGCGTCCTGAGCAGGAAGCGCAGGCCGCGGGCGTGGGCGATGCGCGGATCGCGCGTCGGCGGCGGCGAGGGGGGCCGGGCCAGAGCTCCTTCGGCACGCGATGCGGCGCCCAGATCCTCCCGCGGCGCGGCGCAGCCGAGTATGAGGATGCAGAGACAGCCGACGACGATCCCCGCGGCGAAGCGGCGCACGAGACGCGTTCCGTGTGCGCCGGCCGTCATGGCATCGATCTCCTGCAGCGCCGGCGCTTCATCCCTCTTCGGGCGCTTCATCATCGCCGCCCTCTTCCCTGGGCTCTTCCAGCAGGACCTGATCGCCGGCGGCGAGACCGGAGACGATCTGCACCATCTCGTCGGTTCGCGCGCCGAGGCGGATGTCGCGCTCGACCGCTTCGCCGTCGACGAGCACGTGACAGTATGTCTGCCCCTCGTCTTCGCGGATCGCATCGGGGGGCAGGGTCAGCACGCCCTCGAGCGTCTTCTCCGCGCGGGCGCGGCAGCGCAGGCCGACGCGAAGCATCGGATGATCGCCCTCGACGGTGATGACGCCGTCGAAATGCGCGGTGTCGCCGGACGGGCTGCCGATGCCCGACAGCTCGCGCACCGTGCCCTGCACGTCGATTTCGGGGAAGGCGGGCAGCGCGAGATCGACCGCATCGCCCTCGGCGATGACGCGCAGATCGGATGAGACGGCGGTGAACGGCACGATGAGATCATCGGGGTCGACGAGTTCGGCGATCACCTGCCGGCCGCCGACGGTGTCGCCGACCTGAAGATCGATCTTCGTCAGGATCCCGGCGGAGGGCGCGGCGACGGTGAGGCGGTCCCAGTCCCGCTCGAGCCGATCGAGCCGGCGGGCGCCCTCCCGCACCTTCCGCTCCAGGGACGCGATCTCCAGCTCCTTGCGCACCGCGTTGAGCCGGTTGGAGATGCGAACGTGTTCCAGCTCGATCGCCTTGTGGACGGCGTTCTCGCGCACGGCCCGATCCTGATCGGGATGGCGGTACTGCCGGGTGATGAGTGCATCGTTGCGGGAGATCTCCAGCCACTGTTCGGACATCCGCACGTTGCGCCGGGCGCGTTCGAGGACGATCTCCTTCGTCTCCGAATCGAGGCGGGTGCCTTCGTACATCGCCTCGAGCTGGGCGAGTTCCTCCTTCTGATCGTCGAGGTTGTTCTCGCGCTGCCGGACGCTGAGCTCGGCCGTCTTGAGCATGCGATCGGAGTTGTACTTCTCCCAGATCTCGAGTTCGTGCTCGGCGGCGAGCGTGGCGCGCCGGGCGCGTTCGAGCCTGATCTTCGCGGCCTCGACGTTCATGTCGCGATCCTCGCGCGCCATGTCGAGGCGGCTCTTCGTTTCCGTCAGCGTCTCGCGCGCCTGGTGGATCTCCTCTTCCAGCCGTCTCGTGTCGAAGCGCAGGATCACGGCGCCCTTCTCGACGGGCCCGGAGCGGGTGACGATTTCGACGATTCGCAGTTCGCCGCGGTACGCCTCGGGATCGACGCGGAGCTCGAGCCGGGAAGCGCTGTCCAGATGAGCCTGCTGCTGGAAGCGCAGGATCATCTCGCCCGGCGCGACGGTGTGCACCTTCGTCACCCCGTCGTCGTCCTCGCCGGGCGGCGGCTGGCCGATCGCCGCGCCGGCGGCGATGAGGATGATGATGATCCCCCCCGCGAGGCACGTGAACATCGTCGCCTGTCGCACGATCGACCTCCTTCCGGCATCGGCCGCGGGGCGAACCGCCGGCCCGATGGATGCGCGATGAAGCGCGCAGTGTACCGGACGCGGCCGTCGCGGCAACTACCGCACGCCTCGGGTACCAACAGGCGGAAGGCCGGAAGGTTGCACACGGGATCCGCCGCGGCGTCCGGGCCGTGGATCGGCGATCAGGGCACCACCGATTCGTAGAGCGAATGGAAGGTCTCCCGCACGGGCACGCCCTCGAGATCCGGCTCGGGATCATAGATGAACGACAGATCCTCGCCGGCGCAGGAGGCGAGGCGCAGGTGCGGTCGGCGATCGAGCCGGTACGGGCCGTCCAGCTCCGATTCCGGCAGGCGCCGCCCGTCGCGATCGAAGGCGGTGAGCAGCGAGGGGTTGAAGGGGTGCCGGCGGTTGTAGCGCACGAGCACGGCATAGCGCCCGTCGCTGAGCCGCAGCTTCGTGCCGATGGGAAACGGCTGCACGAGCCGGGCAAAGATGCTCATGAGATGCGGATCGTAGAATCGCCGATAGGGCCCGACGCTCATCTCCCACAGCGCGCGGGCCGGCGACTTCGCCTCCCGGTACACGTGCCGCGACGTGGCCGCATCATACGAATCGGCGATGCGGACGATCCGCGACAGGACGTGCAGCCGCTCGGGCCCGATCCCGATCGGATAGCCGCTGCCGTCGTAGTTCTCGTGGTGGCTGCGCACGATCATCCGCGTGGTGGGGTCGGTCTTCTCCGGCAGCATTTGCAGCGACGCCAGCGGATGCTCGAGCACGGCCTGGCATTGCGCTTCCGTCAGCGGCTCTTCCCGGCGCGCCAGGTGCTCGAGGGCGAACATGCCCAGATCCATGAAGGCGACGCCGAGCCCCATCGAGCGAAGGCCGTAGGCGATGCGCGGGGAGAGGTCGCGGGCCGCGGTGTGCTTGCGCCGCTCGGACGCGACGAAGTCCCGGGCGGTGATGCCCAGCACGAGCGAGAGATAGAACACGTTGCCGATGTGCTCGCTCAGCGCGTTGGGCCGATCCGGATCGCGCCCGGGCAGCGCCGTGGTCACCGGGTTGTCGCGCAGATACGCCATCGCCTCGCGCACGGCGCGCTTCAGCGGGCGGAGGTTGAGCGGACGGCCGTCCTCGCGGGCGGCGAGGCCCGGACGGATGACGTCCAGGGCCGAGGCGATCAGCCGCCGCACCACCCGCGCCACGGTGCGCTCGTGCGAGTCGTCCTCGAAGGCGACAAGTTCATCGAGCACGGGATCCTCGATCCGCACCGCGCGCTCCGGGTAGCGGCAGCGCAGCGCGCCGATATCGTCGGAGGACAGCGCGCGCCCTCCGGGAAGCATGACGCGTCCCTTGCGGAGGATGGGTTCAAAGAGCCTCATCCCCGGCTCCAGCTCGGCTGGCAACAACAGCAATGGCATCGCGGCGCAACTCCCGGCTCGTCGGAATCAAAGGACGTCCAGGCGATCTCTCCTATCGGGAATCGTCTCGCGCCGCTTGACCGAGGCGCGCGACCCCGACCCGGGCGGGGAAGAGCGATGTTCGACTCTGCGGACGATGAAGATGCGGCAAACGGTGACGATTGCACCGGGACGGCTATCGGACGCGGGCGCGGCAGCGTCTACGGCGTGGCGGGCGGGGCGGACCAGCCTCCGCGATCACGCTCGCAAACGCCGATCGCGCGCCAGCAGGCCTCCAGCAGCTCACCGACGCCCCAACCGGCGGCGCCGCTGGTGGGCAGCACCGGATCGTCGGCATCGAGGCGCAGACGACCGATCACCTCGCCGGCCACGCGCTCGCGCTCGTCGTCGCCGAGCAGGTCGATCTTGTTCAAGGCGATGATCTCGGGCTTCTCGGCGAGGACGGGCGAATAGTCGAACAGCTCGCGACGGATCGCCTCGTAGTTCGCCGCCGGGTCCGAACCGTCCAGCGGGCGAACGTCCAGCACGTGCACGAGCACGCGGGTGCGCTCGACGTGACGGAGGAAGTCGTGCCCGAGCCCGGCGCCGCGGGCGGCGCCCTCGATGAGGCCGGGCAGATCGGCGACGACCAGACGCCGCTCGCCGGGCAGCGCCGCCGCACCCAGGTGAGGCGAGAGCGTGGTGAACGGATAGTCGGCGACCCTGGGCATCGCCCGGCTCACCGCCCGCAGCATCGTCGACTTGCCCGCGTTGGGCTTGCCGATCAGCCCCACGTCGGCGATGAGCTTCAGCTCCAGGCGGAGCGTGCGCTCGATCCACGGCTCGCCGGGCGTGGCCTGGCGCGGGGCCTGGTTGGTGGCGGACTTGAAATGCTCGTTGCCCAGCCCGCCCCGGCCGCCGGGCGCGGCCACGAATCGCTGGCCGTCTTCGGTGATGTCCGCGAGCAGGTCGCCGGTGTCATGATCGAAGACGAGCGTGCCGGGCGGAACGGGGACGATGCGATCGGCGCCGTCGGCGCCGTGTTTGGATTTGCCCATGCCCGGCCGGCCGTTGGCGGCGCGGTAGTGTGGTCTGGGGGTGAGGGGGAGGAGGGTGGAAAGGGACTGATCGCCGAGGAGGATGACGTCGCCGCCGGCGCCGCCGTCGCCGCCGTCCGGGCCGCCCTTGGGCACGTACTTCTCCCGGCGGAAGGAGACGCATCCATCTCCGCCTTTGCCCGATCGGACGAAGATGATGGCCTGGTCGATGAGCATCGGGCGACGTTCGGGTGGGGTGTGCAGAGGCGCCGCAGGCGCGGGAGCGGGCGCCCCTTCTGGAGGGGGGAGGACGGCGTGCGCAACGAAAACACGGGCCGTCGCGTGACGACCCGTGAGTGTACTGCGTTGTCTCGATCGTGGCCGCGCCGGGTCAGGCCGCGCCGGGTCAGGCCGCGCCGGTCTTCTCGACCGCCGTGTAGCGCGGGATCGCGGGATCGTGGGGGACGATGTCCACGAAGCGGCCGCGGAAGCGGACGTGCCCGTCGGCGAGGCAGAAGAGCGTGTCGTCGTGGGCGCGCTTCACCAGATACCCGGGCTTGAAGCGGGTCCCGCACTGGCGGACGATGATCGAGCCGGCCCGGGCGAACTGGCCGCCGTACAGCTTCACCCCGCGATACTGCGGGTTGGAGTCGCGACCGTTGCGGGAAGAGCCTTGTCCCTTCTTGTGCGCCATGGTTGCTCTCCACTGAGCCGGGAAGAGGCGAGAGCCGATCCGAGCCGTTTCCAAGGCCCCATTCCGGGGGCCTCATTCCGCGGGCCCCATTCCGGGGGCCGGGGGCCGGATCAAACGAGCCGGGCAGTGTACCGCCGGCGGGTGAAGAAGTCCAGCCTACCGCAGGACCCACCGCTGCTGGAGGAACTCGATGGGCTCCGAGCCGCGGGTGATCGCCTTGCCCCGGATGAGGTAATCGCGCTGAAGGGTTTTTCGGAGGATCAGCTCCTCCCCGGTGAGGGGATTGGCGATCCGGGCCGTCTCGCCGCTGATGCCCGCGATGAACAGGGACAGCTCGTTGACCTCGATCTCGCGGGCGGGCCAGACGACGACGCCCTCCCGGGCGTGCTCGGGGCCCTGGAAGAGCTCGCCGATGGCCTCGTTCTGCATCAGCAGCAGCTCGTTGCCGATGAGGCTGGTGATGTCCTCCTCGATGCGGGTGGGCACGTCACGTCCGGAGGTGAGGATCTCCCCCGCATCGGTGAAGAGCACGAAGCTGGGGGCCCAGAGCTGGTCGTCGCCGGTGTTGTTGACCACCTTGTAGGTGAAGTACCACCAGGCGGTCTCATCGATGGGATCGACGTACAGGCGCAACTCGCCGGGCTGGAAATCCAGCTCCCAGCGGTAGGGCACGAGAGCGGGCTCGGGAAAGGCCCACACGGCACAGCCCAGCAGTAGGGCGCCCAGGGCGGCCAGAGGAAGTGTCCGCGGCATGATCGTTCTCCGGGAGGGACAGACCCGCTATTGTACGGCCAGCGCCCGTTCGTTCAAAGAGCCCGCCGGCCGTATGTCCCGTTCGCAGACCGATCCCGAGCAGTTGCCTCCATCCGCCGGCGAGGGTGCCGGTCGGATCATCCGGGTGGATGCCGCGCGGCGACTGGAGGCGATCGAGCGGCTGGTGGGCACCGCCGCGGGCGGCGGGCGGGCCTGCGCCGAGCGGTTTTTGGAGTTCTCGCAGACCCACGCGATCCGCGTCGATGCGATGTGGGCCGCGCTGGACGCGTCCGGGCGCGTGGACGCCGTCGTCCTCGCCGTCCCCCATCCGGGCCGAACGGCGATGCTCTTCACCGGCCCGCCCGCTTCGCGCAAGGACGTGCCCGCGGTGGCGGGGCTGATCGATCACGTCTGCCATCAGTTGGCGACGATGGACACGGAGCTCGCCCAGGCGCTGACGGAACCGCGGGACACGCTTCAGCGCGACGCCCTCCTCGCCGGCGGCTTCACCGAGCTGGCCCATCTGAGCTATCTCGAGCGGCCGCTCTCGGATGCGGCGAGGATCCCCCCGCCCCACTGGCCGCCGGGCATTACCGTCGAGCCGTACCGCGAGCCATTGTGGGCGGAGATGATCGACGTGCTGGAACGGAGTTACGAGGACACGCTGGACTGCCCCGGGCTCCGCGGGCTGCGCCGCACCGAGGACATCCTCACCGGGCACAGGGCGACCGGGACGTTCGATGCCGATCTCTGGACGCTGATGCGGATGGACGGCGAGCCGTGCGGGGGACTGCTGCTGAACCGCGCGCCGACCAACAACACGATCGAGCTGGTGTACATCGGCCTGGCCCCGGCCGCGCGGGGGCAGGGCCACGCCCGACGGCTTCTTCAGCACGGTTTGCGCCTCTGCGCCGGAGGCGGCGAGCGCGCCCTCACCCTCGCCGTCGACGAGCGCAACGATCCGGCGCTGGCGCTGTATCGCCGGGAGGGCTTTCGTCGCGTCCTGCGCCGGGTGGCGATGATTCGTTCGCTCCGTTCGACGGCGTCGCGCCCAACCTGACGCAAGAGCGTGGGTTGCGCAGGGCGGCCCAGTTGTCCACCGCGCATCACCAGCCCGCGCGGCAGCCGGTGGAGAAAAAAAAGTGCGGCCGTAGACCCCTGTCAACTTGGGAGTTTCGGCGCGACCCCCCGTTGAGGACAGCGCGTTGGCCCTTGTAAGACCCTCCTGTCCGTGTAGTCTTAGCGCGTTGTTCACGGACGGATAACCCTGACTAAGCTATTTCGCTCGACCACGCATCGACAATGCAGCATGCCAGCGAACCGGGATCTTCTCCCTTCCGGATGATCTCGAGCGTCGCAGCCTCTCGCGTGATGTGCGGTGGGGGAGGGGCCAGTCGGGTGGATCGGCCGGGCCGGCAGGCGGCTCAGCGTTCGATCGGTGGAGGGACTCTCTTCAGACAACCGGTCAGCGTCTCCCGATCGCGGTTTTCGCGCGGGGAGCGCCCAGTGATCCTACGCGCGGACCAGCGTCGTTCGCGGTAACCCTGTTGGCCTGGAGGGGTAGAGGCAGGAGGATGACCGTGACCGTTCAGACATCTGCCAGTGAGAGCTCGACGTCCGTCTCACGCGCCACGGCCCGGAGCATTCGCAAAGAGCTGGCCTCGCGGATCGGGTCTCACAAATACGACATGTGGTTCGGCAACGCCCGCCTTCAGGTGCACGGACGGGAGGTGAAGGTGGCCACGGACAGCACGTTCGCGGCGAAGTGGATCGACACCCACTTCGCCGACGATCTGAGAGGCGTGGCCGCCCAGGCCCTGGGACCGGACGCCCGCGTGGACGTGCGGGTGGTCCCCAGCCTCTCCGGTCCGGAAGACACTCACGAGCCGCGTCGTCACGTGGCGGAGGTTGACGGCACCCAGCCACGAAGCGCTCCGGCCCCCGGGGATCATCGCCGGCGGCACGACCGGGTGGTTCCCCAGCGGCGGCCGGCGCCGCGGCGGGGCCCGAATCTGCGCCAGCTCGAGGAATTCGTGGTGGGCCCGCCCAACCGGCTGGCCTTCGCCGCCGCCTGTCGCCTCGCCGACGAGCCGGAGGCGCCGGGGATGAGCCCGCTGTTCATCCACGGCGAATGCGGGCGGGGCAAGACCCACCTCCTCCAGGGCATCTGCCAGCGCTATCTCGCCCGCGCCGGCCGGGCCGTCTCCGTCCGCTACGTC
>JAXHTH010000145.1:0-7603 GCA_034211115.1 Planctomycetota bacterium | reverse complement strand
GTTGGGAGCGGGTGATACGCTCCATGGTGGCCAGTTCTGGGAGCACGCCATCGCCTGCGGCGTCGCCGCCGGGAAGATCGCCGAGCTCCTGGAGCAACATGACCCGGACGTGGCGTTCACGGCCGGCCTGCTCCATGATGTCGGCCGACTCGTGCTCCTCGAGCAGCTCGGCGAGACCTACATCGACGTGCTGCAGAGGGCCCGAGAGCTCGAACTGCCATTGGAGCAGGTCGAGACCCGGATGCTTCGCGTGAACCATGCCGATGTCATGGAGCACGTCCTGCGGCTCTGGCGGTTCTCGCCCCATCTGGCCGTTCCGATTGTGCATCATCATCTCTCGGCGGCGAATCTGCGCGGGCTCGTGGCGAAGGACCTTACGGAGGCCGCGACGCTCGCCCTGGCGAACCGGCTTGTGCACGGCCTTGCGCTGGGATGCAGCGGTAACGCCGTGGTGTACCCGACCGAGAGCTTTGTGGATCTCCTGCGGCTGAAGGACCCGCAGCTTCGGGAGATTGAGAACACCGTCATGGAACAGACGGCGGACCTGAAGGTCAGTATGCTGGCCAAGCACTCGTCGGACGAGTGGCCGCAGATGTCCCAACTCTATCGTGAGGGCTTCAGCCGCCCGATGTGTTTTGACTACCATGGCGATGCGCCGAACAGGGACGCCTTCTACGGCTTCTGCAGGCAGCTCGGCGAAGCGGCGGAGAGCGAGCCGCCGACCCTGAGCGTGGTCCACGTGGCCAACGATCGGCAACGAAGCCGCCTGTCCCAGCAGGTGCTCGACGCTGGGGCCAAGCTCGGCGGCATCCGATCCCCATTGCTGATCATCTCGCCCAGCGGCGAGGCGACGCTCGACGGCCCGGTGATGAACAACCGCCCCGCCCGCCTGCTGCGGAGTCCCGTCCCCGTCTCGCGGTTCGTCCGAGCGGTCAACGAACTGCTGGAAGTCGAAGCGGCCCGGGCGGCGTGATCGCGCCGCCGTGTCTCAGATGACACGCCGGGCGGCCGAAGGCGCGCTCGCTCCCCACGCTGATTCTCGAGAGCGCTGCGCGACATCGAAAGGAGCCTGCTGGCTGCGGCTCCAAGACACTGTGAGCCCTCGACTTCCGGCCAGGGTGAGCGTTGAACTGTCCTTCAGGAGGGCGTGCCCGCAGCCGGGCACCGAACAATGCAGGCATCATAATCCCTGCGAGCCAGCTTATCTGCCGCCGTGCCCCGGCCGATTGGACTGATGGCACAGAACTCTACCAGGAGGCAATACCATGAAGGTCGTGGACATCATGACGAGGTCGGTTGTCAGCGTTGATGTGGATGACACCCTGGAACGGATCCACACCATCTTCGAGGAGTCAAAGTTCCACCACATCATCGTGACCGACGAGGGACGGATCGTGGGGGTTGTCTCCGATCGCGATCTGCTGAAGCACATGAGCCCGTTCATCGGCCGCCGGCTCATGGAGCGCGAGCAGGACACGAACACCCTCTCGCGCAAGGCGCATCAGATCATGACGCGGCGTCCAGTTGTGGCACGCCCGGATATGACGATCACCGATGCCGTCGCCATCCTGCTCAAGCAGCGCGTGAGCTGCCTGCCCGTGGCCAGCGCAGATCGGCGCGTGCAGGGCATCCTCACTTGGCGCGACATCCTGTCGAGTTCCTTTACTCAACCAGACGAGAACGTCGCGGCGGCCTGAGAGAAGCCTGTAGCAACAGCCCGTGCGGCGGCGCAGACTGAGCCGCACTTGACAGCGGGCTGCAGCGTCCACCCATCGGGACTGTTCCTCAGAGGGAGAGGCGGGCGCCGCGGCAGGATTGTGAGCAGGGACTCGGGAAGACCCGCCCAGCCTTTGTTGGGCCGGGTTTCAGCGCGCCGATCCGGCCCCCGGTCTGCTGCTCGCTTCGGTGTTCTGCTCGGTGTTCTTCACCGTGCGGCGACGCCCGAGAAGCACCCTATGAGCAGGCCAAGAACAGGCGAAGAACAGGCGAAAGGCAGGCGATAGCCGTCCCTGAAGAGCAGGGTGAGAACAGGGAAGTCGTGTGGCTGCGGTGCAGGTCCGCGTCTCCGGTAGACTACCGGATTGGCGGTCGGATACCGCGTTTACACGCTCACGAACGCCGGTAGATGCGAGCGCTTGCAAAGGGGGCAGAATCACGTAAGATGCTTGCTGGACAAGGCCTTCCGGCCAAAGCAGCCGGCGTTCTGGTGTGGTTCGGGACGAAGAGGTCGCTGGTTCAAATCCAGTCACCCCGACTTGAGGACGCCCGTTGTCTGCGATTGACAGCGGGCGTTTTCTATTGACTTCACAGGCACTTACATCGTTCCCGCGTTCATCGCCCGGCGCGCCGAGCGTCCCAAGGGGATTGACTGCGTTGGACTCGCTTGCACCGGAATGGTCAGGATCTGGCGCAAGCATTGGTGCAAGCAAACCGGAAGCGTCGGCCGTCCCGGTCGCCCGCTTCGCCTCCGGCTGCCCGTGATCGTGCAGCGGAAGCGAGGGCAGGGCGACCAGCTTGCCCGGCGTCCCCACGACAGGCATGCAGCGTTGCCATCGAGCGTGAAGCTCCCCCCACACTCACACGCCACCGACCTTCAGGCCTTTCGGTTTCCGGAGCGAGGGGCTCGGCCCGCAATCTCTCTCGCCGTCCAACCGACCCGTCGGTCGATCGTCATTCCTGATCGGCCCCTTCGCGCCCCGCGCCGTCGCCCCGGCGATCGGCGAGCAGGTACCGGAGGACGATGGGGGCGAGCAGCGTCGTCGCCACCGCCATGATCACCACCGAGGAGAACATGTGCCTGATCACCGGCGGCCGCGGTTCCGGATGATCGAAGAGGCCCGCGTCCAGGGCGATGCCCGCGATGATCAGTTCGACCGCGCCCCGGACGCTCATCGAAAATCCCACCGCCGTCGACTCGCGGACGGTGAGACCGGTGACGCCCGCCACCACCCCGGCGCCGAGGAGTTTGCCGAAGAAGGCGATGACGATCAGGAGAATCACGAACCAGGGAACGGCCGACATCGCCGTCACATCGAGCCTCAGCCCGATCGAGGCGAAGAACAGCGGCGCGAGGAACGCGGTAGTGATCGCCGCGACCTTCTGTTTCACGTCCCGGTAGACCGACTCGTCGACGACCTGGCGGCCGAAGAACAGCCCCGCCGCGAACGCCCCGAGCACGAAGTGCATCCCGAGCAGTTCGGCGGCGACCGCGAAGGCGCACGCGCCGGCAAGCAGGGCGGTCAGTTCCTGCTCCTCCAGGTGCGACCGTTTCAACAGCGCGCCGATCCGGGGACCGACATAGCGCCCGGCCAGGACGACGAAGATCAGAAACGCGGTGATCTTCCCGCCGAGCAGGAGAAGCTGGACGAGCCCGGGCGCTTCGCCGCGGCGCACGATGGCGGTGAGCACGGCGAGGAGGATGAGGCTGAGGATGTCATCGATGATCGCCGCCGACACCACCGTCTGTCCCGTGCGCGAGTCCAGCCGGCCCAGATCGAGGAGGATCTTGACCGCGACGGGGACGGCGGTGATGGCCAGGGCGGTGCCGAGGAAGAGCATCTGCGCCGGCCGGTACGGTGAGGCGGGGATGACCAGCCAGCCCAGCAGGACGCCGGCCGCGAGGGGGACGATCATTCCGCCCGCCGCGACGAAGACCGCGCGGCGCGACGCCCTCACCAGCTTCCCGGGATGCATCTCCACGCCGCCCAGCAGCATGAGAAAGAACACGCCGAGTTCCGTGAGCGCGACGAACACCTCGTCGTCCGTCAGGGTGGACAGCACCGGCAGGCGACCGGAGAACTGGGCGACGACGGCCCCGAGAACGATGCCCGAGATGAGCTGCCCCACGAGTTCCGGCTGGCCCACCCGCACCGCCAGCGCGCCGAAGGCGCGTGTCAGCACCAGGAGCACGAGAAGGATGTAGAACAGCTCCATGAGCAATCGCCCGGGGCAGCGTCATTCCGGTCCGCTTCCGATCGCGCCGCCGAACCGCGGAGGCGCATCGTCCGTCGCGGGTCGCATGGTCGTTCTGCGCACGCGCTGCGCGTGTCGTCGGCCGATCATGGCGTTCGTCGTCCGCGGGCGAAGGCCGATTCGTCGAGGGGACGTATCCCGCGCACGGGTGCGGTGACGATGCGTTTGACATGCTCGAGGGCGGCCTGGGCGCCGAGCTCCGCCGCCGCCTCGAGCGCGCCGATCGCAGCCGCCTGGGCCGCATCCTGCCGCGAGAGGCCGGCGTGGGGGCTGCCGTCGATGGCGCCGATGACGGCCCCGCGCACCGCCGCCGCGACGTTGGCGTCGACGTCGCCGGCGCCACGCAGCAGGTGCGCCGCCGTTTCCCGGATCAGCGCGCGATGGTCCGTCTCCTCCGACGCGTTCTCCAGCGCGCCGGTCATCACGCTCGCCGCGGCGTGCTCGGCGAGATGCCGATCGGGCGCTGACGGCCGATGGTCACCTGACTCGGGATTCGATCCGGGAGAGGCGGTCGTTTCCTCGCCTTTCTGTTCGATCCCGCGCTGCGCTGCGCCGCGATCGAGCCGATCACGATCCTGCCGGGGCTGCTGGTTCATCGAACCGCTCCGTATTCTCGTGCCATCCGTTGTAACGACCTGGCGGGGGGGATTCCGCTCAATGCTCTCTCAGCCACCGGTTCAACCGCGCGGCGGCCTCTTCCGTGAGCGAATCCCAGCCGTCGCCGATCTGTTCATCGAGTTCACGGAGTTTCGCCCGCAGGCTTCGCATGGTGTCGTTCGTCGCGCCGGCGGCGTCGGCCTTCGCTTCCTCGAGCCTCGCCTCGAGCATCTTCCGCTTCGCCTCGACGCGGTGCCGCAGCTCGTCAATCTCCGGGGACGTGGTCATGTCGTATCTCGCTCTCAGCAGAATGATGTTTCAGAAACAGCGTCCGCGTCCGCTGACGCGGGGCGGGTGCTGTGCGAAGGGGAGCATGCCGGTCACGACTTTGCCGTGAACAGGCCGCGGTAGTACTCGAACAGGCGTGTCTGAAGCTCCTCGTTGATCGGCCGGGCGGGGTCACACTGCGGGCTGTTCTGAACCTGCTCTTTCGTCAGCGCGATCGAGACCGTCTTCCCGGCCCAGTCGACGCCCTCGCACCACTCGGGCGCGAGCAGGACCTTCCGGCCGGGCAGCCAGTTGCGGGTGTCGACGACAAAGTACCTGACGAGCCAGTTCCCGGTGTCGATGATGAACGTGTCGACGTGGCCGATCTCTCCGTCCACCGCGTGGATCCGGTAGTTGACGACCTCGTTCGTGCTGCGGAGCGCGGGTTCGGGGACGGATTCGTCGACGGCCTGGGCGAGGTCGGCCATTTCGCCGCGCGAGGCCGGCCTGCGCGCAATCCCCGTCGGCTCCTCGGCGCTCATCCGTCCCGTGAGGGGATAGGGCCCCGGCGCGCCCCAGTACTGCGGCCAGGGGAAAAAGCCGGCCAGCGCGATCTCGTGTCGGCGGGAGACGGGTTGATGTTCGTCGAGGGGCGGACCGGTCTCGATCTGATGCTTGCTCAGGTTCACGTCCAGTGCGCGCTCCCCTTCGTCCACCCCGCGCACCGAGACCGGGGAGATGAGCACCTTCCGACCCGGCAGCCACTTCCGCGTGTCCGCGACCAGATAGCGGACGGTCCATTCCCGGTCGTCGAACAGGACGTCTTTGACCCTGCCGATCTCGCCGTCCGTGGCCAGGAATGTATAGCCTTTGATGTCATCAACGCTTCGCAGCATGCGTGAACTCTCCTCACGGTGACCGCCGACCGGGCTCCTCTCGCCGTCGTGATCCGAATGCGATGCGCCGGGGGGCGGATGCGGGTTTATTGGTCAGCCTACCGCGTTGCCTCGCGCCGCCTATGGGGCGGCAGGCGGCGACGCCGCTGGGGATCGGCGGAACCGGCCGGGTCGGTCTTCTCCCGATGCGGGCGACGAGGCCGCGCGGCCGCCGGCCGTCACGCGACCGATTGGCGCCGCGCCCGGGCCGCCTTGCTCAGCCTCAACCGGGCCAGGTCCCGTGTCATTCCCCGTCGGGTCCCGTCGCGGCATTGGGGGATTCCCCGACCGCCTGCCGCGCCGGGGTGTCCTACCTTGACGTGGCGTTCTTTCATTCGAGATCTGCTGAACATCCATGAGCCGGATTGATCCTTTCCAGGATGTGTACGCCCGCGCGTCCCCGGCGTTCGGCGATGAGCCGTCGCCGGAGGTGGCCGCGGTCCTCGAGCAATGCGATCTGCGCGGCCGCGGCCTTGATGCCGGCGCCGGGCTCGGGCGCCATGCGATCGCCATGGCGCGCCGCGGCCTGCAGACCGAGGCGATCGACGTGTCCGAAACCGCGATCACGCGCCTGCGCGAGCGGGCGGGGAAGGCCGGCCTGGGCGAGCGCATCCGCGCCGCGTGCGCCGATTTGCGAACGTGCGAACTCGGCCCGCGCCGTTACGCGCTCATCGTCGCCGCCACCGTGCTCGATCACCTGCCCGAACCGGACGGGCGCGTGGTTCTGGCGCGGCTGGCCGAGGCGCTGGCGCCCGGCGGCGTGCTGTTCGTCGAGGTGCACACGACCGGCGATCCCGGCTTCCGCGGCGCGGGGCCGGCCAGCGAGTGCGCTGCGGCCATCGAGCACTACTACCGTCCCGGCCAGTTGCTCGACGAAGCGCGCCGACGACTGCGCATCCTCCGCTACGAGGAGCGCGCCGAGTGGGACCGCACCCACGGGCCGGCGCACGGGCACGCGAAGGCATCGCTGCTCGCCGCCTACGCGCGGGGGACTCCGCGCTTCTTCGGCCTCCCGCCGCGCGGCCCGCTGCGCCCGGCGGCGGAATGACGCGCTGCCGTCCTCGCGCCCCCCATCAGCCCAGGAGAGCCCCATCCTCGGCATCATCGGCGTCATCACGTTTCTCATGGTCCTGTTCCTGTCGCTCATCGTCACGTGGCTGGCGACCACCGCCCTCACGCTGACCGGCCTCTCCCGGGAAGCGGCGCGGTTCCAGGCGCGCTCGGCGTGGACGGGGACGGGATTCACCACCGCCGAAGCCGAGAAGGTCGTCGATCATCCCGTCCGCCGGCGCATCGTCATGCTGCTCATGGTCGTGCGCAGCGCGGGGCTGATGAGCATCATCGTCTCCCTGGTGCTGTCGTTCGTCGGGACGGGCGGCGACGTCTCGCGCCTCGGCCGGCTGCTCTGGCTGCTGGGCGGCGTGGTCCTGCTCTGGCTGCTCGCCAACAGCCGCGTGCTCGATCGATGGCTGAACAGGATCATGACCTGGGCGCTGGGACGCTGGACCGATCTCGACACGCGCGACTACACGAGCCTGCTCAACCTGTCCGGCGAGTACGCCATCAACGAGCTGAAGATCCGGGAAGGCGACTGGCTGGCGGGCAAGCCCCTCTCGGAATGCCGGCTGCGCGATGAAGGGATCACCGTGCTCGGGATTCACCGCGATGACGGCGACTACATCGGCGCTCCGAAAGCCGACACCGAACTCTACGCCGGCGATACGGTTATCCTCTACGGCCGGGCCGAAGCCCTGCGCCGCCTCGATGACCGCCGCGCCGACGCGGCCGGCGAGCGCGAGCACGAGCAGGCGCGAAACGAACAGGAAGCGAAG
>JAXHTH010000144.1:0-4050 GCA_034211115.1 Planctomycetota bacterium | reverse complement strand
GGCGGGCACGCCGAGGCGATCGGCGGCGCTCGCCACCCCCATGCATGCCTTGCCCTGCAGGGACTGGCCATCGAGCCGGCCCTCCCCCGTCAGCACGAGATCCGCCGCGCGGCAGCGTTTCTCGAATCCGACGGCCTGGAGGATGAGTTCGATTCCCGGCTCGAGCGTCGCGCCGCACATCATGGCCAGGCCGAAGCCGGCCCCGCCGGACGCCCCGTAGCCCGCCGTCTGCACATCGCCTCCGACGATCGCGGCCAGATGCGACAACGCCTCATCGAGCTGCTCGACCTGCTTTCGCGTGGCGCCCTTCTGCGGGCCGTAGACGGCGGCGGCCCCGTTCGGCCCCAGCAGCGGGTTGCTCACATCGCAGGCGACGCGGATCGCCGGCAGCCTCTCCGGGGGCGGCCGCTCGAAACGGGCGATCTCCGCCAGCCGCCCGCCGGTCAGCGGTTCCTCGATGAGCCGTCCGGAGGCGTCGTAGAAGCGTGCCCCCAGCGCCTGGGCGAGTCCGGCGGCGCCGTCGCAGGTGGCGCTGCCTCCGATCCCGGCGATGACGGTTCGGCAGCCGGCCTCGGCCGCGGCGGCGATGAGCTGCCCCGTCCCGAAACTCGTCGTCCGGGTGGGATCCCGCTTCGAGTCCGGCACGAGCACGAGGCCGGAGGCGGCGGCGAACTCCACCACCCCCGTCCCGCCGTCGCCGCTGAGCCCGTAGCGGGCCGCCACCGGCTCCCCCAGCGGGCCGACGGCCTCCACCGTCCGGATTCCTCCTTCCAGGGCGGCGATCAGCGCCTCCAGTGTCCCTTCGCCCCCGTCGGCGACGGGACAGCGATCGGTGAGCACGGGATCGGCCACGGGTCCGCCCCGCGCGGCGCCCGCGGCCATCGCCGCCGCCGCCTCCGCGGCGTCGAGCGTCCCCTTGAACTTGTCCGGCGCGCACAGGACTCTCATATCTGCATGCCTGCTCAGCCGATGGTCCTTGTACCTATAGACGCTCTTCAGGGTCAACCGCAAATCGCGGGTGGTCTTCGGTCACGTCCCCGACCGCGGCATAGACTTGCCCGTCGAGTCCGTTCATGGAACAGGTCATCTGGGACAATCTGAGCACGTACGGGCCCATCGCCCTCCTGGGGCTGCTGCTGCTCAGCGGATTCGGGATCGCCCTGGGGGAAGAGATGGTGACGGTTCCGGCGGGTATGCTCATCGCCGCCGGTCGCATGGATCTCGCCGCCACGGCCCTCTGCGCCTATGTCGGTGTGGTCAGCGCGGATCTGATGTGGTTTTCGATCTGCCGCCATTACGGCACGCCGCTGCTGCATAAGCCGTGGTTCAAACGGCTCGTCCATCCGCGCCGCCTGCTGGAGGGTAAACATCAGCTCGAGCGGCGCGGGGCGTGGCTCATCGTCATGGCGCGCTTCATCCCCAGCGGGCGGACCTCGGCCATCACCGTCGCGGGCACGCTCCACATGCCCTTCTGGAAGTTCGCCCTCGCCACCGCCGGCTGCGTGCTTATCACCGTGCCGCTTCAGCTCACGGTGGGCTTCCTGATCGGGCGCGGACTGGGCACGGAGAGCATGGGCGATCTGTGGCTCAAGATGGTCGGGCTGGTCGTGCTGCTCGTGGCGCTGGTGGTGCTCATCGCCTGGTGGACGGCGTATCGGAGCAAGCGCCGTCGGCTCCCCCGCGCGAGGGCGGCGTGGCTGCGGCGCTTCCGGCCCCGCGTGCCCCGGCCCATCAGGGCGATCCGTCCCGCCGCCCGGGGCACGGAGACGCGCGACGAGGCGGAGGCCGCATCGGCGCGGGAGGCGAAGTTGACCTCCACGCCGAAGCCCCGCCCGACTCCCGGCGGGCGGCGGGGACAGGCCGCGGTCTGATCGACCGCGCCGCCCCCCCGGCCGGCGCCGACCCTGTCGCCTCGCCGGCAAACCCCTATACTCGTTGAACTTGTGCGGGAGTCCGGCCGGGCCGAGCAATGGGAGTCGACGCATGCGTACCATCTTCACCGGGCAGATCGGAATGGACAAGAAGCCCTATCTCAACGCCGTGGCCGACCGGGCCGGGCAGCGGGGCGATCGCGTCGAGCTCTTCCACGTCGGCGACATGATGTACGCCGAGGCGCCGGACATCCGGCCCGGGCGGATCCTCGATCTGCCCCTCAGCCGGCTCAACTCCCTCCGCCGCGCCGCGTTCAAGGACATCATCGCCGAGACCGCCCCCCCCGAGGCGCATCCCAACCTCGTCGTGAACACGCACGCCACCTTCCGCTGGCGGCACGGCCTGTTCAGCGCCTTCGATTTCGACCAGATGCACAAGCTTCAGCCGAACATGTTCATCTGCCTCGTGGACAACGTGGAGATGGTGCACCGCCGGCTGCACGCCGAGCACGAGATCGACGCCACCCTCAAGGACTGCATGGTGTGGCGCGAGGAGGAGATCCTCGCCACCGAGCTCCTCGCCCGCGCGATGGACTGCGCCAACCGCTTCTACATCCTCAGCCGGGGCCGGCACGCCGAGACGATCGAGACGTGCCTGCGGCTCGTCACCCGCACGGACATGCGCAAGGTCTACCCGAGCTTTCCGATGAGCCACGTGGTGGACATGCCGGATGTGCTGGCGGAGATCGATCACTTCCGCGCCGAGCTGGCCAAACACTTCATCACCTTCGACCCCGCCGATGTCGATGAGAAGCTCCTGCTCGATCGCGCGCTGGAGGCGGCCAAGGCGGGCAAGGACTGGCTGGAGATCGGGCCCCACGCCTTCGGCGGGCGCCGCGACGGCGGGGAGCTGTTCCGCGTCCCCGTCCGCGAGATCCTCGAGATCGCCGGCGATGTGGACGGCCAGATTTACATGCGCGACTTCAAGCTCGTCGACCAGTCCGACATGATCTGCTCCTTCATCCCCGAACTGCCCGGCGGGATTCCCGGGCTCTCCAGCGGCGTCGAACGCGAGCTCCAGCACGCCTTCGAGCATACGAAGGAGGTCTACGTGGTCTGGAAACCGAAGAAGACGCCCAGCCCGTTCATCACCGAGACCGCGACGAAGATCTTCCCCGATGTCGACGGTGCGCTGAGGTACTTCGAAGAGAAAGGCATGTTCGCCCAGCGCGACCTGTTCGGGAACTAGCCGGCCGGGCGCCGCCGGCGGCCGGTCGCGCCGGTCTGTAAGCCGCCTCCTTCCCGACATGTTATAACAGGCCCCGCCATGCCGCGTCATAAGCTCATCGTCGCCTACGACGGCACCGCCTTTCACGGCTGGCAGAAACAGCATCCCCCGGAACGCGAGCCGCTGCGAACGGTGCAGGGGGTGCTGGAGGATGCGATCAGCCAGGTCCTTCGCGCGCCGGTGAGCGTCCTCGGCGCGTCCCGCACCGATGCGGGCGTGCACGCGCGGGGCCAGGTCGCCGCGTTCAATGCGGACACGGACATCGCGCCCGGCCGCATGATGATGGCGATCAACTCGCGCCTCCCCGATGATGTTCAGCTCCGCGATGCCGCGATCGTCGATGACGCGTTCAATCCGATCGGCGACGCCGTCGCGAAGGGATATCGCTACCGCATCGCCCACAGCACGGTGTCCGGGGGCCGGCGGCCGCTGTTCGATCGCCATATCACCGCATTTACGCCTTATGTTCTCGATCCGGCGCGGATGAACGAGGCCGCGCGGGTACTGATCGGCGAGCACGACTTCGCAAGCTTCACCCGACTCCATCACGGGCGCGAGAGCACCGTGCGCACCGTTTATGATTGCCAGGTCAACGTGACGAGTCGTCATCGCCTGCGGATCGACGTCTGTGGCGACGGATTCTTATATAACATGGTCCGCGTCATGGCGGGTACGCTGCTGGAAGTCGGGCGCGGCCGCATTGAGCCGGAGGCGATGGAGGAGATTCTCGCCGCGCGCGACCGCAGCGCGGCGGGCCCGACGATGCCTCCCGAGGGCCTGTGCCTGATGTGGGTCCGCTACCCGCCCCCGGAATCGCCCCTGGCGCCCCCGCCGCGGGGCCCGGCAGCGCGGCGCCCCCCCCCCCCCCCCCCCCGCGGGGCCAAAACAAAA
>JAXHTH010000143.1:0-2737 GCA_034211115.1 Planctomycetota bacterium | reverse complement strand
AGCGCCCGCGCCTCGCGCAGGGAGACGATCCCGTCCACGCGATGGCCGTAGCCGGTGATGTCGTGCTCATCCCGCCAGCGGTCCAGCTTCTCGCGCCGGGCGCGGATCAGCGGGTCGTTCTCATCCCACCGCTGCGGCGGGGCGGTGCGTTCATTGTGCGTCTGCTCGGTCATGGTGCTCATCGCGGCGTTCGGAGCCATCGGATCGGTTCGGCTAGGATGGTACCCTTGCGTCGCTCATCATGCAGAGATGAAAGGATGGCCGGATGAACACGCTCTCGGAGAAGGTCTGCATCGTCACCGGGGCCAGCAGCGGGATCGGGGAGGCGACCGCCCTCGTTCTGGGGGAGAAGGGGGCGAAGGTCGTTCTCGCCGCCCGGCGGGCCGATCGACTCGATGACCTCGCCGGCCGGATCAAACAGGCCGGCGGGGAGGCGCTGCCCGTCGCCTGCGACGTGGTCGACCGCGGCCAGGTCAAGTCAATGGTGGACAGGACGACGGAGGCGTGGGGGCGGATCGACGTGCTCATCAACAACGCGGGCATCATGCCGCTCGCTCCCCTGGCCAAATGCCGCATGGACGAGTGGGACGCGATGATCGACATCAACGTCAAGGGCCTGCTCTACGGCATCGGCTTCGTCCTGCCCGTCATGCTCGAGCAGAAGACGGGGCACATCGTCAATGTGTCCTCCGTGGCGGGGAGGCGCGTGTTCCCCAGCGGGGCCGTGTATTGCGGCACCAAGTACGCGGTGCACGCGATCTCGGAAGGCCTGCGGGGCGAGCTGTCGGAGCGCGCGGCCGAGGACGGGAACCAGATCCGCGTGACCATCATCGCCCCGGGCATCGTCGTGACCGAGCTCACCGACTCGATTCATGACGAGGAGACGCGTGAGGCGGTGGCGCGGTATCACCAGACCCTGCCGGAGAAGCTGACGAGCGAGGACATCGCCGCGTCGATCGTCCACGCGCTTCAGGCCCCGCCGCACGTGGACATCAACGAGATTCTCATCCGCCCCACGGCGCAGGCGCGGTGAGGGGCGGGAGGCGCGGGGCGCGGGCGGGTGTGTGCTGCGCCGCAAGCGGCCTGGCGTTTCTCGCGGGGTGCGCGGCGCCGCCGGTGACGACAGCGGAGTCGTTTCAACCGCACGTGCGTGTCATCGGGCGGTCGGTGGAGGGGCGGCCGATCGTCTGCGAGGCGTTCGGGGAGGGCGGCGAGGTCGTCCTGCTCATGGCGACGATCCACGGCGATGAGCCGGCCGGGACGCCCCTGCTTCAACGCCTCGGCGAAGCACTGGCGATGCGCGGCGATCTGCTCCACGGGCGGCGCGTCCTGCTCCTTCCCGTCGCCAACCCCGATGGATACATCAACAACACGCGCGGCAACGCCAACGGCGTCGACCTCAATCGGAACTTCCCGGCCGGCAACTGGACGGACCGGCGCGCCAACGGGCCGACACCCCTGTCGGAGCCGGAGAGCCGGGCGATCGAGCGGCTGATTCTCGAAGAGCGGCCCGCGCGGATCGTCAGCGTCCATCAGCCGCTTGCCTGCGTCGATTGCGACGGCCCGGGGGCGGATCTGGCCCGGATGATATCCGAGGCGTGCGGGCTGCCGGTGCGGAAGCTCGGCGGGCGGCCGGGCTCGCTGGGATCCCGGGCCGGGCTCGATCTGGGCCTCCCCATCATCACGCTCGAACTGCCCGGCGGGGTGCAGCGGCTGGACCGGGAGGCGCTGTGGGAGCGGTACGGGGCGGCGCTGGTGGAGGCGATCGAGTATGCGGAGGATGAGTGACCGGCGAGGGGTGCGCGCGGATAGCGGGCGCGTGTTACGCCGCACGCGGCTTCCGCCGATACACTGCCGCGATGCCGATTCCGCGCCTGCGCATCGAGGAGACCGTCCTGCTCGTCATCGACATGCAGGAGAAGCTGCTGCCTTCGATCGATCGGCGGGAGCGGATCATCCGCAACTGCGAGGTCATGCTCCGCCTCGCCGGCGAACTGGGCATCCCCTACCTCGTCACCGAGCACTACCCGCAGGGACTGGGGCGGACGGTCGACCCCATCGCGTCGGCGATGATCGACCCGGCCGCCCGCATCGAGAAGACGCGATTCAGCGCGGCGGTCGAGCTCGTCGTCGATCTGCTCCAGTCGTGGCGGCGGACGAGCGTCCTGCTCTGCGGGATCGAGGCGCAGGTGTGCATCATGCAGACGGCGCTGGATCTTCAGGCGGCGGGACGGCAGTGCTTCATCGTCTCCGATGCCGTCTCCGCCACCCAGCGGGACCAGATTGACCCGGCCCTGCGGCGGATGGAGGCGGCCGGGGCGGTGACGACCGGCGTCATGTCGGCGATGTACGAGCTGCTGGGCGACGCCCGGCACCCGTCGCGCCGGGCGTGCGTCGAACTGGCCAAGGGCATCGCCCAATAGGGTCAAACAGGGGGCATTTACCCGTCCGCAATCCGAACAGACAGGGATTATGGTGCCGCCGACGTTGCCCAAACCCCTCTGGCGCTGCCATAATGAGGCATCGCTCGGCGCCAATGCTGGCGAAAAGACGCCGGCCAAGCCGACATAGAGCATCGACCTACTCAGGAGAGTGTGAGGCTCACCCATGGAAGCATACGACCGCCTCGTCAAGCTCGTTGAATCGGCCGCGGACGACGTGGCCAAGGCCGAGGGCGGCAATAAGGCCGCCGGCACACGGGTCCGCAAGATCATGCAGGATGTCAAGCAGGCGGCCC
>JAXHTH010000142.1:0-10151 GCA_034211115.1 Planctomycetota bacterium | reverse complement strand
CGCGGCCAGCATGGAGGTTGCGGGTGGCTTGACAGACGAATGCCGCGCGGTAAAAGACTTCCATGTGTCCTAGTTACGGTCCATTGATCCGGATGGACTTGGGCGGTGTTCAGCAGCCCACTGCCGAGTATGTCGCCTTTCTTTGGCGAGAGAAAGCCTCTCGCCATCGAAGGCTCGCTGGCGAGACGCTTTCTCTCGCTACGCTGCGAGTAGGACACAGGGGCGGGCGCTGATGGCTCTCGGGGAAGGCGTGGGCGCCCGTCCGTTTCTTCCACCTGCTTTGGTGGATCTGTTGCGCAAGTGTCTGCGCGCTTCAGGAACGATGCTGCGCAACGATTCTTTGGTGGTCTTCGTATGCGGAGCAAAGCACGAGGATGGCGTAAGCTCTGGGCGTCAGGAGCTGGTGAGATACGCCCGTAGGCATTTGTCGCAGTTCAGCTTCTTCGAGGCGGAAGAGGCGTTCCGTGCCCTGATGGGCAGGACATCGCAGGACCTGCTGTCTCTCGAGGATCGATTCGCAGGATTCTCAGATTGCATCCTTGTAGTTGTCGAAAGCCCGGGTTCAATCGCCGAGCTCGGGGCGTTCGCGATCAAAGATGAGCTGGCACGAATCATGCTTGTTGTCAATGACAAGCGCTACGAGCATGATCCTTCGTTCATTTCCGATGGTCCGATCAAGAAGTTGAACCGCAAGTCGCGGTTCAAACCGGTCATTCACACTAACATAGCGGGCATATTGGCCATTGGCCCACAGGTCGCCTCACGGCTCAAGTTGATTGAGCCCCGTTATCGAAAAAGGGTCAGGCTTGGGAAGGTCGAGCAGTTTCGGCAATGCCGTGAGAAGCATCGGATGCTGTTCCTGTGCGATCTGATCGGCCTTTTTTGTCCCATCACGTTTAAAGAACTTCTCGGTGTTCTCAAGGATCTATATCGAGCAAGGCGCCTCCAGATTCACATCGAACTTGGGATGCTCAAGGCTCTGGATATGGTCTATGAGGCCGACGGATACCTGATGCGGACTGTGGATGCACGCGGGTTCTTCTACGATTTCGAAGATCTTGACCTCGCGGTTCTCCGTGCCCAGGTGGTTCGGCACATTCACAGATTCCATCGGGATCGCAGCCGAATGCTTATCAGCCGTTCGCTGGGTGACTACGATGTCTAGCATAGCGCAGCATGTTGCACGCTATTTGGGTTGGTCCTTGGATGAGACTGAGCACACTGCTCAGCGCGCGCCAAGAAGCTATCGACGGTACTTGGTTCCCAAGAAGAGTGGTGGTGTACGAGAGATCTTCCATCCTGCCAAGAAGACGAAGGCGATCCAATATGCGATGATTGACCTGTATCTTTCGCGCCTTCCTGTCCACGATGCGGCGACAGCATACCGACGGGACGTGCAGTCGCCGTTGCGCCGTAATGCTGCGTTGCATGCGCGGTATCGATACACGGTTAGAGTTGACATGCGCGCTTTCTTTCCATCGATCAAGCCGGCTGATCTGTGGGATCGGCTGGTCGCATCCGGCGCAGTTGCGACTGACGGAACAGCGACAAAGGACCACGATTTCGTAGCCAATGCGCTCTTCATACGACAAGGCGTCAGAGGAATGTTCCTATCCATTGGGGCGCCTTCGTCACCTGCGATCAGCAACGCGGTCATGTATTCGCTCGATCAGACTTTCACCGGGTTCGCGGCTGGACACGGTGGTCGTTACACGCGATACGCCGACGACTTGGTCTATTCCACAAATCGACAAGGGGAATGCGCGGATTTCGTCAACACCGTGCGGGCGGCGCTCGACGATTGTGGCAGTCCGCAGCTCACGTTAAACGAATCCAAGACGTGCTACACGTCTCGAAAGGGCCGCCGCATCGTGACTGGGCTTGTCCTCACACCTACTGGCCAAGTGTCAATCGGCCGTAAGAAGAAACGCTATATTCGCAAGCTTGTCTTTGATCTCGGGCGAGGCAAGCTCGACAAGACCCGCCGGGCGTATCTGCGGGGTTTTCTCGCGTTCGTTCTTGACGTTGAGCCGGCATTCTATAACAGGCTTGCACACAAGTATGGCGGCGAATTGCTGCGCGAGGCACTCCTCGGAACCGGGGACTAGCTATTCCGGAGGCAGGGCACGCTCATCCTTGGAGTCGACCTTTGGACAAACAGGCGTAGGGCTGCAGCGCAGGTTCGCTGCCACACATTGTGCCTCGCCGCTCCCCGACATCGTTGTCCGGCGCTGGCTTCTTCGGCGCCCGTCGCCACGGACACTCCACGCACTTGCCGAGGAGGGCGAGGAGGTCGGCGGTGTCCACCTGACCACTGCCGTCGATGTCTTCCGGGCAGCCGGGGGTGGGGCCTCTGCCCCGTGCCGGGCTGGCCGCAGGGCACATTCCGGTCAGTGGAACTCATCTGTCACTGTCTCTCGATTTCCCTTGTCTCGGCGCAGCGGGGCGGCAACACTATTGGTGATGCCGAGAAGATACAGCGGCCGAGGCGGGCGGCGGATGGGAGCGGTCGCGGCCGTGCTGGCCGCGATGGGCGCTGTCGTCTGGCCCGCCGCGGGGCAGGCCGAGCGGCTTCAGCAGCGCGAGGTTGACATCCGGGTCGATTCCGGCCTTGTTCGCCCACGAGATGGAGAGCGTGCGGCCGTCTTCTCCACCGTCATCAGTATTCCCGAGGCCTCCTGGCTGCGCCTGCGCTTCGATGAGGTGATCCTCGGCGCGCCCCCGCGCGGCGGAGAAGAGACGATCCTCCGCATCACTTCGCTGCTCGATGGCGCCGTGCAGACGCTCAACGCGGTCCAGCTTCAACAGTGGCAGAGCACCTCGGCGTACTTCAACGGGCCGAACCTGCTGGTGGAGATCATCGCCGATGCCGGCGCGGGCGCGAGCCGCATCGTGATGACCCGCGCCTGGGCGGGCCCGCCGAATCCGGAGGGCGGGCGCTCCATCTGCGGCCCGTTCGATGATCGCATCCTCTCCGACGATCCGCGCATCGGCCGCAGCGTTCCCGGCGGGTGTACGGCGTGGATCATCGATGACTTCAATCACTGCCTGCTCACTGCCGGCCACTGCGGCGATTCCGGCCTGCAGGTCATCGAGTTCAACGTGCCGCTGTCCGATGGTGACGGCAGCATCAATCATCCGCCGCCGGAGGATCAGTATGCCGTCGATCCCGCATCGATACTGACCAACGGCGGGATGGGCAGCGGCAGCGACTGGACGTATTTCGGCTGTTTCGCCAACACGGAGACGGGTCTGACGCCGTTTGAGGCGCAGGGGGAGTATTTCACGCTGTCGCAGCCGCCGGCCGAGGGAGAGACGGCGCGGGTGACCGGATACGGCACGACAGACCCGCCGATCCCCGAATCGTGGAACCGCGCGCAGAAGACGCACGCGGCCCCGCTCATCGACTGGGAGTACACCGAGCTCACCTACGAGACGGACACGACCGGCGGCAACTCCGGCTCGCCCGTCATCGACGAGGCGACCGGCCGCGCGATCGGCATTCACACGCACGGCGGGTGCAACGAGTTCGGCGGGCGCAACAGCGGCACCGGCGTCAATCACCCCGGCCTCCAGTGGGCGCTCAATCATCCGCAGGGGGTCTGCACGCCGCGGTTGCCGCTCGCATTTGGCTATCCCGAGGGTCTTCCCGAGGCGATCGACCCCGACGGCGACTCGGTTCGCATCACGGTGACGGGTAACCACGGCGGAGAACCGGCCCCCGGAAGCGGTGTGCTTCACGTTGATTCCGGCGAGGGGTTCATCACCGTCCCCATGCAGGTCATCAACGAGCAGACCTACGATGCGATCTTCCCGGCCATCGAGTGTCCCGCCCCGATCCGGTACTACTTCAGCGCCGAGACGATCGAGGGGATCGTCATCACCGACCCGTTCAACGCGCCGGCCGCGACACATCGCGCTTACGCGGCGACGGCGGTGGACCATGCGTTCACCGACGATTTCGAGAACGAGGCGGGCTGGACTGTCACCAGCAGCGGCGAGCTGACCGACGGCGCGTGGGAGCGCGGCGTTCCGCTCGGCGGGGGCGGGCGCGGCGATCCGCCCTATGACGGCGATGACTCCGGCGCGTGTTTCCTCACCGCCAACCGCGAAGGGAACAGCGACATCGACGGCGGAAGCACGATCCTTCTCTCACCGCGCCTCGACGCCTCCGATGAAGGCGCGATGATCTCGTATTCCCGCTGGTATTCCAATGCGCTTGGCGAGACGAACGATGACAGCTTCATCGTCGAGATCAGCGGCAACGACGGGGCGGACTGGACGGCGCTCGAAGTCGTCGGACCCGGGGGCGATGAGGTCGAGGGCGGATGGTTCGAGAAGTCGTTTCGTATCGCCGATGTGCCGGGCGTGCTGAACACCGACGCCTTCCGCGTGCGGTTCATCGCTTCCGATCTCGGCGAGCCGTCCATCGTCGAGGCGGGCGTCGATGGCGTGGCGGTGACGATCCTGGATTGCGATGCGTCATGGCCCGGCGACATCGACGGGGACGGTGACGTGGACGGCGACGATCTGCTCGCGCTGCTCGCGGCGTGGGGATTCTGCGGCGCGTGTCCGGAGGACATCAACGACGATGGCGTCGTCGACGCCGCCGACCTGCTCGTGCTCCTCGGGCACTGGACCGGGTGATCACCGCGGCGGGGCGGGTCAATGCGCGGCCATCGCCGGTTCGTTGGCCTCGATCTTCGCCAGGGCCTGGTCGAGGTCGGCGATGAGATCATCCACATCCTCGATGCCCACCGAGATGCGGACGAGGCCGTCGGTGATGTTCGCCCGCCGGCGGGCGTCGGCGCCCATGGACGCGTGGGTCATGCTCGCGGGGTGCTGGATGAGGGTCTCCACCCCGCCGAGGCTGACGGCGAGGCCGCAGAGCTTCACGGAGTTCATCACCGTCCTGCCCGCCTCGAGACCCGCCTTGAGCTCGAAGCTCACCAGCGCGCTGCCGCCGCTGGACTGCTTTCGCGCGATGTCATGCTGGGGATGGCTGGGCAGGAACGGGTAGCGGACCCATTCGACGGCCGGATGCGATTCGAGGTACTCGGCGATCTTCAGCCCGCTCTCGCTCTGCCGCTGCACGCGGAGGGCGAGCGTCTTGAGCCCGCGGTGGACGAGGAAGGACTCCATCGGGGGCAGGACCCCGCCGAGCTGGTTGAGCACCTTGCGGAACGACTGGTAGGTCTTTTCATCGCGGACGATGATCGCCCCGCCCACCACGTCGGCGTGACCGTTGAGGAACTTGGTGAGGCTGTGGACGACGACATCGGCGCCCAGGTCCAGAGGCCGCTGAAGGATGGGCGTCATGAAGGTGTTGTCGACGACGAGCTGCGCCCCGCAGTCGTGGGCGATTTGCGCTGCTTCCCTGATGTCCGAGATCACGAGCGTCGGGTTGCCCGGGGTCTCGATGTAGACCATCTTCGTGTTGGGCTGGATCGCATCGCGGATCGCCTGGAGATCCGAGGCGTCGACGAACGTCGACTCGATGCCGAAGCGGGTCATGATCGACTCGAAGAGGGTGCAGGTGGGACCGTAGACGGCATCGGAGACGACGGCGTGATCGCCGGCGCTCATGAGGGCCATGATTGTGGTGTTGATGGCGGCCATGCCGCTGCCGCAGGCCAGGCTCTTGTGTCCGCCCTCGAGGGCGGCCAGCGCGTCCTCCAGGGCCTCGACCGTCGGGTTGCCCATCCGCGAGTAGATGTAGCCTTTGCCCGTGCCGGCGAAGAGGGCGGCGCCGTGATCGACATCCTCGAAGGCGAAGGTCGACACCTGGTAGATCGGCACGACGACGGGGTGGAACTTCGTCTCGCGGTGACCTCCGTGGACGCACAGCGTCTCAGGCGTGGTGGGATGATCGGTGCTCATGGGTCCTGCCTGTCAGTTAGTGGTCAGAGAGTGTGCGGCGGGCGGGGGCATGCGGCCGTGCACGGGCGCCGGGCCCGCCGCATGCAGCATAGGATGGTAGCGGGGCCGTTTCAAGACAGATCTATCCACATTGTACGTATTCGTCCCTCATCCCCTCTTCCGGCCGGTCCGTGGCCCGGCGGATTTGCCTTGGACGCCCCGCCGGAGCCTGCCATAATGGAAAAGACGACCGTCCGATCCAGCACCGGGAGTGATCGCCATTCCGAACCCCGGCCGCGCCCTTTCGGCCGGGATTTGCCGCGAACCGGAGAGTTGATCCATGCATGTCCGTTGCGCCCCTTGCCGTGTCCCAAGCCTCGTCCACGCGCTCGCATCCCTGTCGATGATCCTGCTGGTCGTGAGCACGCCGGTGACGGCGGCGGAGCACGGCGAGATCCTCGACCAGGACCTCAACGGCCAGGGCCAGGGATACACCGTCCTTCGCGTCTGGGGCTCGCACTACGAAATGGGCCACGCGCAGGCCGAGTTGCTCGGCGACGCGATGGTCGACGGCCTCAACCAGGTCCAGGCCTACGTCGGCGGGGCGTACGAGTCGCTCCGCCAGCTCATGGCCGTGACCGTCTGGATGCCTCCGGAGATCGAGGATGAGTTCGACGGCATCGTCGACTGCCTCGCCGTCAGCCACCCGGAAGAGGACATCGACGAGCTGGACGTGAAGGTGGCGTGCACGCTCGGGGAGTGGTTGTACGGTTGCCGAAGCCACACGTGCTGGGGGCGCTACGTCGCCGATCCGGTCCGGACCCTGTCCACGCGTCGCCTGGATTTCTCGACGGTCATTCCGATGATGACGCATCACGTGCTGTGCGCCTACGAGCCGGACAACGGCTCGCCGCGTTGGGTGAGCCTCACCTGGCCGGGGATCATCACGCTCGTGCAGGGCGTCAACGAGTTCGGGACGCTGGTGTCTCTGCACGATTACAAGTCCGGCGGTGCGGACCTGACGGCCGGGCGTATGCCGCGGATGGTCGCCGCCCGCTACGCGCTGACGTACGCGACCGATCCGGATGTTTCCACGCACCTGCCCGCCGTGTGGGATGAGCTGCGCGGCTACGAGATCATGACGGGCAGCTTCGTGAACTACTACGCCCCGGAGGGGTGGGGCGGGGTGATGACCGGCTGGCCCTGGCAGAGCGGGCCGGACTTTCATCATCTCCGCCCGCCGCACCCGGACTGGCATCACGGCGAGGCCATGATCACCACCAACATGTGGACGGACGGCAGCTACACGCCGGGCGATGAGAACTTCGGCGCCGATGCCTATTACGACGAGGAGACCCCCAAGACGATGGAGAGCCACTGGGATCTGCTGGCCGACGCCGGCAACGGCCTCCAGCAGCTCTCCGTCGCCTGTCGCGGGCGTGGTGATCTGACCATCTGGGCCGACGGGCGGCTCAGTTACGGCCGCACGCCCCGGCTGGAGTACGAATGGAGCGAGTTGTTCCCGTGCACGCCGGGCGACGTGGACGGCGACGGCGACGTGGACACCGCCGATCTGCTGCTCCTGCTCGGCGCCTGGGGCGACTGCCCCGGCTGCCCCGAGGACATCAACGAAGACGGTGTCGTCAACACCGCCGATCTCCTCATCCTCCTCGGAAACTGGGGCTGATCAGGAGCCCTGATCGCTCGTCTCGGCCCGGCGTGGGATGGTCCGATAGAACCAGGCTGTCGGCGGAATGCGGTTTTCATCGGGTGGCTTCTACGCAGCGCCGCGACGATGATCTTCCCCCAATCCCGCCCGTGAAGGGCAATCTTTTGTCGCCCGGGCAGTTGAACTGCCGGGACAGGCCATGCCCGACCGCGACGATACGGCGCTTCTGCTCGCCGCCGGCAAGGGAGACCGGCAGGCGTTCGGCGCGCTGATCGAGCGGCATCACCGCGCGATCATCCAGTTCGCGCATCGGTTCCTCTCGACGGGGGATCGGGCGACGGCCGAAGATATCGCCCAGCAGGTGTTTCTCGCGGCGTGGAAGGCCGCGCCGTCGTTCCGACCGCGGGCGGCGGTGAGGACCTGGCTGTTCCGCATCGCCACCAACACGTGCCTGAATCACCAGCGGAGCCGGCGGCGGAAACCGGTCTCGCCGCTGGTGGGGGAGCCGGAGGCCGGCGCCTCGGCGGGGCGGGCCGACCCGCCCGACGCCGCCGCCCTCGAGCACGAGCGGGCCGAGGCCCTCCAGCGGGCGATCGACGGCCTGCCCGCCAATCAGCGGGCGGCGATCCTGCTGCGGCATGTCCATGATCTGTCGTATGCTGAAATCGCCTCGGTGCTGGAGACCTCGATCTCGGCCGTGGAATCCCTGCTGTTCCGGGCCCGCAGCCGGCTTCGAGAGGTCCTCGAGCCGGGAAAAGATGACCAGGCACCGCAAGATTCGCCCGCCTGCGGTGCTGAAAGCTGATGGAAGGAACCCTCATGCGATGCCGGACGGTTCAGAAGCTGATTTCCCTCGGTCTGGACGGCGAGCTGGATGACGCCCGCCGGGCGGCCGCGGAGCGGCATCTTCGCCGGTGCGAGGCGTGCCGGCGGTTCGCCGCCGACCTCGCCGCCCTCGCCGATCGGTTCGATCTGCCGCCGACCCCCGAGCCGGCGGCGGGTTTCGTGCAGCGCACGCTGGCCGCCCTGCCGGCCGAAGCGCCGCCCGCCCATCGGTTCTCGGCGTGGCGGGAGTTCTTCCAGCCGGCACCGGCGGCGCTGGCCGCCGCCTCGCTGGCGCTGGGCGTGTTCCTGGCCCTGCGGATGAACGGTACGTCGACGCAGGCGGAGGAGACCGATGAGACGGTCGCCCTCGTGGCGGAGATCTTCGACGCCGCCCCCGCCGATTCAGTCAGCGCCCGTTATCTCGAACTGATCGAGGACACGGAGCAATAACCATGTGATGGTGGCCGACAAGACATTCGCTGCCCTGGTGGCTGCTCATCGTTTCCCTCGCGTTCAACCTCGGGTTCAGCACGACCTACGGCGTGCGGACGTACGGCCCGATGGTCGGACCCGGGCCGCACGCCGAACGGCGCCCGCACCGGCCGCGATGGCACGAGTCGCTGAATCTCACGCTCGAGCAGCGTCGGGAGATGCGTCGCATCGAGCTGGCGATGTTCCGCGAGGCTCGGCAGTGCCGGCAGGATGTTAATACCAATTAAATGCGAAGCTGCACAAAATGAATGCCAGTAGCTAGTAGGGTGCGTTAGGCGATAGCCGTAACGCACCATCAATTGTTAATTGTTAATTGGGGATTTCAATAATAAACTCGCTTCCCTGCCCCGGGGCAGAAATACAACTCAATTTACCCCGATGATATTCTACCACAATAGAATAGCTAACAGACAATCCCAAACCAGTACCCGAACCCACAGATTTTGTCGTAAAAAAAGGATTAAATACCTGTTTTAGAACTTCTTCAGTCATTCCCGGTCCGTTGTCCGCTATTTTGATTTTTACCGACCCCAAATCAGTCGCTTCCGTGGTAATTTTAATTTGGGGATTCTCAATATTTTCGATTTCTAATACATCGATGGCATTATTAATGATATTCGCAAATACCTGATTTAACTGACCGGTATTTCCCGTAACTTGAGGTAAATTGCCGTATTTTTTGACTATCTCGATTTCTGTTCTCTTTTCGGGATGGATGCGATGTTGTAAAAATGACAAAGTAGCTTCGATATTGTCGCGAATATTTACCTTTTTCATTCCCGTTTGGTCCAAGCGAGAAAAAGTCTTCAAATTCTCAACTATATCGCGAATCCTTCTCGCGCCATTTTTCATCGAATTTAATAATTTGTGCAAATCTTCTACCACAAAATCTAATTCTAAATCCGAGATAGTCTCCTCCACTAACGGCGCGGGATTTGGATATTCTTCCTGGTAAACTTTAATGGCTTCTAGCAAATCATCCACATATTCAAAAGCGTAATCCACATTGCCATAAATAAAACTAACCGGATTGTTAAATTCGTGGGCAATTCCCGCTACCATTTGGCCCAAACTAGACATTTTCTCCGATTGGATTAATTGGGCTTGAGTAGCAGACAATTTTCCTAGAGTTTCCTCTAATTGTTGCATTCGATCGCTCAGTTGCCTATCCCGTTCTTCCAACTGTTCTGCCATTAAGTTCAAACCCATTGCTAGCTTATCAATTTCATCGTTATAAGTAACTGGAACTTTTGTTTCGAGATGGCCGCTAGCTATTTTTTCGATAGCATCAGTAACCTCTCCAATA
>JAXHTH010000141.1:0-2630 GCA_034211115.1 Planctomycetota bacterium | reverse complement strand
GGCGCATCCTCCTGCGGGGATTGCCGGATGCGCCCATCGTAGAGCATCACCATCTCGTCGGCGACCTTGAACGCGCTGGTGAGATCGTGCGTGACCACGATGCTCGTGGCGTTCAGCTCGCGTCGAAGTTTCAGAATCAGCTCGTTGATGACATCGGCGCGGATGGGATCGAGGCCGGTGGTGGGCTCGTCGTAGAGGATCACCTTCGGCTCGAGGACGATCGCGCGAGCGAGGGCCACCCGCTTCTGCTGCCCCCCGGACAGCTCGGCCGGCATCTTCTCCTCCACCTCGCTCAGCCCCACCAGCCGCAGGACATGGCGGACCCGCTCGCGGCGGGCCTCGCGGTCGAGATCGGTGTGCTCGACGAGCGGGAAGGCGATGTTCTGCCGCACCGAGAGCGAGTCGAACAGGGCGCCGTGCTGGAAGAGGACCCCGAACTGCCGGCGGATCGGGCCGAGCTTCGCCTCGCTCAGGCCGTCGACGCGGCTCTGTTCGAACCACACCTCGCCCGAGCTGGGCCGGATGAGGCCGATGATGTGCTTGAGCATCACGCTCTTGCCGCACCCGCTGGGGCCGAGGACGACAACCGTCCGCCGGCGCGCGAACTCGAGGCTGACATCCCGCAGCACGGTCGATCGGCCGAAGCGCTTGGTGATGTGCACGAGCCGGACAATCGGCTCGGGCGGGCCCGCGGGGGGGAAGTCGACCTGAGGCGCATCTTCAGTCATCCGTGGGCGAGTATGATCGTAGCGATGAGAGACCCGGTCCAGTCCGAAACCACTCACCGCGGGCGGCTGTTCTCCGTGGAGGTGCTCAGCTTCACCGATGAGCACGGCCGCGATGTCCGGCGGGAGATCGTCCGCCATCCCGGTGCGGTCGTGGTCGTCCCGGTCCTGGATGACGGCCGGCTGGTGCTCATCCGCAACTACCGCATCGCCGTCGACGATCGGCTGTGGGAGCTGCCGGCAGGGAAGCTGGAGGCGGGGGAGGACCCGCAACACGCCGCGGCGCGGGAGTTAGAAGAGGAGACCGGCTATCGACCGGGGCGGATCAGGCCGCTGGGTGCGTTTTACAGCTCGCCCGGTTTCGCCGATGAGAAGCTGCACGCGTTCATCGCGGAGAAGCTCGCCTTCGTGGGCCAGAACCTCGAGCCGGGCGAGCAGATCGAGGCCGAGCCGCTGCCGTGCGTCGAGGTGCTGGCGATGATCGCCGACGGCCGCATCTGCGACGGGAAGACGATCGCGGCCGTCCTGATGTGGAACCAGTTGGCCGGGAACGCCCCATGAGCTGGCAGGATCGCGATTACGGCGATGACGGCGCGGACCGGATGGGCCGGCCCGGCGGGGACTGGCAGGGCGTGCGCCCCACCTTCGACAACCCCATGAGCTGGTCGATCCCGCTGGGACGGGTCATCGGCATCGTCGTCCGCGTCCACATCGTCTTCCTCATCTACATCGTGATCCGTCTGGCGCGGTCGCTGGCGAGCCCGGACGCGGCGGAGGCGGCGCCGCTGGGCTTCGCCCTCACCGCACTGCAACTCGGCTGCCTCTTCGGCATCGTCCTGCTGCACGAGTTCGGCCACTGCATCGCCTGTCGCCGGACGGGCGGCGAGGCGGACGAGATCCTGATGTGGCCTCTGGGGGGGCTGGCCTTCTGCCGGCCCGAGCAGCGGTGGCAGGCTCATCTGGTCACCGCGGTGGGCGGGCCGGCCGTGAACGTGGCGATTCTGATCATCCTCGCGCCGGTCATGGCCGTGATCTGCCAGAGCTGGGGCGCGGCGATCCCCAATCCCCTTATGCCCCACCTTCCGCTTCTGCCGGACGGCCGGCAGCCGTGGTGGCTGCTGGCGCTGTTTTTCATTCACCACATCAATCTGATCCTGCTGCTGTTCAATCTGCTGCCGATCTTCCCGCTGGACGGGGGGCGCATCGCCCAGGCCGCCCTCTGGCCGCGTTTCGGCTACGTCATGTCGATGCGTCTGGCCGTCTACGCCGGCTACATCGGAGCGATCGGCCTGTTCATCTTCGGCGCGGTGTTCGTCCAGTGGATTCTGATCGCGATCGCGGCCTTCGGCGGCATCACCTGCTGGCTGACGCTCAAGCAGCTCCAGTGGACGGAGGCGGTGATGGGCGGGGGGACGGATGAATACGCCGCCAGCCTGTGGGGTGACGATGACGAGGAGAAGAAGGAGAAGAAGCAGAAGAAGCGGGGGCCCGATCGCGCCGAGCGACGCCGCCGGCGCCGGGAGAAAGCAGCGGAGGAGGAAGCGGCGGAAGTGGATCGAATCCTCAACAAAATCGCGGAAAAGGGGATGGACAGCCTCAGCCGACGCGAGAAGGGGCTGCTCAAGCGCGCCACCGCCCGTCGGCAGCAGGGCGGCGAAGGCGGCTAAGCTCCCCTCACTCAGATGACGATTCTCTTGCCAGCACACGTTCGTCCATCCGAATAACCTCTACGCATGGGCATCTACGATCGCGACTACATCCGGCGACAGCCGCCCCAGCCCGGCGCCTACGGCGCCGGCGGCCTGCGGGGGATGCGCATGTGGTCCGTGAATACGTGGCTGATCGTCATCTGCGCGATCGTCTTCGTGATCGACGGCCTGACGCCCCTCCAGACGGTGGAGATCG
>JAXHTH010000140.1:0-9819 GCA_034211115.1 Planctomycetota bacterium | reverse complement strand
CGCGCGCTGGCGCGCGCGTGCGAAGATTACAATTATGAGCACACGTGGGAGTACACGGAGGCGCTGGCCCGGCGTCGCCGGGCGACCGCCGAGCACAGGGTCGTCCTCGCCGGCGATCGCCCGCTCGGCCTCGCCGGCGTGCGCGTGTACACCGTCCCCATTCTCGGCGCGGGCATCGCCTATGTCCGCGGCGGTCCGCTCGTGCGCTTCCGCTCGACGACGATGGCGGACTGGTCCTCGCACCTGGAGCGATGCCTCGCCGCCCTGATCGACGAATACGTCGACCGGCGCGGGCTGACGCTCCGCGTGCTGCCCCCGATCGGACCGGCGGAATGGGACGCCCGGCAGGCGCTGTTGTTCGCCGAGGCGGGTTTCGTCTCCGCCCGGCGACTGGGGGGCTACCGGACCATGGTTCTCGACCTGGACCCGCCGCCGGAGCAGATTCGCGCCGCCTTCCGCGCGAAGTGGCGCAACGGGCTCAACCAGTCCGAGCGCGCGGGGCTGACGATCCGCACGGGCACCTCGAATGCGCTGTTCGACCGGTTCGCCGAACTTCACGACGATCTGCGGGAGACGAAGTCGTTCCGCGTCGACCTGGACGCGGCCTTCTATGCGCACCTGCAACATCGCCTGGACGAGGCGGATCGATTGCGCGTCACCCTGGCCGAGCGCAACGGCCGACTCGTGGCCGGCCACGTCGCGTCCCTGCTGGGCGACACCTGCGTCTTTCTTCTCGGCGCGGCCGGGGCGGCCGGCCGCCGAACGAAGGCGTCCTACCTGCTTCAGTGGCATGCGATCCGCGCCGCCCGCACGGCCGGCTGCCGCGCTTACGACCTCGGCGGCGTCGATCCCGACGCCAACCCGGGCGTGTTCCACTTCAAACAGGGGCTGGGCGGGCGCGAGGTGCACGCGCCGGGCCCGTTCGATCGGCGCCCCCGCCGTCCGCGGCAGCTTCTTCTCTCCGGGGCCGAGCACCTTCTCGCCCGCGCGCGGCAGGGCCATTCCGCGTCATGACACAACTCTCGCAACATGTTTCGACCTCTCCGGCGCGGCGTGCGGAACGAGATGACATGGCATCCGTGCCCGCGGCGGCGCGGCGGCGATACGTCGCACCCTCCGAGCCGATTCGCGCGGAGATCCGCGCCGGTCGGGAGGCGATCGCCCGCCTCGCCGACGCATGGGATGATCTTCACGCGCGAAGCTCGTCCCGCTCACCGCACGTGTCGAGGCCCTGGCTGGAGGCGTGGATGGCGGAGGGCGCGGCCCGGGCCGAGCCGATCGCCGTCGCCGCGTGGGAGGCGGATCGTCTCGTCGGCC
This sequence comes from Planctomycetota bacterium, assembly GCA_034211115.1. Taxonomy (GTDB): domain Bacteria; phylum Planctomycetota; class Phycisphaerae; order Phycisphaerales; family SM1A02; genus JAXHTH01. Next base: position 8,502 of record JAXHTH010000140.1, on the reverse strand, counting down.
TGCTCGTGCTCGCCGCCCGCCGGCGGTTCGGCGCCCGCGTGGCCGGGATCTGGGGCGCGGCGCGCCCCGGCTACCAGGGGGCGCTCGTCGACGAGGCGCGTCCCGAGGCGGTGGACGTTCTCGCGCAAGCCTGCCACGACCATCACTTCTTCGATCTCATCCTCTTCGAGAACGTCTCGAGTCTCGATCCGGACACGCGGCGCTTCATCGATCGCCTCGGCGAGCTCGGTTGGCGCACGGCGCGGGCCCGGCGCGCGATCTGCCGCCGCATCCGTCTCGGCTCGTCGTTCGAATCCTACATGCGTCACGCGCATTCGAAAAAGGCGCGCTACAATCTCCGGCGTCTCGAGCGCATCGCGCGGCGCGATCACGACATCGAGATCCAGCGTTTCGACGGCCCGGAGGTGAACGAAGCGGTCATGCAGCGCGTGGCCGACCTCCAGCTTCGAAGCTGGCTGGCCCGGCGCGGGGCGGCGGATTTCGCCCACGCCCGCCGGCGGACCCTCCTGAAGAACATCGCCCGCGCTTCGCTCGCCTCCGTCCACATCCTTCGCCTCGACCGGCGCGACGCCGCGTTCGTGATCGCCACCTTCGACGAAACGTGCGTGTATTACGAGTGGACCGCGTTCGATCTCGTCTTCCGTGATCTCTCCGTCGGCCAATTGCTGACCCGGCACGTGATCCGGCAGGCGTGCGATGAAGGGTATGCATCGCTCGATTTCGGCCAGGGCGACGCCGCGTACAAACGCTTCTGGTCCAACGACAGTCATTCCGTCGATCGCATGGCCGCCGCGCGTGGGCCGGCAGGCAACGTCCTCCTCCGCGTCTACCGCTGGTTCTGGACGCGTCCGTCCGACGGCCGCCTGCGCCGCGTCTGCCGCGCGCTGCGTGGCCTTCGCCGGCGCCGCGCGCAGGGCCGGGCCGACATCGGGGCGCCGACGTGTGCGTCAACCCGATCCCCGCACAGATGCTTTGAAACACGGATGGCACCATCCATGACCGCCACGCCCACCGTCAGCGCTCTTCCGCCCGATCGCGTTGCACGGCTCGCCCCCGACCCGGTCGGCGCGCCGACCATCATCGTCGCGCAAACGGCCGGGGAACTCGGCGCGATCGAGGAGGCATGGTCGGCGCTGCTGGGCCGCAGCGGATCGACGATCCCGAACCCCGAGCCGGACTTCCTCCGGCTGAGCTGCGAAGCGGCCCCCGGGGGCGCCACGCCGTACGTGGCGCTGTTCAACGAACGCAATCATCCATCGGGCCTGCTCGTGGGCCGGACGGTCGAGCGCCGCGTCAACGCCCGCGCCGGCTACCTGCACCTGCCCACGCCGCGCCTGCGCGTGCTCGAGATTCTCTACGGCGGCGCGTTGCACGGCGACAACACGACGATTATCGCCCGCCAGGCGCAGCACCTGACCGATCTGCTCGATCGCCGCGTCGTCGATCACATCATGTTCAACGAACTGCCCGTGGACGATCCGCTGGCCGACGCGCTGGACGGAGCGCGCATAATCCGCCCGCCCGCTTCCAGACACTGGATCACGTCGCTGGAGGGCGGTTCCTACGACGCGGTCATGCAGCGACACAAGGGCGCGCATCGAAGGAACTTCCGCAGGTACGACCGCCGTCTCTGCGAACACTGCGGCGGCGCGCTGCGGCTGGAGGTCGTGACCGCGGCCCCCGCGGTGACGGGATATCTCGCCAGGGCGGCGACGTTCGCCGCGCAGACCTACCAGGCCGGGCTCGGCGCGGGTCTCCGCGACGATGCGAGCCGTCGCCGGCTTCTCCGCGGGCTCGCCGAACGGGGATGGCTGCGATGCTATCTTCTCGTCGCGGGTGATGAACCGATCGCCTTCCACAGCGGACTCTGCTACCGCAACCGCTGGACGGCGTGGGGGACCGGCTACCGGCCGGACTTCCGCGCATTCCGGCCGGGCACCATCCTCATCACCCGGATCTTTCGCGATCTGTGCGAACACGGCGTCGAAGCGGTCGACTGGTCCTTCGGCGATGCCCAATACAAGCGCGTCTTCGGCACCGACAGCCGCGAGGAGCGGACGATCCACCTCTACAGCCGCGGGATCCGCGCCGGCTGCGCGTTCGGCATCGACGCCGCCGCGACATGGTCGAAACGGGCACTGGAACGCCTCGATCGATCCGGCTCGTTCGCGGAGCGGATCAAACGGCACTGGCGGCGCCGACTGGAGCGCGGACGCTGAGCCGCGCGGGAGGGAACGAACGCACCATGCTCATGTCGCTGACGGCCACGATGGGATCGCTGGGCGTGCTCGGCGCGGGATGGTATCTGGCGCCCATGACGCCGCGCTGGGGCGCGGTGCAGCGCCTCCGATCGCGGTGCCGCGCGACGCGATCGCTTATCCTGACCTACGATGACGGCCCGGGTGAGCAACTCACGCCCCGCCTGCTGCGCCTGCTCGCCGATCACGAGGCGCGGGCGACGTTCTTCCTCACCGGCCGCCGCGCGTCGAAGCACCCCGGGCTGATCGAGTCGATGATCGACGAAGGCCACGAAGTCGGCTGCCACACGCAGGACCATCTGCATCCGTGGCGCACGTCGCCGGCGCGCGCGGTCGCGGACATTCACCGCGGGTATGACGCGCTGGCGCGCTGGATCGAGCGCGATGCGATCTTCCGTCCCCCGTACGGCAAGATGACGCTGCCGGCCTGGGTGGCCCTGCGTCGGCGGCGGGCGGCGATCGGCTGGTGGACGATCACGGCCGGCGACGTGCGCCGCACGCTGCCCGCGCCCGATCGCGCCGCGCAACGGGCCCGCCGCGACGGGGGCGGCGTGGTCCTGCTCCATGATTTCCACCGCGCCGGCGAGCGCGCCGACTTCGTTCTCGACGCCACCCGGCGCATGCTCGACGCGGCCGAGCATCACGGATGGACGATCCGAACGCTCGGGGAACTCTTCGCGCTGCGTACCGCCCGTGCGGCCTGATCCGACCATGCCCCACGCACCGTCTTCATCGGACTCTGATGTCACGCCCGACGCCGGCGTGGACGCGCCCGTGCCCGACCTGTCGATCATCATCGTCAACTGGAATGCGCGCGATCTGCTTCGCGACTGCCTCGACTCGATCGAGGCGAATCGCGGCGCGCTGGGGCTGGAGCTCATCGTCGTCGACAACGCGTCGACGGACGGGTCGGCGGCGATGATCGCGCGCGAGTTTCCCTCCGTGCATCTCATCGCCAACGGGCGCAACGCGGGGTTCGCCGCCGCGAACAACCAGGGCCTCCGCGCCGCACGCGGCCGGTTCCTGCTCCTGCTCAATCCCGACACGGTGGTGCTGGACGACGCGCTGACCCGCGCGCTTCGCCGCGCGGAGGCCGATCCCACGATCGGCATACTGGGGTGCCAGGCGCGCACGGCGCCGGAGGTGATTCAACGCACGTGCTTCCGCTTTCCTTCCCCGCTGACCACGCTGCTGTGGGTGAGCGGGCTGAGCAGCCGTTTCCCGCGCGCGCCGCTGCTGGGGTGGGCGACCTACGGGCCGTGGGATCGACGCTCGGAGCGCGAGGTCGACGTCGTCTCCGGCATGTTCATGCTCGTGCGCCGGGAGGCGCTGGAAGAGGTGGGACTGATGGACGAGGCGTTCTTCCTCTACGCCGAGGAAGCGGATTGGTGCCGTCGGTTCCGGGACGCGGGCCGACGGTGCGTTCTCACGCCCGAGGCCTGCATCCTCCACGTGCACGGCGGGGGCAACAGCACGGAGCAGATCGGCGCGCACGCCGACGTGCACAAACAGCAGGGCACGCTGCAATACCATCGCAAGCATCGTTCGTTCGCCGCCTGGCTGACCACGAAGATGCTCTTCGCCGTCTCGTCCGTGCTTCGCACGCTCTGGTGGTCGCTCTGGTCGGCCCTGCGCATCGGCCGGCTGTCGCGCGCGAAGGCGGCCCAGTCCGCCAGGGCCATGCGTTTCCACTGGCTGAACGCCGAGACCTGATCCCGTGACCGCGCTTCGAACAACCCCGTCTCCGATCCGCGTTGACACGCCGCGCGGCGACGAACGTCCCCACGCCGCGTTCCGTTGCACATGCCATGCATCGCTCGAATCGCTGGCACCGCGGCGCCGCGCGTGGAACACCTTCGTCTCATCGGCCGGCTCGCCCATCTATCATTCATACGAATGGTGCGCCGTCTGGTGGCATCACTACGGCGGCGACCGCGAAGCACGGATCTTCATCGCCGAGGAGGACAATCGTCTCGTCGGGATCCTCCCCATGTGCATCGACCGCCTGCGCCTGGGGCCGGTCACGCTGCGGCTGGCGCGGCTGATCGGTTCTGACTCGACGCATGTGGTGTGCGACCCGCCGCTGGATGTCGATCACGCGCGGGCGATGCTCGAGGCCGTCATGAGGCGGCTGATCGCCGAGGATGAGTGCGATGCCGTGCTCTTCGGCCCGCTGGCCGACGATTCGCCGCGCAGCGGGGCCGTCCGCGAGTTCTGTCGGCGGCCGCGGAAAGACGTCCGTCTTCTTCGCGATCGCGTCCTCGGCCCGTACGCGTCGATTCCGCTTCCCGAGAGCATCGAGGAATACGAACGATCGCTTTCCAAGAAGCAGCGTTACCGGCTGCGGCACGGCTGGTCGCGGCTCCGGAGCGAGAACGGCGCCGTCGCGCGGACGGTGTGCGAACCGGATCGCGCCCTCGCCGCGTTCGATCGATTCGCGCGCCTGCACGCAGAGCAGTGGCAAGGGCGGGGCCGGCTCGGGCATTTCGCCGACTGGCCGGGCGCGCTGGAGTTCAACCGGTCGCTCGTGGCGGCGATGGCGCGGGAAGGACGCGTTCGATTCTGCCGCATCGTCGCCGGCGACACGCTGCTTTCCGACGAATACTGTTTTCTTTTCGGTCGCCGCGCGCACTGGCGGCTCTCCGCCCGCCGCATCGATCCGCGCTGGGATGAACACGGCCTGGGCCGACTCGGCCTGGCGCAGATGCTGCAGACGATGATCTCGGAGGGCGTGGGCGGCGTCGAAGCCGGTCCGGGCCGATATCCGTACAAGCGACGGCTCGGCGCCGTCGAACACGATCTTCGTTCGATGCTGCTCGTGCGCGACGAGACCTCATCGCGCCGGCGTGCGGTCGTCGCGACGCGCCTCGCCGATCTGCTCGATCGCGTGTACTACCGGCTCTGGTATCTTCGGCTGGCGCGCCGGTTTCCGCCCGCCCGCCGGCCGCTCATCAACGCCTGGATTCGATCACGCCTGTGACGGACACACTCGTCTATTGCGGTCATCCCGGCTGCGGCCCGGCGAAACAGCTCATCGGGTGGCTGCGCGGCGGCGCAGCGCCGCCCCCGTGGCCCGGGTTCGAGCGCGGCGAGGTCGTGCTGACGCACTCCGGCCGCGCCGCGATCGCCCTCGCCGCCCGCGCGTGGGGACTCGGGCCCGGCGATGAGGTGCTCGTTCCTTCCTACAACTGCGGGGCGGAGATCGATCCCATCGCCGCCACCGGCGCCACCCTCGTGCCCTATCGCGTCGACGAGCGGGCGGACATCGATCTGGATGATCTCACTCGCCGAGCCACCGAGCGCACGCGGGTCGTGTACGTCACGCACTACTTCGGCTGGCCGCAGGATCTTTCCGAGCTTGCCGCGTGGTGTCGCCGGCGCGGCACCCTGTTGCTGGAGGACGCCGCGCTGGCGCTGTTCAGCGCGCCGATCGATCATCCGATCGGCGCGAGCGGCGATGCGGTGATCTACAGTCTTCAGAAATCGCTGGCCGTGCCCGACGGCGGCGCGCTGGTCCTTCGCCGGGGCGAGGCGCGCATGCTCCACCCGCCGGCGGCGCCTCATTTCCGGACGATCCTGCGCGCTTCGCTGTCGCTCGCTCGGAATGCCTTGGTCGACGGCGCCGCGGCGCTCGGCGCCTATCCGCTGCTGGCGCATCTGCCGGGCGCGGCGTCGCGGCCGCGGCCGGATGATCCCCCGCCGTCGCGACCGGATATTCCCGCGCGGTATTACTTCGACGCCGAGCGCGAGCTGCGCCGCATCTCGCGCCTCACCGCCGGATTGCTGCAAACCGTCGACCCGCGGACCGTGATCACCCGTCGCCGCGAGAACTACACCATGCTCCGGGACGCGATCGCCGATGCGCCGGGTGTGCGGTTGCTTTTCGATGCGCTGCCGCCCGGCGTGTGCCCGCTGACGATGCCGGTTCGCGTGGATGATCGACACTTCTGGCGTCGGGCACTGGTGTCCCGCCGCATCGCCACCATCCCCTGGTGGTCCGGCTATCACCGCGCGCTGTCCTGGGATGACTTCCCGGAAGCGTGTACTCTGAAGGACACCATTGTGGGCCTGCCGATCCATCATCAGCTCACCGGCGCGCACATGCGCGCGATCGGAGAGGCGGTGTGCGACATTGCGCAGCGCGCCGCCTCGGATCAAGCGCGGGCACAGGCCCCGGCGCGGCATGCCGTGCCGATCACGGCCGCGACTTCGACCACGGCCTCTCCGGAGCAGGTCGGCGCTTCATGAGCATCTACGCCCGACGAGGTTTGATCGTCCGCATCATCCTGCTCGCGGCCGCCGTGCTCTGGTGGGCGCTGACCGGCTTCGGCCGGTTGCGCCGGCATCGCGTCGTCACGCTCTGCTATCACGGCGTGAAGGCGGATCAGCGTTCATTGTTCCGCCGCCAGATGAGCCTGATCGCGTCGCGCGCCATCGATCCCCCGGGGATGAGGCGAAGTCGGGGCGCCGCCTCGCCGCCGCCGCGCGTCCGTGTCACGTTCGATGATGCGTTCGCGAACCTCCTGGACAACGCGATTCCGATCGTGCGTGAGCTTCGCATTCCGATCACGATCTTCGTGCCCGCCGACTGTCTGGGAATGAAGCCGCCGTGGCGTATCGCGGCCGATCATCCCGATGCGGGCGAACCGATCATGACCGCGGGGCAGCTTGCGGAGGCGGCCGGCTCGGCGCTCTGCCGCATCGGCTCGCACGGCGCGACGCATCGCCCGCTGACCGAACTGTCCGCCGAAGACATCCGTGAGGAGCTGGTCCGATCGAAGCGGGTTCTGGAGCGTCTCACGGGCCGGCCCGTCGACGACTTCGCCTTTCCGCACGGCGCGTGCAACGCCGAGCTCATCCAAGCGGCGCGTGCGGCGGGATACGCGTCTCTCCACACTCTCGCCGCTTCACCTGCCCCGCCGATCGACGGGCTCGATGTCATTCCGCGTCTGAGCATGTCGCCTGATGCGTGGCTGATCGAGTTCCGTCTCACCATCGACGGGGCGTACGACTGGCTGCCGGCCGTTCAACGCTTCGCGCGCGCGCTGACCCGACGCACGCGTCGCATCACGCCCCGCCCGACGGGCGCCGCTCACCCCGGCATCACCGCAATACCGCTGATGGACGTCGACCGTTCATGACCCGAACGATTCGCATGCTGTTTCCGGACCCCTGCGCGGACATGGGCATCGCGCGGACGGCGTTGTCGACGTGCAGCCATCTCGGGGGCGAGGGACTGGAGGCGTTCATGCACGTGCCCACCGCGGCACAGGCGGTGCGCGCGCCGTTCCTTCGTCCCGCCCTTCCCTACGTGCGGTTCCCGATCCCGTGGGAGCCGCATTTCCGGCTGATCGCCTCCCCCGCCCGGGCGCGGCTGTACCGCCGATTCGAGGCGGCGATCGCGGACGACGACATCGCCTACCTGTGGAGCACCGTCCCGCTGGAGACCTTCCAACGGCTGCGCGAGCGCGGCATTCCCATCATTCGCGAGAAGTTCAACTGCCACGTGAAGGCGGCGCGGGACATTCTCGTCGAGGCGTACGACCGCCTCGGCGTCGCCTGTCCCGACACGCGCATCTCCGAACAGACGATCGCCTACGAACGGCAGTCGCTGTCGATGTCTGATTTCGTTTCCTCGCCCAGCCCGGCGGTGACCGAGTCGCTCGCGGCCGAAGGTATTGCCCCGCCGCGCATCATCGAGACGAGCTACGGCTGGGATCGGCGCCACGTGGATATCTCGGCGCGTCCGCGTCGGGATGATGATGATGGCATCACCGTCGTCTTTGTCGGCGCGGTGTGCGTGCGCAAGGGCGTCCATCTCCTGCTGGAGGCGTGGGCGCGGGCGGGGGTGCGGGGCCGTCTCGTTCTCTGCGGCGCCGTCGAGCCGATCATCGCCGACCGCTGCGCCGAAGCGCTGAACCGGCCGGACGTGTTCGCGCCGGGGCGGGTGAAAGACGTCGGCCGCCGCTACGCGTCCGCCGATCTGTTCGTGCTGCCCTCGCTGGAGGAAGGCAGCCCGCTGGTGACCTACGAAGCGCTGGCCTTCGGGCTTCCGGTGCTCGTCTCGCCGATGGGGGCCGGCGGCGTGGTCCGCAACGACGAAGAAGGGCTCATTCGCGAACCGTACGACACGGATGCCTGGATCGAGGCCCTGCGCGCACTCGCGGCGGACGGTGAACTGCGGCGCGTCCTCGGCGAGGCGGCGCGCCGGCGCGCCGAGGCCTTCACCTGGGATCGTGTCGGC
>JAXHTH010000139.1:0-10872 GCA_034211115.1 Planctomycetota bacterium | reverse complement strand
CCGAATACGACAGAATCCTCGCGCTGCTGCGGTAAAGAGGGACAGGAGCGCCGACGGCATGCCGCGCGCCGGCCTCCACTGCGCCGGCCGGCCCCTCGACGTCGGTCTGATCCGTCAACCCGTAAGGAAGCCCCGGCCCCCCGGAAGAGGCCGGGGCTTGTCCGCCGGGTGCGGCGCTTCACAGCGCTGCTCCGATGTTCACGGCGTAAGCGCCTCGATCAGGGGCATGGGCCCCAGTCTCCCAGAAGGGTCAGCAGGTCTTCGGTATTCGTGGTGCCATCTCCGTTTACATCCCCACAAGGCAGGCCCCAGCATCCGAGGAGCATGAGCAGATCGCCCGTGTTTACGATCCGGTCGCCGTTGAGATCAGAGTCACATGAGACTTCCACGATCCCCAGGTGCTGAGCGTAGTTGACATCGTCGCTCCACACTCCTGGCCCGGATACGTCATGGTTGATGATCACGAAATCTCCATCCTGACCTTCGTTCGGCTCGCCCGTATCCCAGTTCAAATAGGAGACCGGTTCGCCGCTCATCCAGACCCAGACATCCGATTCATGGCCGCCGTAGTCCTCGCTGTCCGTTAGACCTATCCAGAAGAGATCAGTCCCGCCGAACGTCGCGACGATCCAGTCGTTCTCCTCTTCATCGTTGATCGTGACCAGATGGCCGCCCCGATCAATGGCCCGATCCTCCGCGTCGGGCGCGTGGAGTTGCTCATCGATCAGGTAATACGTGTGATTGTTGCTCGGGTTGACAAAACCCTCGTACTCGATGACATAACCGCCGTACGGATCTTCGCCGCCTTCGGTCGAACCGTCGACGTCGTTCCAGTAGCCGAAGTCCATTCCGGCGCCGTACACATGCACCACGTTCTCGTATCCCTGGTTGTTGTTCGGCTCTCCGGCGTCCCAGTTCGCGTAATCCCATTCCTCGCCCGTGATCCAGGTCCACCCCCCATCGGGTTCCTCGCTCCCGTCGGGCTGGATCCCGCCAAGCCAGTAGTAGCTGGACGGAGAGCCTTCCAGGAGATTGTCGATGATGAAGTCGCTTTCGGCGGCGGATGTGATGGTCGCGAGGTACCCGCGCCTGCCGTCGTAGATCGTTCCGCTCGCCTCGGCGCGCGCATCGTACCAGTTCATGCCCTCCGGATGTTCGACGAGGTCGTAGTAATGCCCGTTGCCGCCGTCCTCGACGGCCCAGAGCACCGGGCCGCCGGGACCCAGGTTTTCAAGCACAGAGAAGGTATCGTCGTCGGCGTTCGTGGTGACGAGGTCGATGTCCACATCGCCGTCCAGATCGGCCGCCGCGATGCCGTAGGGACGCGTTCCCACGGCATACTCGCCGTACGGCTCGAACTCGCCGGTGCCGCCATTGTTGAGGAGGATCGAGACGTTGTGGCCCAGCTTGTTCGCCGTTGCGATATCGACATCTCCATCGCCGTCGAGATCATCGATGGCCAGTGCGTGAGGCTCGTCGCCGACGGCGTAGACGACCTGATCGTCGAAGGTCGCGTCTCCGTAATTGAACAATATGGAGACCGTCTCATCATTGACGTTGACAAGTGCGAGATCGGGATCGGAGTCGGAGTCCAGGTCAGCCGCGACAGTCATGTCAGGTCCGGTGCCGACCTCCTTCGTCTGGCCCGTCTCGAACGTGCCGTCACCGTGGTTCAGGAGAATCAGCACGGTGCCTTCGTAGTGATTCGCGACGGCGAGGTCGAGATCCCCATCGTCGTCAAGATCGGCGGCGTCGACGGAAACAGGTCCGTCGCCAGTTGAATACGTGTTGTGCAGTTCGAAGCTGCCATCGCCGTTGTTCAGCAGGATTGAGACGTTGTCGCTACCGGCGTTCGCGACGGCGATGTCGGGATGGCCGTCCCCATTGAGGTCGGCGATGGACAGGGAGTACGGGGAAGTACCTGCATCGTACGTGACCTGCTCGCCGAATGTCCTGTCGCCGTTGTTCATAATCACCGAGACCTTGTCGCCCCAGTAATTCGCAACTGCCATATCCAGATCCCCATCAGCATCCAGGTCTCCAAGCGCAACCCATAACGGCGCGTCTCCGGTGCCGCATTCGACGTAGCTGTCGAAGGCGCCTCGGTTGTCGTTCCAGAACACCCAGACGCTGTCGCCCCAGTTGTTGGCGACGACGACATCGGGGAGTGTGTCTCCATCCATATTGCCGATCGCCGGCATCTGTGGTCTGTCACCCGTCGGGTAGGTGACATGTTCGGCGAACAACTGACCCTCGCTGGCAACGACCGAACCAGCGGAGAGCGTGCCGCAGATCGCGCAGATACCCACTACCTGTTTCATCAGCTCCGACATGTCTTTCCTTTCCTGTTCACGGTCCATCCACGCTGGCGGTCGCGACTGCGCCGGCGGCACTGATAGATGCATCAACCCCGCACAGAGGGAGCCCTGCAGAAGAAGCTTGCATTCCGGACATGAACATGCGAAAATGCGGCAACGATCGCGCACGCTTTTTCGGGCTTCAGTCTGGAGGTGCCGGGCAATATGGGGGAGCAGTCGCCCCACAACCGGACGCAAGTCCCTGCCGAGAAGGGGGATGGCGGCGCCGGCGTCTCCGACGACCTGCTCTCGCTCGTCTACGACGAGCTCCGCAAGCTTGCCCATTTCCACATGATGAACGAGCCCGTCGGGCAGACGCTGACCGCCACCGCCCTTGTCCACGAGGCCTACCTGCGGCTGGGCGGCGAACCGGATGAGCGGTGGGACGGCCGCGGGCACTTCTACGCCGCCGCCGCCGAAGCCATGCGGCGGATCCTCGTGGAGCGCGCCCGCCGCCGCGGCCAGCGCAAGCGGGGCGGGGGACATCAGCGCATCCCGCTGGGCGAGGTCGCACTGATCAACGAGGCGCCGACCGCCGACGTGCTGGCCCTTGACGAAGTGCTGACGAAACTGGAAGCGCGCGATCCGCGCAAGGGCCGGGTGGTGACGTTACGCTACTTCGCCGGCCTGACGGTGCAGGAGACGGCGCAGGCCATGGGAATCTCGCCGCGCCTCGTCAACAAAGAATGGACGTTCGCCCGGGCGTGGTTGAGGCGGGAACTGGACGACCTCGCCCCGTCCGGCGATTGAAAGGCAGAGCCATGGCGGTCGACCAGTGGAGCCGCGTGCAGGAGCTTTTTGAATCGGCTCTGGAGCGCGATCCCCGGCAGCGGCGCGCCTTTCTGGAGCGTGCCTGCGAGGGCGAGCCGGACCTGTTGCGCGAGGTCGAATCGCTTCTTTCCCACCACGAGGCCGGGCAGAATCCTCTTGATACACCCGCCGTCGAGTTTCCCGGGCGCGGGGGCGAGCACGATTCGGCCACCTTCCTGATCGGCCGGAAGATCGGCGGCTGCACGCTCAAGAGCATCATCGGCTTCGGCGGGATGAGCACGGTGTATCTGGCCGAGCAGGAGAGCCCGCGTCGGGAGGTGGCGGTCAAGTTCATGAAGGCCGGCGCCGCCTCTCCGTCGTCGACACGGCGCTTCGAGTTCGAGTCACAGATCCTCGCCTCCCTGCGCCATCCCAACATTGCGCAGGTCTACGAAACCGGGACTCACGATGAAGGCCTCGGCGGGATTCCATACTTCATCATGGAGTACGTCCCCCACGCGCGGACGATCACGGAGTACGCGCAGGCGGAGCAACTTGACCTACCGCAGCGACTGGAGCTCTTCGCCCGCGTGTGCGATGCCGTGCATCACGGGCATCAGAAGGGCATCATCCACCGCGACCTGAAGCCGGGGAACATCCTCGTGGATGCGGAGGGCGAGCCGAAGATCATCGACTTCGGCGTGGCCCGCGCCACCGATTCGGATCTCGCGCTGACCACGGCCGGAACGGACGTGCGGCACCTGATCGGGACGCTGCAATACATGAGCCCCGAGCAGTGCGCCGCGGATCCCACGAACGTGGATGTGCGCAGCGATGTCTTCGCGCTGGGGGTGGTGCTCTACGAGCTGCTCTGCGACCGGCTTCCCTACGACCTGACGGGGGTGGCGCTCCACGAGGCGGCGCGGGTGATCCGGGAACAGCCGCCGGCGCGCCCCAGCAGCGTGGACCGCATGCTGGGCGGTGACGTCGAGACGATCGCGCTGAAGGCGATGGAGAAGGAGCCGGGGCGGCGCTACCGGTCCGCGGCGGAGCTGGCCGGGGACATTCGCCGGTATCTGCGCGGCGAGCCGATCGCGGCCCGACCCCCCAGCGCGGTGTATCACCTGCGCCTGTTCGTGCGGCGCAACCGGACGCTGGTCGGGGCGGTGGCGGCCCTGTTTCTCGTGCTGGCGGCGGGGACGGCGGCGAGCACGTGGTTCGCCCTCCGCCTCAACGAGGCCACGAAGCTGCCACGGGCCATGCAGGCCCTGCTGTCAAGCCAGAAGACGGGCTGGCTGAGGGTGCGCGCCTTCGACCGGTTCCCGGCGAATCTCGTCGACAACCCCGAGGCGCGCAACGTGCTCGTCTGCGATGCGGGGCAGTTCGTGCAGACGGCGGAACGCGCTATCGTCGACCGCCACGGGGACATCATCCTCTTCTCCGATGCCGGGGTCATTGACCGCAGACACGAGCTTCGGGTCCCGGGCGCCGCCTGGATCGATCCGCAGGTGACGGAAGAGGTCGCGTGGCCGCTCAACGATTCGGTCATCGCGGACATCTGGCCCGGTCGGCCCGGAAAGGAGATTGTCGTTGCCCTGCCCCATCGCGATTTCTCGCCGTCGGTCCTTCGCGTTTACGATGGAAGACTCAGCCTGTTGGCGACGCTGTGGAGCGACGGTCATATCCACCGCGTGTACTGGAACGAGCGGGCTGAGCTTCTTCTTGTCCTCGCCCGTTCCAATGCGCTTCCGGACGCGGTGCCCGATCTGAACCGCGACAACCGGCCGACCAACGCCGACACATCGGCTCCCCTGGTTCTTGCCGCGATCCGTCCGGAGGATCTTGCGGCAGGCGAGCATGTGCTCTACCCGCTGAAGGAGATGAAGACACGGCCCGCCGTCGCGGTGCAGTGGATGCTCGCGGAACCCTGGCCCGAGCTCTATACGGACGAAAACGGCAGGCGCTGGAAGATCACTCTGGTGGGACTTGATGAGCCGGACTCAGATTACCCCGACGCACTGGGCAGGCTTCGATTCCTGCACCGCCGCGTTGACGACGGACGCAACACCCTGGCATCAACGTTCTACCGCGCGCATTTGAGCCGGGACGGAGTCGTGATGGACAGGTTCGTCGACGAGGATGGTCGGCGGTTCACTGCGGTCACCGGCCGACCTGATCCGGAGTTCAGGAGGATCGACTTCGCCGAGCGCGAAGTTCCGGCCGATTGAAGCCACCGGGGCGCGGTCGGGTTTGATCTGTCCGGCCGCCCCGGCCGCTCTCTCACGGCGCGCGCTTCGGCGCGTCGGCGGAGCCGCCGGCGGCGGTGGCGAGGGAGGGTTCGGTCTTGATCGCGGCGGCGTCGGCGACCGCCTCGCCGGCGGGGGCGAGGGCACGGACGCGTCTTTCCAGGCGGGCGGTGAACTCCTCCGGCGACTCGCCGCGCCGGTGCCACAGCGCATCGCCGTAGCGCACCATCGCGTGTCCGGGCTGGGGCATGAAGCGCCCGCAGGGGAGGATGGATCGGCCGCCGGTGACGTGGACGGGGATCACGGGCCGGCCGGTCATCTTCGCCAGCACGCCGATGCCCGGCTTGAACGGGGCCATCTTCCCGCTCCGGCTCCGCGTGCCCTCCGGATACAGCAGCAGGCTCCAGTCGTTGCGCGACAACTCCAGCGCGGTGCGCAGCGACCGCAGCGGCGGTCCCTGGCGATCGAAGGCGAAGGCGTGGAAGCCCGCGGCGACGATGATCTGCAAACACTCGCGCTTGAAGTACCGCCAGGTCTTTCTCGGCACGTACTGGGCCGGGCCGAACACGTCCAGCGCCGCGGCGACGCACGTGCGCCGGCGGATCAGGAACGGCAGCGTGCCGAGGATGGCGGCGGTGTCCGCGTGCGAGCAGTGATTGGACGCGAAGATGAGCGGGCGATCGTGTTCGAGCACCTTCTCGACGCCCTCGGCGGTCCACTTGAAACGGCGCACCGCGCCGAGCACGCCGATCCCCCCGAGGATGATCGGCCGCGCCACGTGCACCAGCGGGTGGCCGAAGCGACGCTGGATCTCCTCCGCGGTGGGGGCGTTGACGCGTGGGCGTTCGCTCATGCCGTCTCCCGTGGCAGATCGTCGGCGTGGGCGAGGACCTTCTCGAAGGCATGCGCGTACTGGTCGATCAGCTCCGCGCTCGCCTGCGGGAAGCTGGGGAGCTTGAGCAGGGCGGCGTTGCCGGCCGTCGTCCGCGGCAGGTCGCGCGGATCGTACTGCCGCAGCGGAATGCCCGTGCCCTCGAGTCGTGCGATCCCGGCCCAGACGCCCTCGGTGAACATCGGCTGCTGGTGCAGCAGGGGGTATCGCGGCGCGCCGACGAGGGCGCCCTCGGCCTGGAGGGCCCGGGCGAGGTCGCCGATGGGAAGGCCGGTCGCCGTCTCGTCGTAGCGGATGAGGAACTCGAAGTACACGCGCTGCACCCCCTCCGGGGCGAGGAAGGTCTGAAACCCCAGCTTCTCCAGTTGTTCGGAAAGTCGGATGCAGTTTTCGTTCCGCCGGCGGTTGCGCTCCTCCAGGTGCCGGAACTGGCTGCGGGCGAAGGCCGCGCTGAGCGGCGACATGCGATGCTTGAGGCCGAAGCCGGTGGCCGCGAATCGCCGCTGGGGCGAGTCCTTCATCGGCAGCAGGCGCTCGTAGTGGCCGTACCGGATCACCTTCTCGCAGAGGTCCTTGTCGCGGGTGAGGAACATGCCGCCCTCGGATGACGGGGCGAGCTTGTTGGCCTGCATGCTGAAGACGGCGGCATCGCCGAGCGTGCCGATCTTCCGCCCCCTGTAGACGGCCCCGTGCGCGTGCGAGGCGTCCTCGAGCACCTTCAGATCGTGCCGGCGCGCGAGATCAAGCAACTCGTCCATCCTGGAGGGCATGCCGAAGAGATGGACGACGATGATCGCCTTCGTGCGATCGGTGAGGCGTTGCTCGACGTCGGCCGGGTCGAGGCCGAGGCAGTGCTCCTCGGTCTCGGCGAAGACGGGCACCCCGCCCTGGTGGAGGATGGGCATGACCGAGGACCACCAGGTTGCCGAGGGGACGATCACCTCATCGCCGGGGCCGATGCCGAAGGCGTGCAGCGTGGCGTGGATCGCGCCCGTGCCGTTGTTGTGGGCCACGGCGAAGGGCATGTCCAGCCACGAGCGATAGTCCTCCTCAAGGGCGAAGACGACCTCGTTGATGGACAGGTCGCCGCTGCGGAGGACCTCGAGGACGGCCTGCTCGTCCTCCTCGGTGACGATCGGCCAGCGGAGGGCCTCCTCCTGGGGAGCGGTGACGGCGGGGGACCCGCCGAGGGCGGCGGGCGTGGCGGATGATGAGGTCGTGCTCGGCATGTCGGATTCCAGCGGAACGGGGTTGCCGAAGGCATGATACAGCGCGGCGGCGGCGTCGTGGAGGCGGGCCGGCGAGCCGCATTCACCGCCCTCGTTGCGACGCGGCCGGCCTTCGGGTAGGTTTTCCGGCCAGAGCGGCCCGGCCGACGTGACGCCGACGCCCCCGCGCCCCCGCACCATTCATGGGAGGATGGTCCACATGCACCTGCTCATGCTTGCTCAGCAGAACGCCGAGGCGGCCGAGGCCGCCGGCATCATCGCAATGATCTTCGCGATCCTGGTGGTCACCATCTTGATCTCGTTCGCCGTCTCGATCCTCATCTGTCTGCTCATCTACCTGCCGTACAAGGACGTGCCGGCCGAGCACCAGAAGATGGCGCCCGGCCTCGTCTTCCTCCTCCTCATTCCGCTTTTCAACATCATCTGGAACTTCATCGTGTTCCTGCGGATCCCCGAGTCGTTCCAGAGCTATTTCGCCGCACAGGGGCGGACCGATGTGGGCGACTGCGGGCGGCAGATCGGTCTGTGGTACGCCATCTGCGGGGTGGCGGCGTTCGTCCCATGCGTGAATTACGTCGCCGCGCCCGCCGCCCTGGTGCTGTTCATCATCTTCCTCGTGAAGATCTGGGGTCTGAAGGGGCAGATCGCCGCCGCGGCCGTGCCGCCGCCGGGTGGGGGCGCACCGCCGGCCGTCCCGCCTCCGCCCGGCTGAACACCGGCAGGATGATCGTGACCGCAACCGCCGGCGGGTCCGTTCAGGCCCGCCGGTTTTCATGCGCCGCGGGCGGCGACGAGCGACGGCGCACGCTCTGCGGCGACGCGGCGCGCTCCTGCCGGGCGCGTGATATTCATATTCGTGCATCGACGGCCCCGCGCAGTCACCGCCATGAACGCGGGCGGGATTGCCGATACGATCTATCGGGTGCCTCCAGTGAAGGGCCGTGAGCCATGAACGCACTGCTCATTGCCATCGGCGTGCTCGTCGCGTACCTCATCGCCTATCACACCTACGGCCGGTGGCTGGCGCGGCGTCTGTTCAAGCTCGATCCGGACGCCGTCGTGCCCAGCGCGGAGCTGAACGACGACCGCGATTACGTGCCCACGCGGCGGGCGGTCGTGTTCGGCCATCACTTCACGTCCATCGCGGGGACGGGCCCGATCGTGGGGCCGGCGATCGCGATCATGTGGGGCTGGCTGCCCGCCCTCATCTGGGTGCTCCTCGGCTCCATCTTCATCGGGGCCGTGCACGACTTCGGGGCGCTGGTCGTGTCGCTGCGCAACCGCGGTCAGACGGTGGGCGACATCGCCGGCCGCGTGCTCAATCGGCGCGTGCGACTGCTCTTCCTGTTCGTGCTGTTCATGACGCTGACGATCGTGCTGGCGATCTTCGGCCTGGTGATCGCCGCGGTGTTCAGGCAGTATCCATCCTCGATCTTCCCGTGCCTGGTGCAGATTCCGCTGGCGGTGCTGATCGGGTTGTGGCTGCACCGGAAGGGCATGGGTCTGGTGATTCCCTCCCTCATCGCCCTGGCGATCATGTACCTCTCGGTGATCTTCGGCGACTGGGGCCCGCTGCACGCGTTCAACGCCGCGCTGGCCGGCTGGTCGAACTTCACCTGGGTGGTCGTGCTGCTGGCCTATTCGTACGTGGCGTCGGTGCTCCCGGTCTGGCTGCTGCTCCAGCCGCGTGATTTCATCAACAGCCTGCAACTGCTCACGGCGCTGGGTCTGATCCTGCTGGGCCTGGTCGTGGCGGCGCTGATCGGCGGGGCGCCGCCGGCGGAGGGCGCGGCCCGGCCGGAACTGGCGCTGGCGGCGCCGGTGGCGCAATGGGCTCCGCGAGGAGCGCCGGTCATCTTCCCGTTCCTGTTCGTGACCGTCGCGTGCGGCGCCATCAGCGGGTTTCATTGCCTGGTGAGCAGCGGCACGTCGAGCAAGCAACTCCGCCGCGAGCCGGATGCGCAGTTCGTCGGCTACGGGTCGATGCTCACGGAGGGTTTCCTCGCGACGCTGGTGATTCTCGCCTGCGCCGCGGGGCTTGGGCTGGGCTTGGCCGGTCCCGAGGGCGGCGTGCTCACGGGGCAGGAGGCGTGGGCGAGCCGGTACGGTTCGTGGGTCGCCGCGGGCGGGCTGGGCAGCAAGATCGCCGCCTTCGTGGACGGGGCGGCCAACTTCCTCCGCGCCGCCGGCATGAGCGGGACCGTCGCCGCCGCCCTCATGGGCGTGCTCGTCGCCTCCTTCGCCGGCACCACGCTCGATACCGCCTGCCGGTTGCAGCGGTATGTCATCCAGGAACTCGCCTCGACCTTCTCCTCGCGAAGTGCACGTCGGGGCGTACCGGCCGAGGCCGACGCCTCCGCCGAGGTTTCGGCGCCGCGCGAGGCGCATGCCCTCAATCCCCTCGGCTGGCTGCGGAACAAGCACGCGTCGACGATCTTCGGTGTCGTCGTGGCGGGGCTGCTCGCCTCGCTCGCCGCGCCGGGGCAGGCGTGGACGTGGCAGACGGCCGGCTCGGGCGGGCTGATCCTCTGGCCCATGTTCGGCGCAACCAATCAACTGCTGGGCGGGCTGGCCTTTCTCGTCATCGGCTTCTGGCTGTGGCGGCGCCGGCTGCCGGTGTGGTTCATCGTCGCGCCGATGGTGTTCATGCTTCTCATGCCCGCCTGGGCGATGATCTGGCAGCTCTTCGTCTCCAACGCCGGTGACCGACCGGGGTGGTTCTTCCAGGAGACGCCGAACTGGGCGCTGGTCGTCGTCGCGCTGGCGACGCTGGCCCTGGAGGCGTGGATGATCGTCGAAGCGATCATTCTCTGGCCGAACGTGCGCGGCCGGCTCGAGGCGGCGCTGCCCCCGCTTCAGACGCGCCCCATCCCGCCGCTGGGCAGGTCGATTACCTGATTCTTCGCGATGCGGGCGAAATGGCGCGACGGCAATCAAATCCGCGGCCTGGTCAGGCCGCGGTTGTCGCCTTCTGCTTTAACATCTCGACGTTTCGACGTTCCGACGTTTGGACGTTTTGATGTTTGCGCCGTCGCCGTTCGCCTGCGGATCATTCGGCGGAAGCCGATCGAGATGCGAAGAGGCAAGCCCTGGTCGGTCACGTTTCGCGCATGGCGGGCGTCAGTGAACGTGAACCAGGAACGAAAACCCAATCACCAGTCACCTCCCGCTCAATAGCTCTGCTCGCCGATCTCCACCTTCCCCCGGAACGTCCAGTAGATCGCGGCGGTGTAGGTGAGCACGAGGGGCATGCCGATGATGGCGATGATGAGCATGATCGAAAGCGTCTTCTCGCTCGAGGCCGCCCGGCCGATGGTCAGGCTGTTCTCGACCGCGTTCGACGCGGTGACGAGATTGGGCCACAGGGCCAGCGAGAAGAGGCAGATCAGGGCGACGAT
>JAXHTH010000138.1:0-62238 GCA_034211115.1 Planctomycetota bacterium | reverse complement strand
GAAGACCCGCACGACTACGGCGCCGGGATGACCATGGTCTACCCGGCCGCGGCCACCGTACGTGGCTGCTCGTTCATCGCCAACACAGCCGCGCGGTCCGGCGGCGGCATGGTGGATGGCGGCGGACATTCAGCCGTCAGCGACTGCGCGTTCACGAACAACCGGGCCGACTACGGCGCCGGCCTCGTCTTCGGCGCATACGACTCGACCATCACGCGTTGCACGTTCACCGACAACGTCGCGGCCGTCTCCGGCGGAGGCGCGCACCTCGGCGGCGCGTGGATGAGCATGACCGATTCGACGTTCCTGAACAACAACGCGCCGGAGGGGGGCGGTCTCACGCTGGGTAACATCGAGGACGCGCTCGTGAGCGGGTGCACATTCATCGGAAACGGCGCTGCCAATGGTGGCGGGCTGTACAGCCACGATATGGACTGGCGCCCGGAGATCAGCGACTGCATCTTCTCGGCCAATACGGCCGAGGAGAACGGCGGAGGCTTTTACTGCGACGGCGATGAGCCCGCCGTCGTCAACTGCCGGTTCATCCAGAACACGGCCGGGGGGGAAGGCGGGGGACTCGCAATCAACATGAACTGCGATGTCGAGGTGCGAGATTGCATCTGCATCGGAAACGCCGCCACCGACGGCGGTGGGATCTTCCACGGGAGCGACCTGAGCACGCTCATCAACACCACATGCAGCGGGAATTCCGCGGATCGTGGCGGGGGAGTCTATGCCTACTTCTTCGGCGCAAACCTCCAGGGCTGCACCATCGAGGACAACCAAGCGACCCTCGGTGCTGGTGTATACCTGAGCGGATATTCGGACTTCACGGATCTGATCGACTGTCTCATCGCCTCCAACACCGCGGCGTCCGACGGCGGAGGTGTCTACGTTGACCTCAACGATCCGAACTTCGCCGCATGCACATTCGCCGAGAATACGGCCGGCGCGAACGGCGGAGCCGTCTATATCTTCGCCGGTGATCCGACGATGACGGATTGTACGTTTGCCGGCAACGTCGCCGAACTGGGCGGCGGAGCGGTGTACGGTACGGTGGATCGTGGCATCCTGACGGCGTGCACGTTCGAGGACAACGCGGCCGAGGAAGGCGGCGGGCTTCACACCCTGGGCGGAGCGCCGACGCTTACGGATTCGACGTTTATCGCCAATTCCGCCGGCAAAGGCGGCGGCGTGTACGGCCTCAGAGATGAAGTCGTTCTGTTCAACTGCCACTTCTCGGAGAACGATGCGGGGACCGGCGGAGGCTTCTACGACCGGGACGGCGCGCCCGCCCTCCACAATTGTACGTTCCAGGGCAATTCCGCAGACACCGGCGGCGGATGCTCTGCCTGGCTCAGCAGCCCGATTCTGAACGAATGCACCTTCACCGGGAATACGGGCACCGTGGGTGGCGGGCTGAGAGAAAGCCACAGCGCATCGCTCGTCGTCGAGTGCGCTTTCATCGCCAACAACGGCGGCATGGGAGGCGCGGTGGACAGCTACCAGGCCGACGGGTCAATGTTCATCAACTGCGTGATCAGCGACAACGTCGGCAGTTGCGGCGGAGGCTTCCGGGCCGGATACGGCGATCCGACCCTGGTCAACTGCGCCCTCATCGGCAACTCCGCCTCCATCCGCGGTGGGGCCACCGACCACGACAACTACGACGACACCACCTTCGTCAACTGCACCCTCACCGACAACTCGGCCCCGGAAGAGGGCGGCGCGATGTACATCTATCAGGGTGGCCCCGATCTCAACAACTGCATTCTCTGGGCCAACGGCGAGAACCCCATCGAGGGGTACGCGACCATCAGCTTCAGTTGCGTCGAGTACGGCTACGAAGGTGAAGGCAATGTCAGCATCGATCCCCTCTTCGTCGATCCGGACAACGGCGATTACCGCCTCGCGCCGGGCTCGCCCTGCATCGACGCTGCCGACAACGACGCGGTGCCGCCTGATGAGTTCGACCTCGACGGGGACGGCGACACGTACGAACCGCTCCCCATCGACCTCGACGGCGATCCGCGGTTCGTCGATGATCCCGATACTGAAGACACCGGAAACGGCGAGCCGCCCATCGTCGACATGGGCGCCTACGAGTACCAACTCGACGAGTGCCCGGCGGACTTCGATGACAACGGCCGTGTCGACACGGTGGACCTGTTGTACCTCCTCGGGGCGTGGGGCGGGCCGGAGGGCGATGTGGACGGGGACGGGAACACCGACACCGCCGACCTGCTCGCCCTCCTCGGCGCGTGGGGCGAATGCCCCTGACCGCGGGGATCCGGCCGATTCGCGTGCGGTCCGTGTCTGATGCGGTGAGCAGCCGCGGCCGGCGGCAGGTTATCGGAACTCATCGACGTATTTTTCATTAAACTGAGCTTATTTGATTTGGCCCGATGCGTTTGTGCGTTTACGTTTGACCTGTAGTGATGCGGATCGGCGGCCTCGAGCGCGGGTCCGCGGCGTCCGGGGTGGAGGCGCCCACAGTCCTGAAACAGAAGAGAGAGGCGGCCGGCGCCGGCGCGGCGCGGCCGTGCTGTGCGATGCCGTGGTGGACGGAGGGAAGGAAAACCAGCGGCGGAGACGCAGCCGCCGCGCAAGGACGGGGAAGGAACGATGAACGTGAGGCAAACCATCGTGGCCGCGTGTGTGCTCGCCGCCTCCGCCGCCGTGCGGGGCGATCTCATCATCCCGCTGGACGGCGGCTGGCAGGCGACGGTGCTCGACGATGCCATCGCCGATCTGAGCGTCGACTACCTGGGCGACGACCTGCTCGTCATCGAGAAGTTCGCCGACTTCTGGGAGATCGACGACGTGACGGGCCTGCCGGCCCCCATCCGGATTCTCTTCGAGCAGGTCGCGCCCGACGAGGAGACGGTGAGCCGGATCGCGATCACGGATGAGATCATCCTCAATCACACCGGCATGCACTGGATTGATTTTCACCTGGAGCTGCTGGGGCCGCAGGCGACGTGGAATCCCGCCGACTCGGCCGACTTCAGCCATGAGCCGTTCACCACGATGGAGTTCAGCGACGAGCTCCACGGCGTGGATTTCTACGGCGGGCCCGGCATTCCGCCGGATGGGATCTGGACGCCCGGCGCCGAGTCGGGCGCGCTGTTCCTCGATGTCGATCTCTCCGGGGACGAACCGGTCAGCTTCATTCTGAAGGAATTCCCGACGATTCCCGCCCCGGCGGGGCTGGCCCTGTTCGGGCTTGCCGGAGTCGTCGGCGCGCGACGCCGCCGGACCTGAGAGAGCCCCGGTCGGTCGTTTCGCCTCGCCGCCGGTCACCGGGACGCGGATCCGGCCATCCCGTCCGGACGTTTCCATCCGGAGGGCGTTCCGGACCGCGCCCCGGCCCGGGCGGTTTTCCCGGCTCGACATCGCGCGATTCCGTGTGCGCGCACGCCGGCCACCGCTACCATGTTCTGAGCCGTTCGGCTGCCGAAGGCGGCGATGCGTAACCTGCATGGCGGACAGGGATCAGCGCGCAGATGGGCGAAGAGGTGAAACTCGATCCATCGCACTGGGTGGCGCGGCACGGCGACGCCATGTTCCGCTATGCCCTGCTGCAGGTGGGCGATCGGGAGGCGGCGGAGGAGCGGGTGCAGGAGGCCTTCGCCGCCGCCCTCGAGGCGAAGGACAGTTTCACCGGGGCGTCGACCGAGCGGACCTGGCTGATCGGCATCCTGCGGCACAAGATCTGCGACCATTTCCGCCGGCGGGGCCGCGAGCGGCCCGCCGAAGACCCGCAGCAGGCCATCGATGCAGTCGCCACGATGTTCAGCACGCACGGCAAGTGGCGCGACCTGCCAAAGCGCTGGGGCGGTCAACCGGAGGAGCTGCTCCAGCGAAGCGAGTTCTGGGACGCCCTGCGCCGATGCCTGGCGAAGCTGCCGGGCCCGCTGGGCGAGGCCTTCCAACTCCGCGAAATACAGGGGCTTGCGGGCGAAAAAGTGTGTGCTCTGCTCGGCCTGTCCGCGACCAATCTCTCCACCCGTCTCAGCCGGGCGAGGGCGCTGCTGCGCCGTTGCCTGGAGCTGGCGTGGTTTGGCAAGCGACGATAGAGGAAGACAAGGGCCGCGATGCCGTTCTTTCGAAGCCTCAACCTGATCCTGACGCTCAAGTGCCGCGAGGCCTCGGCCCTCATCGCCGAAGGCGCCGATCGCGAGCTCACGCCGAGCGAGCGCTGGGCCCTTCGCTTTCATCTGGTGATCTGCGCACCCTGTCGGCGGTTCCGCAGACAACTGGCCTTCCTTCGCCGGCTGTGGGCGGAGATGCAGAAGCGGTTCGCCACGGGAGAGGTCCCACTCCAGGAGGGTCTGAGCCAGTCCGCCCGCGCGCGAATGCAGCAGATGATCGACTCCGGCACGGCGTCATGACGTGTTTTGTGTGACGATCGCCCGCCGCGCCCGACGCATGCATGACCGATCGAAGGCGATCGGAAGCCGCGTGCCGGTCGGCCCCTGAGCCATCCCACGCCCCCCGGCATCAAATCCCGCGCCGCGGCACGCGCGGCGTGCGGCAATGCGCTCGCGGCGCCGATGGAAGTCGGGCCGCGACGCGACCTCCGATCGCCGGAAGAACATCGAGACAAACGCACGGAGACAGACCATGAACGCACGCACAGGACTCGGAAACGTACTTGCCTTCGGCATCGCGCTCAGCGCCGCCGCCGTCC
Source organism: Planctomycetota bacterium (assembly GCA_034211115.1). GTDB lineage: Bacteria > Planctomycetota > Phycisphaerae > Phycisphaerales > SM1A02 > JAXHTH01. Next base: position 57,545 of record JAXHTH010000138.1, on the reverse strand, counting down.
CGGTCCGCGCGGCCGGAGTGAAGGTCATCATCGAGAACCTCGCCCCGGACAACGGAACCTGGCTCACGCCCTTCTGGCTCGGTTTTCACGACGGCTCGTTCGACACGCACGATCTCGGCGCGCCGGCGTCGACGGAGCTGGAACGTCTCGCCGAGGACGGCAATACCGGCCCGTTGTCCGAAGCGTTCGCGCTGAGCGGAGCCGGCAATGCGCAGGCCACGGTGATCAGCGATGAAGGCATCCCCCCGCTCGCGCCGGGCGAGAGCGCGACGATGACCTTCATCCTCGACGGCACGGATCCCCTGAACCGCTACTTCAGCTTCACATCGATGGTGATCCCGAGCAATGACGCCTTCGTCGGCAACGACACGGCGGCGACGCATCAGATCTTCGACGGCGACGGCGACTTCCTCGGCGCGTTCATCATGATCGACGGCACCGACGTTAAGGATGCGGGCACGGAGGTCAACGACGAGCTGCCCGAGCACACGGCCTTCTTCGGTCAGATGGAGTCGGACAGCGGCGTGGACGAAGACGGCGTGGTCGACATGCACGAGGGCTATATGCCGCCCGGAAGCGGCGGGATCCTCGACGACACGATGTTCGCCAACGCCGACTTCACCGAGGAAGGCTACGAGGTCGCCCGCATCACCATCGTGCGCTCCGACACGCCCGTGCCCGCCGGTCCGGTGTCCGGCGTGTGGGACCTGGACGGTTCGCCCTATCTGCTGGAAGGTGATGTCTATGTTCCGAGCGGCGAAACGCTCGTCATCGAGCCCGGCGTGACCGTTTTCGCCCAGAGCTGGTACGCGCTGGAGGTGAACGGCACGCTGCTGGCCGAGGGCACGGAAGAGCAGCCCATCACGTTCGCCGCCACCCCGCCCGGGCCGGGCGAGCCGGGATGGAAGGGCGTCCGCTTCGTCGACGGCAGCAGCGCGAGCGAGATGAGCTGGTGCGTCGTCGAGAACGGGCAGGTGATGGCGGCCGAGCCATTCGACCGAGGCGGGGCCGTGTACGTGCGCAACACCGAACTGACGATGAATCAGTGCACGCTCCGGGCAAACCACGCGCGCGACTTCGGCGGCGGCCTCTATTGCGAAAGCGCCGACGTCCTCGTTGACCGCAGTACGATCAGCGACAACTCCGCCGGGAACAACCCCAGCGCGTACGGCGGCGGCATCTGTGCCGTCGATTCCCAACTGGAACTCATCGACAGCACCATCGCCGGTAACAGCCTCTATGTGTTCAACACATTCAGCAGTTCCACCGCCCGCGGCGGCGGCGTGTACCTCGACAACACCGATGCGATGCTGGAGGGCAATCTCATCGTGAACAACGAGGTGGACGCGAACGGGAACGTGGGGACCGACGGCGACGGCGGCGGGCTCGCCCTCTTCAACGCCGATCCCATGCTCCTCAACAACACATTCAGCAACAACGCCGCCACCGTCAACGGCGGCCCCCAGCCGGCCGGCGCGCTGTGGTGTTACCAGGCCGATCCCGAGATCATCAACACCATCTTCTGGGGCGACTCGGCCGGCGAGATCGAGATCGACGAGTTCGGCGTCATGAGCGAGCTGACCATCTCCTACTGCAATCTCGAGGGAGGTCAGGCGGGGATCGTCACCAACGACAACGCCGTCATCAACTTCCTCGAAGGAAACATCGATGACGACCCGATGTTCGTCGACGCGGCGGACGGTGACTACAACCTGATGGAGGGTTCACCGTGCATTGACGCGGGCGATCCGATGAGTCCGCTCGATCCGGACGGCACGGTCGCCGACATCGGCGCGCTGTACTTCGATCAGGGCGTGTTCGGCGATGTCAACGGCGACGGGGTGGTGAACACCGCCGATCTTCTTCAGTTGCTCGCCGACTGGGGTCCCTGCCCGGACTGCCCGTCGGATCTGAACGGCGACGGCGTGGTGGACACCGCCGATCTGCTTGCCCTCCTCGCCGCGTGGGGCTGATCGGCATCAGGGAAGTATTCTGTTCGCTTTGCGGAGCCGCGCTCCCACACGAGCGCGGCTCCTTTTTTTTCACGCAGGACCTGCCTGAAGGCGGAGAAACCGCGGACGAGAACCGGGGCCGACCACACCGGCCGTCAGATCCGGAATGCTGCCTTCGCATGGTCGGTTCGTTCACTATCAACCCTTCAGGTTGTTTCAGAGTTCAGGATCTCATGAGGAGGATATATGAAACGGTTCAACCGGCTCGGCGCTCTCGTCATCACCGTCGTCACCTTGATCAGCGGACCCGCCGTCGGCGACATCATCGGAACCTCACTGCTTGGCCATTGGGATGGTTTCGACGGCTCGTACGCCGACGTCTGGGCGGACGGCCAGTACGTTTACCTCGGTCACTACGGCACGTCCGAAGTGGACATCATCGATATCAGCGACCCGGCCAACCCGACGCCGGTCGCCGAGTACATCCTCCCGCCCACGAACACGGGCGCCTCGGCGCAGGATGTGAAGGTTGCCGACGGCCTTCTGTTCATCAGCCTCGAAGGGGCGGGCAACAGCGTGCACATCGTGGACGTGCGCGACCCGGAGAATCCCGTGGGCCTGGTTGACATCGCCATCGACGACTTCACACTCATTCACAACACGTTCTATCACGAAGGCTTTCTCTACCTCGCCGACAGTCACACGCCGCGCGTAGGCATCGTGGATCTCACGGATTTCGATCCGGACAATCCTCCGGCGAACGACATCACGGACCTGAGATGGTTGCTCACGGACGTCGGGACGTCGTTCGTGCACGACGTCACCGTCATCGGCGATCGTGCGTACGTCAGCGCCTGGGACAGCGGGATCCGGATCTACGACGTTTCCAACCTCGCCGAGGAGCCGCCGACGTTGCTCGGCAGCGGCCCGGGCGAGAACACCCACTCCTGCTGGCCGACCGATGACGGACGCTTCGTCATCACCGGGGAGGAGCGGACCGGGGGCGGGATCATCGTGTATCGCATCATCGAGGATGACGGGTCCTCAGTGACCCTCGAGGTCACGGATTCGGTCGCGCTGCCGCCGGACGAAGCAAGCAGTGTTCACAATCAGGTCGCGATCGGGTACCGCGTGTACAACTCATGGTACGGCGCCGGTCTCCGGATCTATGATGTTGATCCCGCGACCGGACTGCTCGAGTTCGCCGCGAGTTATGACACGCCCGAAATCGGCGCCGCGTGGGGCGTCTATCCCTTCCTTGGTCCGCATCGCGTACTGATGAGCGACATTTCCGACGGGCTGTTTGTCATCCGAGTCGAGACGCCGATGGGCGATGTGAACGGCGACGGCGTGGTCAATACGGCCGATCTCCTGCAGCTTCTTGCCGAGTGGGGGCCGTGCGCGAACTGTGCGTCGGATGTGAACGGCGACGGGGTGGTGGACACCGCCGATCTGCTTGCCCTCCTTGCCGGGTGGAGCTGATCAAACAGGTATTCTGTTCGCTTTGCGGCTCCCGCTTGAGGCGAAGACGCAAGCGGCTGACGGTCACCGTCCTCCGTCGCGCGCATCCTGATGCCTTGCTGCCACGATGCCTTGATGCCTCTTCTTCTCAACTCGCGTTGGGATGGGCGAAGCCTCGGAAGATCGTCATCCACAGGATCCGCAGGTCGAACATGATCGACCAGTTGCGGATGTAGAAGAGATCGTACTGGAGCCGCTTGCGGAGGCTGGTATCGCCACGGAGGCCGTTGACCTGGGCCCAGCCGGTGATGCCCGCCTTGACGTTCTGGCGCAGCATGTACCCGCGCCAGTCGTCGCGGAAGCGCTGGATGAGTTCCGGCCGCTCGGGCCGCGGGCCGACGAGCGACATCTCGCCGAGGATGACATTGAACAACTGCGGCAGCTCATCGAGGCTCGTGTGGCGAAGGAAGCGGCCGATGGGCGTAATCCGCTCATCATCCCTCTTCGTCCACGCCTCGGTCCCCTTGCCCGCATCGCGAAGGGCCTGGGCTTCCGAGTCCACGTGCCGCATGGTGCGGAACTTGAAGATCTTGAACCGCTGGCCGTTCAGGCTCATGCGCTCCTGGCGGAAGATGACCGGGCCGCGGCCGGAGACGCGAATGATCAGCGCGATGACGAGCATGGGCAGGGCGAAGACGAGCAGCGCGGCCAGGCCGCCCAGCAGATCGAGGATGCGCTTCATCACGCCGCCCCAGCCGCTGAGCGGCGACTCGCGCACGGACAGCACGGGCATGCCGTCCAGCTCGCCCACCGCCATGTTCAGCGGCATATAACGCGGGTTCATGTCCGGCACCACCCGCACATCCAGCGGATAGCGCTCCAGCCGCAGGAGGAGCTCGGGCAGCTCCGCGCCCAACTGGCCGGGCAGGGCGATGAACACGCCGGAGACCTCATGCGCATCGAGGACCTTCTCCAGATCCTCCAGACCGCCCAGCACGGGACGATCGACACATTGGGTGCGCGAAGTCGAAGCGTGATGTGAGACGAACCCGCGCGGCTTGATGCCCGTCCACGTGTTGCGCTCCAGCGTGCGGCAGACGACCTGGCCCAGCCGGCCGGTGCCGATGATGAGCACGTGGCGGAGGTTCCAGCCGCGCCGGCGCAGGACGCGAAGGAGGGTGCGGAAACCGTACCGCCACGTTGAGATCATGGTGAGAACGAGGATCGCGTAGATGACGTACTGCAGGCGGCTGGGGTCGCGTCCGTCGAAGAGGACCTTGGCGAAGAAGGTGATGGCGGCGATGGTCAGGGCGACCCCCACCGTCACCGCCTTCAGGATGTCCCACGCCTCGCGGTAGAAACGCTGGTCCCGCCGCGGACGGTACAGCCCGGCCCACATCATGGCCAGGAGCATGATGGGCACGGCCATGAGGACGGGGATCGCGTAGCGCGAATAGGTGACGATCTCATCCTCGGGCTGCGCGCCGACATGGCCCAGCAGGTGGAAGCGCACGAAATAGGCGAGGACGGCGGCGGCGGCGATGATCGCCGTGTCCGAGGCCAGAAGCACGCTGCGGAAGAATCGATGCTGCCGTCTCAACACGTCGGCTCAGGTCTCCCCATTCGGCGCCGGGCGTGATCCGCCAGAGCGGCCGGCGCGTGGCTGGCAGTTATTCTCTGTTGCGGCGACTCCGATCGGCCCATGGTCCCGACTCGCGCGGATTTTTCAACTCCTCGGCCAGCTCTTTGAGCAGTTCGCGTCCGCGCCCGGAAAGGTCGGCGGGGGCGACGATCTGGATCACGGCGAGGAAATCCCCCTTCCGCCCCTTCGCGTCCGTGATTCCCTTGCCTTTGATTCGCAGCTTGCGGCCGCTGGAGGCGCCGGGGGGGATCTTGATCTCCGCCGCCCCGTCGAGGAGGGGGACGCTGACCGTCGCCCCGAGGCCCGCCTCGGAGAGGGTGATGGGAACGTCCACCAGCAGGTCGAGCCCGTCGCGCCGGAACAGCGGATGCGCACCGACCTCGATGGTCAGAATCAGATCGCCGGGCGGGGCGCCGCGCGAGCCCGGCTGGCCCTTGCCCTTGATCCGCAGTTTGGCGCCGGTGTCGATGCCGGGGGGGATGGTGACATCGACGGTCTGGGTCGAGGCCGCGCCGGGGACGGTGAGGCGCAGGCTCTCCTTGCCTCCGCGGGCGGCAGTGAGGAAGCTGATGGTGAGCCTGTGTTCGAGGTTGCGGCCGCGGATGGGCGGCGCCTGGCGGGTCTGGGCGCCGGCGAAGGGCGATCCCCCGCGGGCGGAGAACATCTCCTCGAAGATGGAGCCGATGTCCCCGGCCTCGAAGGGTGAAGCGCCGGGCCGGAAGCCTTCCCCGCCGCGACCGCCGACGCCGCCGAACCCGCCGGGCCGGAAGGGCCCTCCCTCGGCGCGGGCGGCGCCGGCCCCCACGCCGGCGTGGCCGAACTGGTCGTAGGTCTTCCGCCGCTCCGGGTCGTTGAGCACGTCGTAGGCCTCGGTGATCTCCGCGAAGCGCTGCGCGGCGTCCGAGTCCTTGTTGACATCGGGGTGATAGCGGCGCGCCAGCTTCCGGTACGCCTTGCGGATCTCGTCCGCCGACGCATCACGGCTCACGCCGAGCACTTCGTAATAATCGCGTGATCCGGCCATGCGCTTCCGTCATCATCGGGAGGAAGTTGAGTATAGCACCCTGTCCCGCGCGGCCGAATCGAGGGGGTGACGACGCATCGAGGCGGCGGAAATGACCAAGCCGCGCGGCGGGGCGCGGCTCGGGGCGGGGCGTCACCCGGCTCTGAACGGCCGGGGACGCCTGATCTCTGACGTGTTCGCCCCATCAGTCGGACAGGCCGACCTCCGGCTCGCTCTCGCGCAGCCGCACCGGGTCCTTCGTCAGCGCGCCCTCTTCGTCGACGGGCAACTGAAGCTGCGGATCGAGGAACGCGATCTCCTCGATGCGGCGCACGAAGCGGACCGCCACCCGGCCGTCGCTGAGCTGGTCGACCTCGAGCACGTCCGGCTGGAGGTCGGCGAGCACGTACGGCGCTTCCAGGTAGCGTTGGAGGTGCTCCTCTGCCGTGAGCGGCGCGTTCTGCACGGGCATCGGGGTCGAGTTCCGCGGCGCCAGCTCCCGATCCACCAGGGCCGAGAGCGACCAGGTGACGGCGACGATGATGACCGCGGCCCAGCCGGCCAGCGCGAGCGGCCAGCTCAGCCGTCGGGGCATCAGCCAGCGACGGGGCAGTTCGGTGCCGGTCGCGCCCGCGGTCGCCTCGCCCATCTGCTCGGTGAGAAGGATCGCGTCCTGCTGGCGCAGCGCCACGCGGCGCCAGAGATCGGGCTCCGATCGGGCCAGCTCATCGAACCTCCGGCGATCGGCCTCGCCGGCCTCGCCGTCGATGATCCGGTTGATGAGCAGATCGAGTTCGCTGATGTCCTCGGGTCGAGGATCGTCGGGCGGAGCGTTGGATGGTGCGTGGTTCATGGTGGATCCCCCACATCAGACTCGGTTGGGTTGCCTTTCTTCCTCATCGTCTCTGCGTTCACGGCAGAGGCCTATTCCGGTTCGTCGTCGAGGGCGGGCCCGATCTCGTCGCGGAGCATGCGCCGCGCGCGGGCGAGCCGGGTCTCGACGGTGGTCACGGGGAGCTCGAGAATCTCGCCGATCTGCTGGTAGGTCAGGGATCGGACGCAGCGCAGCAGCAGCGGTTCCCGGTATTCCGGGGGGAGGGTCATGGCCTGCTCGAGCAGGCGCCGGGCCGCCTCGCGCCGGGCGGCGATCTGCGAGGACGGGCCGCTGGGCGAGGCCGGGGGCGTGACGCGATCGCCGGATGTGTCGCCCGGCTCGACGCGGGCCTCGTCGGCCAGGTGCAGGGGCGGCTTCGGGCCCCGCGCCGCACCCCGGCAGAGGTTGATGACGATCCGGCGCAGCCAGGGCCGGAACGCACCGGGATCGCGGAGCGTGGGAAGCTTGGAAAGAAACTTGACGGCGGCTTCCTGCATAAGATCGTCCACGTCCACGGCCCGCGGGCGGTGGGCCAGGATGATGGCCGCCACCCAGCGCCGATGGGCGCGCCAGAGGTCTTCCTGTGCCCGGCGGTCACCGGAGCGGGCTCGCTGGATGAGGCCCTCCTCCGTGGGCTGCTGCTGGGCCATTGCTTCTCTGGATGCTCCGTGCTGAGCGCCCTGTCTGGAAAGAGCGGCTATTTTGGGCCCCGCCGGGGGCGTCCCGGCGTCGTTATCGGCCGGCCTCGGTGTTGCGACACCGGCACAGTGTAGAGGATTCATGCCCCGACCGTCCGCCCAACCGGCCGACTACACGATGAGCTTCGGCGATCACCTGGAGGAGCTGCGGCGTCGGCTGCTCTACGCCCTCGCCGCCCCGATTCCCCTGTTCATCATCATCTTCTTCTTCAGCGACACGCTGGTGGAATGGCTGCTGCTGCCCGTCTACGAGGTGCTGCGGGCCCACGATCTGCCCACCGCGCTGCAGGTGCTCAGCCCGCCGGAGTTCCTGCTGGCGAAGCTGAAGCTGAGCCTGATCGCGGCGATCGTGCTCACCGCGCCCTGGATGATCTTCCAGGGCTGGCTGTTCGTCGCCCCGGGGCTGTACCACCACGAGCGACGGTTCGTCTACCTGCTCTTCCCGGGCAGCTTCATCCTCTCCCTCGCGGGCCTCACGCTGCTCTACTTCGTGATGCTGCCCCTGATGCTGCACGTGCTGGTGATGTTCGCGGCGGACATCGAGCTGGGGCCGGCTCCCGACCCGCGGATTCTCGAGTCGCTCAAGACAACGGGGGACATTCCGGTGCGGGTCGCCCCGCCGCAGACGCCGGAGGCGGGTGAAGTCTGGATCCAGGCGCCCGAGATGTGGCTCTACGTCGCCCTGGAGGATGACAAGGGCAACGTGTCGGCGGAGATGGTGCCGCCCTTCGGCAGCGGGCAGATCCAGCAGACGTTCCGCGTCAGTTATGCGCTGAACTTCACGCTCGTGCTCATGCTGGGGATCGTCATCGCCTTCCAGATGCCGCTGGTGGTCCTGCTCATGGGATGGATGGGGCTGGTCACGCCCCAGTGGCTGCGGGCGCAGCGGAAGTACGCCCTCGTCATATGCGGCGTGCTGTCGGCGATCGTGACCCCGGCCGACGCGGCGTCCATGCTCATCATGCTGCTGCCGCTGTACGGGCTCTACGAGCTGGGCATCCTGCTCGTGGTGCTCGTCCCGGCCTCGGCGGTGGCGGAAGGCCGCATCGGATCGCTGCGCTTCGGCCGCCGCCCCGACCGTCGTGCGCGCGGCGCAACCGATAAACAGAATGCCCAGGCGGATCAGCCGTCCGATTCGGCACAGACCGAATCAGGCGGGCCGCGAACGGAGCGCCCGGACGATTCGCGGTCCGATACGACCGATGACGGGGAAGACCGGTGAGGGTTCCGGCCGGCCATCGCGGTTATCGCTCTCTCGATTCGGCCGCCCGGATACGCCGCATCACCCGCCGGAGGAGGATTCGTCTGATGTCGCAGCTCCGTCTTGCCCAGACCGTGCATCCGGATGTGACGGAGATCGACATCGCGATGATGGAGCGGGCTATCGTCCTCGCCTCGAAGGCGGCCGCGATGGACGAAGTCCCGGTGGGCGCGGTCATCTACCGGCGCGATCGGATCATCGCCGAGGCCCATAACCTGCGCGAGAAATCCAATGATCCCGTCGCCCACGCCGAGCTGCTGGCGATCTCCCGCGCCGGCCGCGCCCTCGGGGAGTGGCGGCTGAGCGACTGCTCCCTGGCCGTCACCCTCGAGCCGTGCCCCATGTGCGCCGGGGCGATGGTCAACGCCCGCCTGGGGCGGGTGATCTACGGGGCGTCCGATCCCAAGGCCGGGGCGTGCCGAACGCTCTTCACGATCCCCACCGACAAGCGGCTCAACCACGAGGTGCAGGTGATCGGCGGCGTGCTTGCCGACCGCTGCGCCAGGCTGCTGAAGGACTTCTTCCAGCGCAAGCGCATGCTGAAGAGCCGCCCGGGCCGCCCCGCGCGCAGCGCGTGAACGAGCGCCGCCCGCGGCCGGCCCGAAGCCTGACGGGGCGTCTCCGCCCGCTATACCGAGAACCCGCACCCCGCGGCGCCGCCGTCGTCCCGCCGCGCGGCTAGGATGCCGGACCGGCATGAACCAGGCAGGCGTTCAACTCGTGTGCTTCGATCTCGGCGGCGTGCTGCTGCGCATCTGCCGCTCGTGGGCCGAGGGCTGCGCCGCGGCCGGGCTCGAGCTGCGCGATGGCAGAGACCTGCTGCATCGTCCCTCCGACGGCTGGAACGAACTGAACGATCTCTACCAGCGGGGCCGGCTCAGCCGCGATGAGTACGCCCGGCGGTTCAGCGACGCCACCGGCGGGCTCTACAGCCCCGAAGAGATCATCCGCGTGCACGAGGCGTGGATCCTCGGCGAATACGAGGGCGTGGGCGACGTGATCCGCCGCATCGGCGAGGCGGGGCTGGACACCGCCGTCCTTTCCAACACCACCCACGAGCACTGGCTGACCCTCCCCCGCTACCCGTCGCTGCAGTTGTTGAAGAACCGCCTCGCCTCGCACGAGCTGGGTCTGCGCAAGCCGGAGGAGGCGAGCTACCGCGCCGTCGAGCAGCACACCGGGCAGGCCGGCGCGTCGATCCTCTTCTTCGACGACCTGGAGGAGAACATCCTCGGCGCGCGGGCCGCGGGCTGGCGGGCTGAACGGATCGACCCCTTCCGCCCCACCGCCGAACAGATGATGACGGCCCTGCACGAGCACGGCGTTCTCGCCTGACGCGTCAACGATCCGAACACCGGAATCGACGCTGCACCGGACCGATGTTCACGCTCCGTCGCCGCTCTCGTCGCCGTCGCGCGTATCGCTCGTGTCCCCTCCATCGCTCTTGGTGATTTCGCGCATGGCGATGGTGGCGTAGGTGCCCCGGGGAAGATCGAAGCAGGCCCGGATATACGGGCCGTGTTCGTCGGTGCCGGCGTCGATACGGGCGTTGCGGACGGGCTGGCGGAACGGCCGGCGCCCGCCGTCGGGCCGGTAGCGCGAGGCGGCGAGGTCTTCCATGCTCACGCCGGTGGCGTCGAGGGCCTCGCGCTCGACCTCGTCCACGGCCCCGCCGGCCCGCGGCATGCCCTCGCCCCACAACGGGCCGGTGGGAGAGATCTCGAACCGAGCCAGGCGGCCGGCCAGCTCGCCCGTGGCCAGCTCGTCGGCGGTCACCGCGAACACCGCGCGGTTGTCGTGCTTCCAGGCGAGATCGCCTTCCTGAAGCCGATCGACCGTGCCGGCGTCGATGCGCTGATCGAGCAGGCGATTGAACGCGGCCGACATGAGCGAGCTGGTCCAGAAGTGCAGGACGATGCGGCCGCAGGCGAGGGCGGTCTCGCGCGGCGAAGCGCCGGTGCAGAGCTTCTTGATGGCGATGAGTTCGGCGCGATCGGCGGGGGTCCAGAGCGCTCTCGCCTCCTCGTGTCGGCCGGCGTCGAACAGCTCCCGCCGCCGGCGCTGATGCTCGGGGAACGGCGAACCGGTCGTCCCCAGCAGCTCGGCGAGCACGCCGTCCCAGTCCCGATTGAGCAGCAGCGCCCCGAGCTTGTGGTTGTTGCCGCGATACCCGAAGCGCTGGGAGCCGAAATACCCCGGGACGCCGATCTCCTCGAGCCGCTCAAGGATCCGCCGGGCCCGCGGCGCCCGATCCGGATCGACGTCCCGAAGGCGAATGTCGAAGCGATTGCCGCGCAGGTGGCCGCGTCGAAGCTTGTTTCGATGCCGGACGGCCGCGACGACGCGGACCCGCGCGTGATCGATGTCCAGACTCGCCGGCTCGTCCGTGAGATGGATGGAGACCCACTGGCGGGTGACGGCGCGCTTGTCCTTCATGCCCGCATAGCCGATGGCGCGATCGGTGACGCCGAACTGTCGCCGCAGACAGCTCATAAGCTCGGCATGGGCGACGTCCGTCTTCTCGACGCGAAGATAGAGATGCTCGCCTTCCCCGCACGGCTCGTAGAGGGGGATCTCCTCGACGATGAAGTCCTCGGCGCGAACCTTCAGTCGTCCGCCGATGCCTTCTTCACCGGTGAAGTAGCGTTGTGCCAGAGGCGTTCGGATGCGCATCGCGCCGATCGATGAAAGTCCCATGTTCCCGCGCCGCGCGGCGGGCGCCCGGCCGGATGGACCGGCGTCGCCTTACGGCCGTCCCTTCGCCTTTGCGTCCGTCGGCGGCATGATAGCACGGGGGCGACGGCCCCGACCCCCGGTCGGATCAGGCGCCGCGTCCCGATCCGCCGCCGCTTGCCGATCACTCCCAGTCCAGGTCGAATTCGCCGCCCGGCTCGAACCCTTCTTCCGGTTCGATGTCCTGCTGGGTCTCTTCCAGCACGTGTTCGGCGACGTAGATCGGCACGTCCTCCGCCACGCCCAGCGCGATCGCATCGGACGGGCGCGAATCGATCTCGATGTTCTGGTCGCCCTGCGTGACGATGAGCCGTGCGTAGAACGTGCCGTCCACCAGATCGTTGATGATGATCTGCCGCAGCTCGCCCCCGAGGTGCCGGATCGTCGATGCGAGCAGGTCGTGCGTCTGCGGGCGCGGGATCTCGATGCCCTTCAGGCGGCGCTCGATGGCGAACGCCTCCGGCAGCCCGACCACGATGGGGAACGTCCGTTCGCCGTCGATCTCGCTCAACTCGATGATCTGCATGTCCATCATTTCGCGAATGAAGATGCGAGACAGTTCCATCAGCACGGGCATCGGTGTCCCTCCATCAGCGGCAGACGGCGGCCGGCTCCCCTCTCTCGGAAACCACCTAATGGTGATCCGCCCGACCTTCCGTGGCAAGTGTGCAGATGATTTTCTGCGCCCCGGCGTGGCGAGGGTCGGGGCCGGGATCAGTCCAGTCCGTTGAGCCTCTCCAGCGCGGCGAGCAGCGCCTGGGTCCCCTTCCGGCCGTGCCCCTGGTCCTTCGCCGCCTCGTAGAGCTGCCGGGCGAGGGCGAGACCGGGCAGGGACAGGCCCATCCGGCTCGATTCCTCCAGGGCGATGGACAGATCCTTGAGGAAGTGCTCGACATAGAACCCCGGCTGGAAGTCCCTCTGCACCATTCGCGGCCCGAGATTCGTGATCGACCATGAGCCGGCCGCGCCGGACCCGACCGACTCGATGACCCTCAGCGGATCGAGCCCGGCCTTGACGGCATAGAGCAGACCCTCACAGACGCCGATCATGTTCGTGGCGATGAGGATCTGGTTGACCATCTTCGCGTGCTGGCCCGCCCCGGGCGGACCGTGGTGGACGAGCTGCCGGCCGAGGCGCTGCAGGACGGGCCGCACGAAGGCGACATCCGCCTCCGCCCCGCCGATCATGATGGACAGCGTCGCCTCCCGAGCCCCCACGTCTCCCCCGCTGACGGGGGCGTCCACGCTTCCCACGCCTCGCTCCCGGGCCGCCTCGGCGATTCGTCGGGCCAGGCGCGGCCGGCTGGTCGTCATATCGACGATGACGCGAGGCGGGCGGGCGGTGGCCAGCGTGCCCTTCGCGCCCAGATGCACGGCCTCCACGTCCTCCGGGTAGCCGACGATGGAGACGGCGAGGTCGGCCCCGTCGGCCGCCTCGCCCGGGCTGCCCGCCCAGCACGCCCCCCGCCGGAGCAGGGCCTCGGCCTTCTCCTTCGTCCGCGTATGCACCGCGATCCGATGACCGGCCTCCAGAAGATGCCCGGCCATCGACGCGCCCATCACGCCCGTTCCGATCCATCCGATGCGCATCGGCGACGTGTCGGTCATTCCAGCGTTCCCGTGTCGGCGTCGTCGCCGGCGGCGGATTCCGGCCCCATCGGCTCGGCCTCGGCCTCGCCGTCGCGCAGGAACCGGGGCTGGAGCGAAAAGGTCTTCTCGAACAAACGGCTCTTCCGCGTTGCGCCCCAGAGCTCGACATCGCAGGGCCGGTCCGACTCGGCGACAAACAGCGCCGTGGGCGGCTGCACCTTCACCTGCACGTGCCGGACGGTTCCGGCGTGGGCGCGATCGAGGCCGTCGGCGATGCGGAGAATCGCGGCCAGCTCCTTCACGATCCGGCGATCGCCGGAGACGAGTCGCTTGAAGTTCGCGTGCCGCTTCTTCGGCCGTGCCCGCCGATGATACCGCGCCACGTTCGCCATCAGCTCCAGCTCGCGGTGCGTGAAGCCCGGCAGGTCGCTGTGCATGATGAGATGATGGCTGTGCTTGTGATGGCGCGCATAGTTGACGAGATAGCCGATATCATGCAGAAGCGACGCGGCGTGCAGGATCAGGCGGTTGCGCTCATCGCCGAGCACGGTCGAGGGGAGCGGAAGCTGCGTCGCAAGCTGATCGTGAATGCTCAGGGCCAGCCCCGCCACGTGCGTGCAGTGCGGACGCTCATAATTGCAGCGTTCGGCGAAGCGCAGGGCGGCCTGGAGCGGGTCGGGCGGGCTTTCGCCCGGCGCGGCCTCCCGCCGCGCGTCGGGGAACAGCTCGCCCCGCATGCTCAGCAGCAGGCCGTCGCGAATGCCGCGGTCGTGAACCTGCAGCGTGTCGACGCCGAGCCGTTTCATCACCACTTCGATGATGGCCAGCCCCGCGGCGATGATCTCCGCGCGATCCTCGCTCAGGCCCGGGACGGTGAGTCGCTCCCTGAGCGACATGGCGTTCAGGCGCTCCAGGAGGCGTCGAACGGTGGCGCGGCGCACCTCGTGCCCGCGCACGTTCAGCGGCGATTCGTCGTTGCCGTTTCCCGGACGCCGGCGGCACACGTCCATCGCGGCGAGGGCGGTGAACGTCCCCCCGGTCCCGATCATCACCTCCGGCACCGGATCGGGCCTGGCCACGCATCGCCTGATTTCGTCGGCGAGCAGGTCGCGCATGCACTGGAGGCGCTGCGCGGGCGGCGCGGTCTCGCCGCCCGCCGCCTCCGTCACCCGAACCGCGCCCAGGGACATCGAGCTGATCCGCTCGAGAAGTCCGTGGCAGGCGATGGCGATCTCCGTGCTTCCCCCGCCGATGTCGACGATCGCCACGTCGCGGGAGTGGATGTCGAACGCGTTGCGGACGCTGTGCCAGGCGAAGCGTGCTTCCTCCTCGCCCGAGATGACTTCCAGTTCCAGTCCCGCCTCGTCGCGCACCCGGTTCAGGAACGCCTCTCGGTTCTCCGCCTCGCGCACGGCGCAGGTCGTGACCGCGCGGAGGATCTCGACGTCGTAGCCGTCGGCGATCGCTCTCAGCCGGGCGATGGCGCGTGTCGCATCGTGCATGGCCGCCTCCTCGAGCCGCCGCGATCGCGCGGTGCCCCGGCCGAGGCGGGCGACGATCTTCTCCTCGTCCACCACGCGGTAGCCGCCGTCGGGGCGAACCTCCGCCACGAGGAGTCGAATGCTGTTGGATCCGACGTCCACCGTCGCCACGCGGCGGGGCCGGGTCGGTGAAAGATCGGCGGGGCTGCTCACGCGAACCTCTTCGCACGGCGGACAGGAACGGGCGAGGCGGAGCGCTTCGCCGGCGCCCGCAGACGGCGCCGCCCGTCCGCCCGGCGCGTTCCCTCAGGCGGGGGCCATGGGGAGCTCGACATAATCCTCGATGCGGCGCAGCACGCCGTTGGTCCGGAACTCCTCCCACCAGGCGAGGAACTCGGCCCGCAACCGGTCGCGATCGGCCCGGCCGGCGTCCGCGAGGCGATGCAGTCCCGCGGCCAGCTCGGCGTCGGGATTCCCGTCTGACGCCGGCGTCAGTTCGTCGGCGTAGCGATCGAACCGCAGCGCCATCTCGTGGGCGTCGTTGATCTCACCCAGGTGATCCTGGAGCACCTTGAAATCGGGATACAGTTCCTTGCGGAAACGATCATCGAAGCAGGATGCAAAGATCTCCATCGCGTAGCGCAGGCCCTTCGATTCGATGCGCAAGGCATGGAGGTTCTCGAAGACGCCGGGATCGGCGGCCGCGGCCTCCTTCACCGCCCCCAGCCCCTGCGAGAGCCGCACCAGCGCCAGGTCGAGGAGTGTCAGGTCGTCCGATCGCGGCGGCGGAGCGCCGTTCGACCGGAGATCCAGTCGGTCGCGGGCCGGGGCGTCGATCCGGTCGAGAAGCTTGCCGATCGCCCGCTGCAGCTTCTTCTTGAGATATCGCTCGGCGACTTCGTTCAGATCCTGCTGCGCGTTCCTGCGCTCCTGCCGCGTCTGTTGAAGCGCGTATTCGAGCAGGGGTCGATCCGCCTCGTCGGCCCCGGCGATCCGGTCCGCCAGCTTCGCGCCGAGCACATCGGTCTCTCGGGCGCCGCCCGCGGCGCGACGGATGGTCTTGAGCCGCTTGCTGAGGCGTTTCCATCTCTTCTCGCGGCAGCACGGCCGGAACGCGCGCATCGCCGCCTCGGCGCGGCGGACGGCGACACGCAACTGATGCACGTACTCGATGTCCTCTTCGTGGCGTTTGTGGGCGAGGGTGAGCAGGGGGTGAATCGGCGCCAGCCGCGCTTCGAGGATGGTCCGCGCGCCGTCGGCCAGCGGCGTGCGGCCATCCACCCCCCCGATCCACTTGCTCCGCGGCGGCATGTCGGTCAACGGCGGACCTCCCACCCGCAGCGCCGCCGAGCCCACCGTCCCTGACCGCCGGCGCCGCGTGTGGGCTATCCTAGCGGCACGGCCCGCCGTATCGCCAGAATCGGGCGGTCACTTTTTGAGGGCGAGGATGCCGCACCTCGTCCGTTGGTGACAACGAACCAGGCGGCACCGGTGATAAGATCGACCGGCGAGGCGACCGGGCGTCAGGAGGGCCGACGCGGCCGCGATGGAAGGAGGCGAACCGCAGGGCGCGCTCAGCCCCAGTTGGCGAGCAGGGCCAGCAGATCGGCGGTATCGACATCCCCGTCGCCGTCCAGGTCGGCCGGGCACGTCTGCGGCGGGGGCGGGCAGTCCCCCCACGCCGCCAGCAGGTCCAGCAGATCGGCGGTGTCCACGTCCCCGTCGCCGTCCACGTCGCCGATCCCGGGCAGCAGGTCGGAGATGAGCCAGATGTTGTCGGCCTCGTTGCCCGAGCAGAGGACGCCCACGACGTTGTCCGGCCGCACCATCAGGTAGTTGGGCTGATCATCCACCGGCAGCGGGTCGGCGATCTGCTCGCCGGTGGCGACGTCGAAGGCGTACACGAGCATGTCGGGATAGATGACGGGAATCGCCGCCCGGCTGCCGTCGCTGCTGAACGCGACCGTCGCCGAGCCCTGCGGAGCGACCGTTCCGCCGAAGTTCGCATCGGAGATCAGCATCATGTCCGCGGGATCGGAGATGTCGACGAACGTCAGGCCGCGCGAGTAGATGCACGCCATGAGGTCCCGGTGACGGGCGATGTGATCGCCGAACTGCTGCGTGCCGAACTGGAGCCCATCGGGATCGACCACGCTCAGCGAGAGAACATCGAAGGAATACAGGTAGCGTTCGTTGCTGGAAACAAAGCCGGTGCGATCATCATCGGCGAAGACGATGTTGTCGTTGGAGCCGAAGCTCGCCGCGTGCGGGAGGTCGATGATCCCCGCCAGGGCGAGGTCCGCCGGGTCGGAGACGTCGGCGACGAGGATGCGCCCGTTGTCGGTGTCCACCATCGCCAGCCGATCGCCGGCCAGTCCGATGCGGTCGGGATTGCCCGGCAGCGCCAGGCCGTCGGGATCCTCCAGCGTCATGGTCTGGACGTTGAAGGAATAGAGCGTGTCATTCGGGAAGGACGCGACGTAGCCGATGACGCCGTTCTCGTCGACCTCGATGTTCTGGCCCTGGATGTTGACACTGCTGCCGAACGGGATGATGCCGTGCTGCCGCAGATCGGCCGGGTCGGACACATCGGCGACGAACACGCCCTGGTCCGGGAACCAGCCGGTGATGGCGAGCAGGTCGCCCGGGAAGAGGAAGCCGTCGCTGGCCGTTCCGGGGGCCGGCAGAGGCAGGCCGTCCGGGTCGAGCAGGGCGCCCGTGTCGAACGAGAACGACCAGAGCACATCGTTGTCATAACTGGGCACGAAGCCGACATCGCCCGACTCGGCAAACGTGGTGTTCTGGTAGAAGTACGCCGGGTCGGGGAAATCGACGATGATCACGTCGCGCCTGGCCGCGAACGCCGAGGCGGAAAGGACCATCGCGCCCGCGAGGACCTGAGCCAATGACCGTTGCATGATATTTTCCCTCCTGGTCTGGAGCCGTCGAGGTTGATGGCGCCCGCCTTCAGCGTACCGCAGGACGGCGGCAGGGCAAGGATTCTCTGACGGGATTGGCCGGAGGAGGCCATCAGGGCCTCTCAGGCCTCCCGCCGGATCCCCGGGCGGGTGATCGCGAAGTCGTACCGCAGCGGGTCATCGGGGCGGATCGCGCGGAGGAAGGCGGTGATCTCCATCGCCGCAACGAGATCGGCCGTCCTCCGCCTTGTCCAGCCGCGGCTCAACGCCGTGCGATGCACGTGCGTGTCCAGCGGCATGATGAGCTGGTGCCGGCCGATCGAGTTCCACCCGCCGGGATCGACCGCGTCGCGCCTCACCATCCAGCGCAGAAAGAGACTCAGTCGTTTGCACGCGCTGCCATCGGCCGGGTGGGGCAGGAGATGCGGCAACGGCGCGCCCGCCGCATCCGTCAGCGCCTCGACGAACGCGCCCAGGGCGGGCACGATTGTCTCATCATCATCATCGAGATTTGCGCCGAAGCACGCCTCCAGGCGGCCGTGCTCGGCGATGACGATGCCGATCGCGGCGAGCAGGCGCGCGAGCTGATCGCCGGTCGTGAAGCGGTACCGGAAGCCGCGCAGGTCGCGCCGCAGGCTCGCCCGCCGCGCCGACCGCAGCGTCTCGGCCGGCGAAGGGCTGAGCGTCTTGAGCACCCCGCGTATGGCCGGCAGCATCGCCTTCACGTTGCCGTAGGCCAGCGCCGAGGCGATGAGAGCGACGATCTCGCGGTCACGCAGATCCCCGTAGCCGTAGAGCACCTCCAGCGGATCGGGCGGGACGAATCGGCGGTGGTGATACCGCCGGCGGAGGTCTTCCAGCCACCGCTGCTCCGCCGCGAGCGCCCGGGCGCCGAAGTATTCGGCGGGCATCGATGAGACGAGACTTCCGGACATCGCCGTAAGAATAGGGCCCGTTTCTCCGCCCGTGTGGACGCGGCCGCCCCGATCCGCTAAGACACGTGCATGCAGGGATTCCTCGCGCAGGCGACGCAGGAGACGAGCGGGCCGCTGGTGGAACATCCGGTCGGCATCCTCGCGGTGCTGCTGGCCGTGCTCGCGGTCATCTTCTGGTTCGGCGAGCAGGCCGCGGGGCGGAAACTGTTCGGCATCATCCCCAAACTCGTGTTCTGTTATTTCGTCCCGACCACGCTGACGACGCTCGGAGTGCTGCCGGACGGCTCGCCGCTGTATGACTGGATCAAGATGTTCCTCCTTCCGGCGAGCCTGCTGCTGCTGATTCTCGCCCTGGACGTGCCGGGCATTCTCCGGCTCGGGCCCAAGGCGGTGATCATGCTGCTCTCGGGCACGCTGGGCGTGGTGATCGGCGGGCCGCTGGCGCTGCTGATCTTCAAGGGCGTGGTGCCGGAGGAGACGTGGCGGGGCATGACCGCCCTCTGCGGCTCCTGGATCGGCGGCGGGGCGAATATGGTCGCCCTCGGACAGATCGCCGAGTGCAGCGATGACATGTTCGGCAAGATGATCATCGTCGACGTGTTCATCGCCAACATCTGGATGGGCGTGCTCCTCTACGCCGCGGGCGAGCAGGAGAAGATCGACCGCTGGACCGGTGCCGACGCCTCGGCGATCCACGACCTCCAGCGCCGCATCGAGGCGTTCCAGGCCAAGACCTCGCGCATCCCGTCCCTCACCGACCTCATCATCATCTGCGCCTTCGGCTTCATCGGCGCGTACCTCGCCTTCATCGCCGGCGACTGGCTCGCCGACAAGGTCGGCTACGTCGACATGAAGGCGACGGAGAAGCTGCGGCTGAACGATCCGGAAGCGCCGGAGGTCTGGGCGCCGTATCTGTCGGCGACGACGTGGAAGTTCATCCTCATCACCACGGTGGGGATGATCCTTTCCTTCACGCCCGCCCGCCGGCTCGAGGGCGCCGGCGCCTCGAAGGTCGGCTCGGTCTTCCTCTACCTGCTCGTCGCGTCGATCGGGGCGCATGCGGACTTCAACCTGATCCGCGAGGCGCCGATCCTCGTTGCGGTCGGCGCGGTGTGGATGTCGTGCCACATCGGCATCCTGCTGCTCGTGGGCAAGCTGATCCGGGCGCCGATCTTCTTCGTCGCGGTGGGCAGCCAGGCGAACATCGGCGGGGCGGCGAGCGCTCCGATCGTCGCCTCCGCCTTTCATCCCACCCTCGCCCCCGTCGGCGTCCTGCTCGCCGTGGCCGGCTACGTCCTCGGCACCTACGCCGGCCTCCTCTGCATGGCCCTGCTCAAGCTCGTCGCGGGCGCGTAAGGCAGACAGAGTGCGCGCGGAGGGGGGTGCCATGCACAGCGAGCGCAGCGAGTCGTGCATGCCGAGCGCTTATGCACTGTCGACTCCCGCCCCCGGAGTCGGCCCCCGGAGCCGGTCGCCGGAGTCGGTCGCCGGCAGTGACACGCGGCTCTCCACCCATTGACACTGCCGACTCCCTTCGGTCGCTGGCAGTGCCACCCCTCCGGGGCGATTATCTTTCCGGAACCCGGCCGCTAAGATCCGATGAGAGACGGTGCGGCCGGGCGCCTTGGACCGCACGAGCCGCGGCCTCATACTGTTTCACTCAGCCACGGAAGGCGCTCGATGACCATTCTCGCCACGCCACCGGACCACAAGATCGCCAAGCGCACGTCCAAATCCGCGAAGACGGGGGGGAAGAAGACGACCCGCTCCCGCGCCACCGCCGAGTCGATGGCCAAACAGCAGCGGGAGATCTCCGTCAGCGAGTTCTTCGCCAAGAACCGCCACCTGCTGGGGTTCGACAACCCGCGCAAGGCGATGTTGACGGCGGTGAAGGAGGCGGTGGACAACGCCCTCGACGCCTGCGAAGAAGCGGAGATCCTCCCCGACCTCCACGTGCACGTCCTCCAGCTCGGCGAGACGCGGTTCAAGATCACCGTCCGCGACAACGGGCCGGGCATCGTCCGCAAGCAGATCGAGTACATCTTCGGCAAGCTGCTGTACGGCTCGAAGTTCCACCGCCTGAAGATGAGCCGCGGGCAGCAGGGAATGGGGATCAGCGCCGCGGGGATGTACGGCCTGATGACCACGGGCAAGCCGGTCCTCATCATCTCCAAGACCTCGAAGCGGAAGCCCGCCCACGAGATCCGTTTGCGGATGGACACCTCGAAGAACAGGGCGGAGATCGTCAACGACAGCGAACACGCGGAGGACGACACGCTCTTTCCCGAGGGGCACGGCACGCAGGTCACCGTCGAGCTGGAGGGCCGCTACCTCAAGGGCCGCCAGTCCATCGACGAGTATCTCGAGCAGACCGCGATCGCCAACCCGCACGCGCAGATCACCTACATCACGCCGACCAACGAGACGATCGAGTTCCCGCGCGCCGTCGATGAGCTGCCCGAGGAGCCGCGGGAGATCAAGCCGCACCCCAAGGGCATCGAGCTGGGCACGCTCATCCAGATGCTCGAGCGGACACAGGCGACGAAGGTCGGCGCGTTCCTCCAGAACGACTTCTGCCGGGTCGGCCTTCAAAAGGCGAAGGAAATCTGCCGGAAGGCGGGGATGACCAATCTCACCTGGGTCAAGCAGATCGGGCACAAGGAGGCGGAAGCGCTGTATGACGCGATCGGGGAAACGAAGCTCACCGCCCCGCCCACCGACTGCCTGGTGCCCATCGGCTCGCGGGCTCTGCTTGCGGGTTTGTTGAAGGAAGTCAAGGCGGAGTTCTTCGCCGCCTCCACCCGCCCGCCGGCCGTCTATCGCGGCAACCCGTTCCAGATCGAGGTCGCGATCGCCTACGGCGGGAAGCTTCCCGCCGAGGAGCCGGCGCGCGTGCTTCGTTTTGCCAACCGCGTCCCGCTGCTCTACCAGCAGTCCGGCTGTTGTTCCTTCAAGAGCGTGATCGAGACGAGCTGGCGGAACTACAACCTCAGCCAGCCGAAGAACAGCCTCCCCGTCGGGCCGCTGGTGATCATGATCCACATGGCCAGCGTGTGGGTGCCGTTCACGAGCGAAAGCAAGGAGGCGATCGCTGACTACGATGAGATCCGCAAGGAGATGAAGCGGGCGCTGCAGGAATGCGGCCGCAAGCTCGGGATCTATCTGCGGAGGCGGAAGCGCATGCGCCGCGAGTCGGAGCGGCGCACCGTCTACGAGCGTTACATCGGCGAGATCGCCCGCGGCTGCGAGGGCATCACCGGCACCGACGCCGGGCGCATCTACGAGGCCCTCTTCGAGCAGGCGAGGCGCAAGACCGAGGAAGCCGACTACCAGCTTGATGAGGAGGGAAAGGTCATTGACGACGGCGGCCGACTCGCCGACGATCAGGATGTCATCATCGTCGAGGACCGCCAGGTCGGCACGAACGGCGAGGACGACGAAGCATTCGAGACCGACACCCTTTTCGGCGGCAACGGCGCGCCGAAGCGCAGGAAGAAGACAAAGAAGACCCCACGCCGCCGCGGCAAGAAGCGCAACACGAGGCGCAAGTAGAGCGGGTGGGGATGCGGGTGCTACCGCCGGCGACCGAAGGGAGTCGGCGGTGCTTGACCGATCGCGAATCGGGTCGCGCCGATCCGCTCCGTACCTCACCCGGTCATCCCGCACCACTCCGCCAGCGCTGCCAGGACGCGCTTCCGCTTCTCGGCATTGGAAAGGAACGGGGCCCGCGACAGCTCCACCTGCATCCACGGCAACTCGTCGGCATGCGCGCGGATGATATACCCGCCCCGAAACGGGTCGTTGATCGCAACGTCTCGCTCAAAGGCCTGCTCGAAGCATCGCGCCATCGATTCAAGCCATTCCGCCGGGCAGGTCCCGTCGCCATTGCTGAGGCAGACGGCCGGCCGCTCCTCGCCCGCGCCGGGCCCGATGGGCGGGCCGAGCGCGGCCATCGTGTGACAGTCCACCCCGAGCCTGACTCCGCCGGCGCTGCATTCGGTCAGCCGCGCGTGATAGGGCCTGTAATGCCGCGCCAGCAACTGCCCGATGACACCATCGGGCGGAAACGGATCGTAAACCGGCACATTCCAGCAGGTATGCGTCTTCACCACGCCATCGGCGCGGCAATCGTCTTCCGCGCGATTCATATCAACGATTGCCCGGGCGATGTCGGTCGTAACGAACTGCGCGATGGCATCGGGGAAGTCGTAGATCTCCGCCGCGCCCTCGTCGCCGTCCTCGATGATCTGCTGCTCGGTCAGGATGCAATACGAGGCAACCTCATCGGGCACGCGCAGACCGGCGTGCGGGACCGAAACCAGCAGGGGCAGGATCACGCGTGCGGCCCTCCCGCCGAGCCGTCGCGCCGCGGGTCCGCCACGCCGACGTACCCCCGCCGCTCGCGCAGGACAAGCTGCACGCAGCCGAGATAGAACGAGTACGCATCGCGGCGATCGATGGTGAATCCGTGCTTCCCGAGCGCCTCGGGGATGTCATCGCGAAACCGTGACGCCTCCAGCGACACGCGCCCGTCGACCGAGCAGTGCAAACGCGGGGCGGCGACGGCCTCGAACGGACGATGCGTGCGCAGGCGCAGGAGCACCTGCATGATCGCCGAGATGATGCGCTCGCTGCCGGGCGAGCCGATGGCCAGCCACGGCCGGGGTCCGCGGAAGACGATCGTCGGCGCCACGCTCGCCCAGGGCGCGGCGTTGGGACGCATCGAATACGGATGCGCGATGTCCTCGTAATCGAAGGCGGTCATGTAGTTGTTGTAGAGGAAGCCCAGCTCGGGCGTGGCCACGCAGGCGCCGAACACCAGCTCGATCGATTGGGTGAGGGCCACCACGTTGCCGAAGCGGTCCATCACGGAGAGGTGTGTTGTCTCCCCGCCGCGACGGCGGGCGCGCCGGCGGATGCGCACGGCCTGCTGCCGCGCGTAATCGCGGCTGAGCATCGTCTTGTCCGGGATCTGCGGATAGAAGTTCGGATCGTACGGCCGATCGCGGCGATCGATGGCGGCGCGGCGGATGACCTCCGCCAGCGCCACCGCGCTTTCCGGGCGGTCGGGAATCCAGTTCTTCTCCGGAAGCTGCTCGACGATGTGCAGCATCTCCAGCAGCGCCCGCCCCGCGCCGGGCGGGGGGAACGTCACCACCCGCATCTCGCGGAAGCGGGTGGCGAGCGGGCGCCGCTCGATCGGCCAGGGGATCTGGGCGAGATCATCATCGCGGATCAGGCCGTCGTTGCGGACCATGTCTTCGTGGATGAGGCGGGCGATGTCACCCGTGTAAAAGTCCTCGACGCCCGCCTCGGCGAGGCGGCGCAGCGTGTGCGCCAGCGCCGGCTGGCGCACGATCGCCCCCACGGGCGGGACGCGCCGGCCGTCGCGGAGGAAGATGGAAGCGGCGTTGCGGGCCCGCAGATGACGCCGTTCGCGCCGCATCAGCGCGCGCTGGAGGTCGCTGAGCGGGAAACCGTTCTCGGCCAGCGCGATCGAGGGTTGGAGCAGGCGATCGAGCGGCAGCGTGCCGTAACGCTCCAGCGCGTAGCCGAGCACGGCCGGCGTGCTGGGCACGGTCGTCGCGCGATAGCCGCGTCGCCGCTTGCGATTCACCTCCTCGGGCGTGGCGCGGTTGGGGGCGCGCGAGGAGCCGTCGAGGGCGAACGTCCGGCGCGGATCGGCGAGGTGCACGAGCATCATCGTCTGTCCGCCCAGCCCGGACGCCTGCGGCTCGCACACGCCCAGCGCAAAGGCGGCGGCGACCGCGGCGTCGATCGCGTTGCCCCCGTCGCGCAGCGCGCCGACCGCGGCATCGGTGGCCAGATAATGCGCGGTCGAGGCCATCCCGTTGCGTGAAAACGCCACCCGCTGCGGCTGCACGCGCTCGCCGCGCCCGGGTTCGAGCAGTTCGGTGTCCGGCGGTTCGCGTCGCGGGACCATCGGACCTCAGCCTCCCTCCCGGACGGCGAGCAGGAACTGCGTCAACAGCAGCGTGCGCTGAATGAGGCTGATGCGCTCGACGCATTCATCCGGGGTATAGAGGTTCATGGCCACGGGCCCGACGCCGCACAGGACGGCGGTCTTCGCGGGGGCGAGCCCGGCCACCGAGGGCCAGACGGACGATTCGGCCCCGAGCGGGATCTCCCAGTGCGCGGCGGTCTGCTTGATTCCGTTGAGCAGAGCCTTGTTCGTACGCCGCTCCTTCATCGGCGGGCGGTCGGCGAGCTGGGTGAGGTCCCATTTCATGCCGCGCTTCCCGAGGATGTCGCGCAGTTGGTCTTCCGCCTCGTCGGCGGCGCGGGGGTCGGTGTAGGTCATCAGCACCGCCGACGACAGGCGATGCGGCAGGAGCATGGGGAAGGCCGAGGTCATCAGCTCGCTGACCGAGACCGAAACGCGTTTTTCGCGCGAGCTGAGGGCGGAGATCCGCTCCAGGCGCCGGCCGAGCCAGACGAGGGGCTCCTCGCGCTTCGTGATCCGGCCCGGGCGCAACGGTGTGCCGTCGACGCGCAGCCGATATCGGCGCTGCCCTCGCCGGGCGGTGACCACCTTGTCTCCGGTCGCGCCGGGGCGGAGGACGAGGACACGCTTCGCCCGGCCCATGAGCTGGCGGAGCTTTTCGGCGCTGTAGCGAGCGTCGCGACCTTCATCCAGATAGACGGCGACGCCCAGCGGAAGCTTGCGCAACTGACGCGCGCTGCGCAAGGCGCGAAGGGCGAACTCGATCATCACCAGCGCCGCGCGGGAAGTGCCGATTCCTTCCCCATACAGATGCTCCGGATCGCGCCGGAACGACTGCATCGACAGATTCGCCTGGACGGGCACATCGAGGTGGCTGACGAGGAGCGTGCCGCCCTCCAGACCGGCCGCCGTCTCCCACGCCAGAAGTGATCGCTCATCGACATACTCCGGCACCGGCCTCAGGCCCGCGGTGCGCATCACCCTGCCCAGCTCATCGGAGGCCGCGTGCAGGCCGATCGCATCGGCGGTGCGGCTGGAGAGGTTGACCCAGCTCTGGAGGCGGGCTTCCAGCTCGTCGCGGCGCCGGGTCAGCGACGCGAACGCGGCGTTCGAGGGGTCCGTCGTCCTCGTGCCCGGCGTCGGCGGGGTGGGGGTGCCGAAATACCGCGCGCTGGCCTCTTCGACGAGCCGGTTCACCAGTCCGTTGAAATCCATGCCCACCTCGGCGGCGGCGCGCACGTACGATCCGCCCGCCCCGAGGCTGGGCAGGCTGTTCACCTCCAGCACGTACAGCCGCCCCTCGGCGTCCAGCCGCATGTCGACGCGGGAGCAGTCGAAGCAGCCGACGGCGCGAAAGGCCGATCGCGCCAGCTCCCGGGCCTGTTCGACCAGCTCGTCGTCGATCAGGGCCGGGCAGCGCAGCTCGATGGTGCGTCCCGAGCGGTGCGTCTTGTCCTCATAGGAATACACCGTCGGCCCGTCCGGCGGGAAGACAAGCTCCACCGGCGGCAGGGCCTCGGGGACGCCGTTGCCCAGCAGGCCGACGTTGATCTCCCGTCCTTCGATGAACTGCTCGACGAGCACCGCCTGGCCGAACATCTCGAAGATCTTCCCCGCGGCCTCCATCACCTGCTCGCGATCGTGGCAGACCTGGATGCCGAACGAGACCGCCTCGTGCTTGGGCTTGACGATGACCGGATACGTCAGGTCCGGGATCTCCGCCCCGGCGTGCTCGAGGACCGCGAACTGGGGGGTCGAGATCCCGTGCTGGACGAGGATCATCTTCGTGACCACCTTGTCCAGCGCGATCGAATGGGCGAGCGGGCCCGAGCCGACGTAGGGAATCCCCACCATTTCCAGAATGCTCGGCACGTGCGCGTAGCGAGCCTGGCCCTGGATGCCGTAGGAGAGATTGAAGACCAGGCCCGGCCGCTCCCCGGCCACCACGCGGGGCATGAAGTGCTCGAGCCGATCGACGAGGTCCTTGTCGCCCTCGAAGGCGACCGCCTGGTGTCGGCCGCCTTTCAGGGCCTTGAGCACGCGGTCGATGGCCCGCAGGCCGTACCGTTCACGGTTGGGCTGACCGAAGAGGTTGATGACCTTGCGGCTCTCACGGTTATAAACGACGGCGATCTTCATGCTTGTGGTCTGTTGGCTGAAGCCCCGGACGGGAGTTTGACCGCGCAGTTTAGCCCGTCAGCCTTGACAGCATCAGCGTGGCGAAGCTGAGAACGAGAAAGAATCCGCACATGTCGGTGACCGTGGTCAGGATCGGGCCCGAGGCGAGGGCGGGATCGAAGCGCAGCCGCTTCAGCAGCAGCGGGACAACGCCGCCGATGGAGACGGCGACAATCGTGTTCAGCGCCATCGCCGCCCCCACGACCAGACCCAGCCACGCGTTGCCCCGCCAGGCATACGCGGCCAGACCGAGCAGCAGGCCCAGCACGAGCCCATTGATCAGTCCCACCGTCACTTCCTTGAGCCAGGTCCGGACGGCCTCCGACGGACGGATGAGCCCCAGCGTCAGCTCACGCATGCTCACCGCCACCGCCTGGTTGCCCGAGCAGCCGCTCATGTCGGAGATGATGGGCAGGAACACGGCGAGGGCGATCACCGCGGCGAGCGTCTCCTGGTACGCCGCGATCACGCTCGCCGCGATGATGTTCAGGACGATGTTGATGCTCAGCCAGGACAGACGGCGGCGGCAGCGGCGCAGGAGGGGCATCGAGCGCAGCTCCTCCCCGCCCACGATGCCGAGCGCCTTGAGGTAGTCGCTGCCCGCCCGGCCCGCGCGGGCCTCGTTGACATCGTGCCGTCGCACGACCCCGACCAGCCGGCCCGCGGCGTCGGTGACGGGCACGCCGATGAAGTTGTGCCGATCGAAGAACGCCCCCAGCTCGTCCAGAGAGGTCTGCTCATCGACCGCGAGCGGATCGGGGATCATGAGTTCCGCCACAGACCGGCCGGGGCGGGCCAGCAGCACGTCGCGCAGGGGCAGGACGCCGGTGAGGGCGCCCGCGGCGGAGACGACGTAGACGTATTGCACGTCGTAATCCGAGTAGCGCTCGACGCCGCGGCGGAGGTCGCCGACGACTTCCTCGATGGGCGCGGACTGGCGGTAGGCGAGGTACTGGGTGATCATGAGCCCGCCGGCGACGTCGGAATCGAAGGCGGCGAGGCGGCGTGCCTCGCCGGCCTCCGCCGGATCCATCGCCGACAGCACCTCCTCGGCCTGTTCGCCGCCCAGCTCGCTGATCAGGTCGGCCTGCTCGTGGCCGGGCATCTCGTGGAGGATCGCCGCCGCGCGCGCCGCGGGCAGCTCGGCCAGCACGTCCGCGGCCTGCGGATCGGGGATCGCCTCCATCAGCTCGGCCGCCTCCGGTGGGGCGAGCGTGGCGAGAACGCGGCCTCGGATCTGCGGCGCCAGCCGGGACATGGCCCGGGCGGCTTCGACCGCCGACAGCTCCCGAAAACAGGCCTCCAGCCCGCGGGCGTCGCCGCGTTCGGCCATCTCCTCCAGCTCCTCCCACGGGCGGGTCTCACGCGGCTCGGTCATGGTCGACACTCCCTGTCAGAAACGCTCAATTCGGTCGAAGACACGGTGTTCCTCCGATCCTCCCACGGCGGCGGCGGCGGGCGGACCGCGGCTGCAGCGGCGCACGCCGGCGACCCGATATGCTACCGGTGGCCCCCGGACGGCCCTGAACGGCCCCGGGAGGCGCCCCGGGTCGGTCAACGCGTGACCGTCCGAGACGCCGCGAACGACCAGGTATACCCCGTCATGGCGAAAAAGAAAAAGAAGGTCCTCATCAAGAAAAAGGTGAGAAAGACGTCCGCCGCGAAGACCGCCGCGAAGAAAACGACCACGCGGAAGAAGAAGACCACGAAGACCTCGACGGAGCGCAGACGCCCCTCGAGCCGATCCGCCCGACGCGGCAGCGCCAGGGACCGCGATCGGCGCACCCTGGCGCAGATCGGCGCGATGGGCGAGTCGATCGTCGAATCCAGCCTCGCGCTCCGCGACCCGTTCGTGGACATCCCCCTGCGCACCGTCAGCAACATGCGCTACAACAAGGACAAGCGCATCATCGAGATGGGCGACAGCCGGCAGCGGCGGAACCTGTTCAACTTCGGCCAGGCCCGCAAGTTCATGCAGACCGTCCTGCTCGCGAAGGGATGCAAGGATCTCATCGAGCGGGGCAAGACGTCTTCGCTGCGAGGCATGTACTACGCCGCCCTGCACACCATCGAGGGCACGAAGGAGAAGACCTTCGACGATCAGGGCGAATCCGACACGATCCTCGAGGATCTCGAAGTCGCCCTCGAGAGCCTGCGCGAGGAACTGCACGTCTACGCCGACAAGCGCGGCGACATGGTCGGCAACATCACCATCGTCGACAGCGGCGACGAGATCGACTGCCGGCGCATGGGTTCCGGCGGCTACAGCATTCCCTCCATCGTCGAGCCCGACGTCATCCACTTCAGGAAATGCGACGCGGACTTCGTCCTCCACGTCGAGAAGAACACCGTCTGGCAGCGGTTCAACGAGGACAAGTTCTGGCGCGAGCACAACTGCATCCTGACGCACGGCGGTGGCCAGCCGTCGCGCGGCGTGCGCCGCCTGCTCCGCCGCCTCCACGAGGAACTGGGCCTGCCCGTCTACTGCCTCCTCGATTGCGATCCCTGGGGGCATTACATCTACAGCGTCATCAAGCAGGGCTCGATCAACCTCGCCTTCGAGAGCCAGCGGATGGCGGTGCCCGAGGCACGCTTCATCGGCATCCGGGCCGAGGATTACGATCGCTGCGAGCTGACCGATGACGTGAAGATCGACCTCAATGACCGCGATGTCACCCGGGCCCGGCAGATCATGAATTACCCCTGGTTCAGGGAGAAAAGGGCCTGGAAACGGGAGATTAAGCGGATGCTGTCCAACGGGTTCAAGATGGAAGTCGAGTCGCTGATCACCAAGGATATTTCCTACGTGACCGAGACGTATGTGCCTCAGCGCCTTGCCGCGGGCGACTTTTTGGACTGATCCGGCCGATCCCGCCCGGCGCGGCGGCCCGGGGGCGTTACAATGAATGCTGCCCGGGGGCGCACGAGAGTGCGGGACCAGGACAGTCCCACCTTTCTCCACGTCCGAAAGGCGGGTGTCCACGATGAATCCGAGAAGCGCAGAACACGAGACGCGACCGAAGTCCCCCCCGGCCGGCCAGACCGCGCCGCGCGGCAAGTCTTTCCCGGAGCAGCCGCGGACGATCCTCATCGCCGACGACGAGCATCTGGTCGCCAGCGGGCTCGCCGCCAGCCTCCGCGAGCTGGGCTACACCGTGATCGGGCCGGCCGCGGACGGCGAGGAGGCCGTCGGCCTCTGCTCCTCCGTCAAACCCGACATGGCCCTGCTCGATATCCGCATGCCCAAGCGGAACGGCCTGGACGCCGCGGAGGTCATCTTCCGCCAGATGAGCATCCCGGTGGTCATCTTCTCCGCCTACTCCGACAAGGAGTACATCGAGTCGAGCAACGAGGTGGGCGTGTTCGGCTATCTCCTCAAGCCGGTGACGCAGGATCAGCTTCGCGTGGGCATCTCCGTCGCCTGGGGCCGCTTCCTCGATCACGTCAGCCAGAGCACCGAGATCAGCCATCTCAAGCAACGGCTGGAGAGCCGCAAGATCGTCGAGCAGGCCAAGTGGGTGCTGGTCAAGAAGAAGGGGATTTCCGAGCCGGAGGCGATGCGGCTCCTCCAGCGGCAGGCCCGCAACAATCGGCGCACGCTCGTCGATGTCGCCAGGAGCCTGCTGGAGAACGAGGAGCTGTTCAACGACACGTGATTGGCTCGGCGCGGGAGGAGCGGCCGAGAGAAGGATCCGCCCCGCCGCCTCGGCGGGGCGTTTTCTGTTTCACGCGCCCGGCGAGGCCCCCGCAGAATCCGCCTCCCCTTCCGGGGGCCGGGGGTCGGGGGCGAGGGGGAGGTGGACGACGAAGTCACTGCCGCGGCCGGGCTCGGAATGGGCGTCCAGCCGGCCGCCGTGCTCCTCGACGATCCGCCTCGCCGTGGGCAGCCCCAGCCCCGTTCCGCCCGTCTTGTGAGAGACGTAGGGATGGAAGATCTCCTCGAGCTTCCCCGGCTCGATGCCCGGCCCGGTGTCGATGACGTGCAGGCGGACCTCGTCCCGGCCGCGCTCCAGCCGCAGCATCAGGTCCCCGCAGCGCCGATGTTCTCCCCCCTCCCCACCTTCCGGGGGCTTCATCGCCTGCACCGCATTGATCATCAGGTTCAGGATCGCCTGTTTCAGTACCGCCTCATCGACCTCCGCCATGACCGGCTCGGCCGGAAGCTGCGTGCGGAGCATGATCCCGGCCTGATCGCACTGGGGATGGAAGAAATCGCTCAGCTCGTCCACGAGCCGGACGAGATCGTGCGGCCGGGGATCGAGCTTCATCCGGCCGGCGAACTGGAGGAAGTCGGTGAGGATGCCGCGCAGCCGCTCGACCTCGCGGGTGAGGGCATCGAGGCGACGTTTGAGCCGCTGTCGCTCATCGTCAGGCAGGTCCGCGTCGGCGAGGTCCTCGCCCAGGAGCTGGGCGTTGAGGCCGATGGTGGAGAGGGGGTTTTTTATCTCGTGGGCGAGCCCGCCGGTCATCGCGCCCAGCTCGGCCAGCCGTTCGGCCTGCCGGGCGCGCCGCTCCGCCTGCCGGGCGCGGTACTCCGCCCGCCGCAGGAGCAGCCGCACGATCGGCAGCATGCCGATGAGGCCGATGAGAAGTCCCAGGAGAATCCACCAGATGACGTTCACGAGTCAACCGCTCCGCCCTGCGCTTCCCCTCGCGTGAGGGGGCATTCTATCCCCTCGCGCTCGGCCTGCTGATCGGCCGCGGTGTCGTCGATCCCGGCGGGACGGATTCACGACAGAGAAGACAGAGAACGCCGAGGAACAGCCAAACACGTGTTCTGATCCCCACCGCGGCTTGCCGCGTGGCACGTGCCCGCAGCCTCACAAGACCGACGTCACAACAACGGCGCCATTCGCCCGCCATCGTTCGCCGGCGCAAGTTGGCCTGGCACCACACCTCATCCGCGCAGCGGTGAAGCGTGCGATGTCGCTTCCGGCACGCAACCATGCTTCGCCCTTCGGGACGAAGCATGCCACCCGGCCCTTCGGGACGAAGCATGCCACCCCGGCGGCTTGCCGCGTAGCATGCGCCCGGCGTCCGCCCGACCCCTCCAACCCGCCGTCTCTGCCCCCTCAGAGCTATAATTGACCGGTCCGATTTCCCCTTTTTTCACACGCCCGAATCTCCTCATGACACAGCCACCCGAGACCCCCGACGCGGCCGCTCCCAACGGGTTCCCCGCCGCGGATGACGACCTGTACACCTCCAAGTCCATCCAGGTGCTGGAGGGGCTGGAGGCGATCCGCAAGCGGCCGGGGATGTACGTGGGCGGGGTGACCGTCGCCGCCCTCCACCACCTCGTCTACGAGTGCGTGGACAACTCCATCGACGAGGTCATGGCCGGCTACGCGACCACCGTCACCGTCCGCCTCGGCGTGGACGGCTCGTGCACGGTCATCGACGACGGCCGGGGGATGCCCGTCGACCCGATGACGCACGAGAACGCGGCGATCGACGGCCGGCCCGCCGTCGAGGTCATCATGTCCGAGCTCCACGCGGGCGGGAAGTTCGATGACAACGTCTACAAGGTCGCGGGCGGGCTGCACGGGGTCGGCGTCAAGTGCGTCAACGCCCTCTCCGCCTGGACGGAGGTCGAGGTCGTCAAGGGCGGGAAGGTCTATCTCATCACCTTCGCGCGGGGTGAGATCGCCACCCCCCTGCGCGAGATCGCCCAGCGCGCCGACGCCACCGACGACAATCCGACCAAGACGGGCACCCGCATCAGCTTTCTGCCCGACGATGAGATCTTCCCCGACACGGACTTCCGATACGAGACGCTTCAGCATCGCATGCGCGAGCTGGCCTATCTCAACCCGGGCGTGACGATCCGCCTCATCGATGAGCGCGTCGATGCGGAGGGCAAGCGGCGCGAGGATCGGTTCCACTTCGAGGACGGCCTGCTGGGCTACGTGAAGCACCTGAACCGGGCGAAGACGGCGGTCAGCCCCGCCATCCGCGTCGCCGCCGAGGACGAGGAAACCGGCATCTCCTGCGATATCGCCCTCCAGTACACCGACGCCCCCAACGAGCTGCTGCTCGCGTTCGGCAACAACATCATCAACCCGGACGGCGGGACGCACGTCTCCGGCTTCAAGACCTCCCTCACCCGAACGATCAACAACTACGCGCGGCGAATGAACCTGCTGAAGGATCTCGCCCCGAGCGGCGACGATCTCCGCGAGGGCCTCACCGCGATCGTCTCGATCAAGCTGCCCGAGCCGCAGTTCAACAACCAGACGAAGGAGAAGCTGCTCAACCCGGAGGCGGAGACGTTCATCAGCGGCGCCATCAGCCAGCAGCTCGGATCGTGGCTGGAGGAGAACCCCAGCGAGGCGAAGAACATCTGCATGAAGGCGGTTCTTGCCGCCCAGGCCCGCGAGGCGGCGCGAAAGGCGCGCGAGCTCATCAAGCGCAAGGGCGCCCTCGACTCCGGCGGCATGCCCCAGAAGCTCGCCGACTGCGCCACCAACGACGTCGAGCGCAGCGAGCTGTTCATCGTCGAGGGCGATTCGGCCGGCGGATCGGCCAAGGGCGGCCGCGATCACGACACCCAGGCCATCCTCCCCCTGCGCGGGAAGATCCTCAACGTCGAGAAGGCCCGCCTCGATCGCGTGCTGGGATTCGAGGAGATCCGCACGCTCATCCAGGCCCTCCAGTGCGGCATCAGCGACGATTTCGACATCTCCAGGCTCCGTTACGGACGCATCATCATCATGACCGATGCGGACGTGGACGGCTCGCACATCCGCACCCTGCTGCTGACGTTCTTCTTCCGCCAGATGCAGGAGCTGATCCGGCGGGGCCGGGTGTATCTCGCCCAGCCGCCGCTGTACCAGATCACGCACAACGGCAGGTCGCAGTACGTGCTCAACGAGCGGGCGATGGCGGGCGTGCTCACCTCGCTGGCGCTGAATCGCACGGTGCTGCTCATCCGCGACGAGGAGGGCGCCGAGCGGCGGCGCCTCGAGGGCCAGCCGCTGCAGAAGCTCGTGCAACTGCTCACGCGCCTGGGCGAGCTGGTCGCGGTGGCCGAGCGGCGCGGCACGCCGTTCACCGTCCTCCTCGAGGCCCGCGATCAGGACCCGGACCAGCAGCGCCGGCTGCCCACCCATCGCCTGCTCTGGCCCGAGGGCGAGCAGTTGTGCTGGTCGGAGGCGCAGGCGCTGGAGATGCTTCAGTCCTCGGGCCTCATCCTCGATGATCTCGGGGCCGAAGGCGGCGGGGGGCAGCAGGCCGAGGGCGATCGCACCAAGCTCGCCACCCTGCGCGAGCTGCACGAGAACCGCGAGCTGGATCGCCTCATCCAGCGCCTCGCCGAGTTCGGCATCGACATCGACGACTACGGCCTGGTGCAGGAGGAATCGGTGACGGGCGAGAAGCTGCCCACCCGGTTCGCCTGGCTCGTGGACGGCGGCACCGAGAAGGAGAGCATCGTCGAGGTGCCCAACATCCCCTCCATCCTCGCCTCGCTGCACAACGTCGGCCGGCGCGGCATCGAGATGAAGCGCTTCAAGGGCCTGGGCGAGATGAACCCCGACGAGCTGTGGGAGACGACGATGGACCCGGAGAAGCGCTCGCTGCTCCGCGTCAACTGGGACACCGCATCCAACGCCGATCAGCTCTTCTCGACCCTCATGGGCGAGGACGTCGAAAGCCGGCGCACCTACATCGAGGATCACGCCCTGGAGGTGAAGAACCTCGACGTCTGAGCGAGGATGACGAGACGCGCCGCGGCGATCGTTGCACCGCGCGGATGTCCCCCGGGACAGGGGTCCCGGGGCTTTGCCCGAAACTCAAGACTCACGACTCACGACTCAAGTCTCACGACTCAAGTCTCCCGACTCCTCTCACCCCCAGTTCCCCAGCAGGCGCTGAAGATCGGCGGTGTCGATGGTCCCGGAGGCGTCGAGATCGGTGAGGCAGCAGTCGGTTTCGCAGGGGCCCCAGTCGCCGAGCAGGAGGAGCAGGTCGACGACGTCCACCACGCCGTTGCCGTCCACGTCGCCGATCTTCACGTCCCCGGCCGCCTCGTCGGGGAATTCGTAGGCGCCCATGTCGACGATGACGGGCAGGCCGCAGCCGGAATCGGGCGTTTCGGAAGCATCGGCGAAGCGGGCGGCGCCGGCGCGATCGAGGGGAAGACGCTCGCCCGTCTCGCCATCCGCATCCAGATCGAGCGTATCGGCGGGGACCGCGTTGTTGAGGCCGGCGTCGATGGCGGGCGACGACGGCGAAAGGCCGAAATCACCGCCCGGCGGATCGGCGAAGAGCGGATCGGCATCGAGGTTGCCGCCCGCGTCGATCCCCAGCCCGGTGTCCCAGCCTCCGCCGCTGCCGCCGGACGACTCGATGTCGCAGTAGGCGATGCGCGGCATGCTGTCGGCGACGTTGGCGATCTCCGCCGCCGTCGGAGCGCTGTTGTCCCAGAGAATGCAGTTGGCGAGGGCGGCGTTGCTGTCGGCTTCGTTATGAAGCGCGCCGCCGGCCTCGGAGGCGGTGTTGAGGCTGAAGGTGCCGTTGACGACATGGGGGGCGGCGAAAAGATTGCTCATCGCCCCGCCGCGCTCCGCGGCGTTGCCGAGAAAGACGCTGTTCGCGAACGTCACTTCCGCGCTGCTGTTGTAGGCGCCGCCGCCGCAGGAGGATTCGTTGTCGGCGAACGTGCAGTTGATGACCGTCGCCTCGGTCTCGTCGTTGACCATCGCGCCGCCGCACGACGACGCGACGTTCCCGGTGAACCGACAATCGACGAGGAAGGGATGGCAGTTGATGGCGGTGTCGATCCCCCCGCCGAAGGAGGCGGCTTCGTTGTCGGCGAACGTGCAGCCGATGAGCGTCGGCTCGCAGAAGGAGGTGCTGTACATCCCCCCGCCCGCATTGTCGCTCGTGTTGGCTGTGAAGGCGCAATCGGTGAGCGCGGGGTCGCTGCCGAAGCTGTTGTACATGCCGCCGCCGGTGAAGACGGCCCGGTTGCCGACGAACGCGCAACCGGTGAGGTTCGGGCTGCTGTTGTTGATATTGCACATTCCCCCGCCGGCGTCGGCGGCGTTGGCGGTGAAGGTGCAGTCGATGACGGTCGGGCTGCCGCCCTCATTGTACATGCCCCCGCCGCAGTCGGCGCCGGTGTCGTCGGCGTTGCCGCCGGTGATGGTGAAGCCGTCGAGGATCGCGGTCGCATCGCGCCCCGCGCCGGAGATGACATGGAGGCTGTTCTCGGCGATGTTGACGAAGCCGGGCGCATCGTCCCCGGCGAGGTCGCCGGTGAGGATCGTCTCGTAGAGCACGATGTCGCGCGCATCGGGATCGTCGGCGCCGAGACCCGCATGGCCGCCCATGATCGACACGCCGTTGATGAGTTCGAACATCGTGTCGCGCTCGCCGGTCCCGTCGGGATTCGCTTCATCGCGATCAGGTCTATAGATCCCCTGCGCGACGCGGATCGTCTCGATCTCGCCGGAGGCGTCGGCCAGCGCATCCTGAAGGAAGCGATAGGCCGTGTCCCAGCCCGCGCCGTCGCCGCCCGGCGGGGCATCGTCGTCGACGTACAGGATCGTCCCGCCCTGAGCGGCAACCGTCAGCGCAGCGCCGAGACCGATGATCAGAAGTCGCATGATCCACCCTCTCTTCTCTTCAGCCGATCGGCCGGATTCCGATCCCTCGTTGGTAGTCTCTCACATTGCCGGCCGCGGTCAAGGCGAAACCGATCAGATTCCGCGGGGGCGAAGGGCGGCCAAATGCGCGACGGGCGCGAAGGAATCCCCGTGACGGGAGACCCGAGGCGAGGCCCTCCAATCTCAGTTTGCGTGTCTCTGGTGGCAGGCCCCGGACCCCGGGCCTCCCTCACCCCCAGTTCCCCAGCAGGATGAGGAGATCCGCCGTGCCGACCTCTCCGTTCTCATCGAGGTCGGCCGGGCAGCAGGGATCGTCGCAGGGCCCCCACGCGCCGAGCAGGTCGAGCAGATCGGGGGTGTTGACCGCGCCGTCTCCGTCAATGTCGCCGCCGGAGGGGAGGAACATCGCCGTGCCCTGCGGCGTCCCCAGCGCGTTGCGGCCGTCGATCTGGTAGAGCCGCTCTGCGGCGCTGACATACTCCAGCCCGTCGCCCCAGCCGCCGTCGTAAACCGCCGTCGGCGCGACGGTCCACCCCTGCGCCGGCACGTCGAAGATGTAGATCTGCCGGTTGCCCTCCCCGCCCTGGACAAAGAGGCGCTGCCCGTCGGGGTCGGCCGTGATGGTGACGCCCCAGATGTCAAACGCGCCGCTGCGAAAGCCGGGAATGACGGTCGAATCCTGAAGGGTCGGCGTGGCGGACCAGGTGTCGGACGCGATGTCGTACACGAGCAGATACGAGTCGGACCCGTTCACCGCGCCTCCGCCGTGCGACCCGGGCCAGGCGTAGATCCGCCCGTCGAGATACTCGAGCTCGGAGCCGGGGCCGAAATCGACGCCGCTGTCGCTCGTCGCGCCGACCCATCCGTCGATCGCCGGATCGTAGATGGCCAGCTTGCGCAGGAGGGTCGGATCGCCGGTGGTCAGCACGCTCACCATCGTCGCGTACAGGCGCTCGTTTCCCGGGTCGTAGGCGAGGGCCTCGTTGGCGACCGGATCGCCCTCGATCGCCGTGGCCGCGCGCGTCTGCCATTGATCGGCGGTCGGATCCCAGGCGTAGAGCCACGGGCCGCGCCCGGAGCCGTTGTTCTGATCGAAGGCGACGCCGACGGTGGCGTAATAGAAGCCGTCGCCGTACTGAAAACACCCGCCGTCCCACACCGACTGCGGGACGTCCGCCTTCGGTTCGTAGCGTTCCGTGTCGGGATCGAATCGGCTCAGCCGCGTGCTGTTGGCCCCTTCCAGCAGGTACAGTTCCTCGCCATCCGTGGCGAAGTGCGTGCCGTTGCTCGTGCTGAAGGTCGCGCCGTTCGTGCGTGTGTTGCGCCCGAGATCGATCCAATGTCGCGCGCAGAGCGAGCGGGGGTTGTCGATCTCGCCGATGTCGGGATCACCGATGAGGGGGTGCTCATCGCCGGGCAGCTCGATGGCGCCGTTGTTGGTGTAAGGCAGCCCGGTATCACCGAGGCCGTCCTCGTCGAGGTCTTCGCCCTCGTAATTGTCCCAGTAATTGCCGCCCAGGTACGGCCCGCCCACGATGTTCTCGCCCTCGACGGGATCGACGGACCAGACGTTGTTCTCACCGGTGGCGGAGGCGGTTCCGCCCGCGTTGCCGCCGATGAGGTTGTTGACGATCACGCTGTCGGTGGTGTTGATGAGCTCGATGCCGAGGCCGAAGTTCAGCTTGATGATGTTGTCCTCGATGACGTATCCGCCGGAGGCCTCCTGGTTGGGGAGGTTCAGACACTCGAACTCGTCGGGGGGGAAGTGCACGAGCCCGTCGGTGCGGAGGACGATCGCCTTCCCCCCGTTGCCCTCGAAGAGGTTGCCGCGGATGACGTTGTCCTGGCCGTGCTCGATCTCGACGCCGTTGGCGTTGTTGGCGCGGATGCTGTTGCCGATGATCTCGTTGCCGCTGTGGGAATAGCCGAGCCAGAAGCCGTAGTTGCTGCCCTCGGCGATGTTGTCGAGGAACTGGTTCCCGCTGGAGAAGGTGGCTTCGAAGGCGTTGGCCCCGGCGAAGGATCCGTCGTTGCCGATGACGACGTTGTCGTTGCTCGGGCAGCCGTGCTCGTTTCCGATGAAGAACCCGTCCCCGCCGTAGCGGAACGAGTTGCCCTGGATCTGGTTGCCGTTGCTGTTCATCACGAGCAGCACGCCGGCCGAATCGCCGAGGTTGGCCCGGATGCAGTGGTCGCAGGTGTTGCCGGTGATCGTGTTGAGGGTGCTTTCATGGAGATGAATGCCCCAGCCGGTGTTGTGCGAGGCGTTGTTGTTCGAGATGAGTGATTCGGTGACGTAATAGAGATCGATCCCGTTCTCCTGCTCGCAGAGCGTGTTGCCGCTGATCGTGATGTCCGAGACATTGAAGACGTAGAGTCCCCCGCCGAGGTTGACGGTGTCGCCGAGGTCGGGTTCGGCGTTGATGTTCAGCCAGGGGGGGAAGGCGCCCTGCGAATCCGGATCGACCCAGTTGCGGGAGAGCTCGTTGTCGAGGATCTCGAGGCCTGAGCCGTCCTTGATGCACATGCCGTAGTAGTAGCCGCGCACGATGCCGTTCTTGATGACGACCTCGTCGTGGCCGATGCAGGTCACGCCGCAGGCGGGTTCGTCGCCCTCCTCGAATGATCCGATGAGCTCGGCCCCGTTCATGTCGAGGGTGATGCCGTCGGCGCCGATGGACACGCCGTCGGGCAGCTCGTAGGAGCCCAAGACGAAGGTGGTGTCCTCGGTGATGATCATGCCGTTGGTGGGGACGACCTCCTCGCCGCGGGCGCCGATCGCGGCGAGCATCGTCGCCGCGAGGGCACTGACGGCACGGACCGCGATCGTGGGCGCGCCGCCGGTCACTGCCTTCATCGTCATGTATTCAAACATCGGGATCCCTGTCTGCCGCGTCTTCAGGTCGGTCAAGTCGCCGCTGGAGACAAGGATGCCGCACTCCCCGGGGCGGGTCAACGACCATCTTCCCAATGTCGGGTCGGCGGCCGTCCGGCCACGCGGGGCGTCCCTAGGGCAGGGTCCAGAAATCGGCCGGCTTGCCGTAGAACTCCAGGAATCGCCGCGTGTCATCGGCGAGCTGCTCGGCGGCCCACCGCCGCGTCGCCTCCTCCCACACGGGCCGTTCCTCCAGCGGCCGCTTGATGACCCGTCTGAACGCCAGCCGAACGGGATCGGGCACGGCGTCGCGGAGCCACGCGAAGCCCGGGACGCGCCGAAGCGTCTCCGCCGCCGGGCCGTCCACCAGCTTCCCCGTCCAGACGTTCTGCGGACCCGTGTCCTCGATCGGCACCGTCTCGTCCACCCCCAGATGCGCAAAGCATTTGCGCAATACCGCGTGCGGATTTTCGCAGTAGTCCTCGAAGAAGAGCACGAGGATCTTGTCGTCGGGAAACCGATCGCGATAGGCGTTGATCTGCATCCAGTAGCGGCTCGCGTCGATGAAACCACGATGCCGGCGGACCGTCTCGCAGAAGTCGCGGGTCGCGTCCGGCATGCCGAGGGCGCGCCGTTCGATCCACGCCGATTCGATGCGCTGAAGCGGATGGCGCACGATATAGATCAACCGCGCATCGGGCAGGTCGCGGGCAATGAGCGGCGCGACCTGGGGATAGAGCGTGACCTGCGAGTAGCGCACCGTCCCCTCGCCCCGGGCGGCGCAGTCGCGGCCGGGCTCGAAGAGCGATTCGTACCATGACCAGCCCCGATGGTAACGGACGTCGAAGAAGCCCGGCTCCTTCGGCTCGCAGATGAACACGTCCGGGTGCTGGGCGAGCTGTGCGCAGAGGCTGGTGGTTCCTGATTTCCCGGCGCCGATGACGAGGAAGTTGGGCTTCATCGATTCCGCCTGTTTTCCGGCATCAGGCCGCGACCGCCTGCATGCGGCGGGCGGCCGGCCACGCCGGGAATCATAGCGGGGTGACGGGCGCGGCCGCCAATCGGCGCGCGCCGATGAACGACGCGCCGCGGTGCGTCGCCAGCTCGGCGAGCGCGCATGAAAGTCCCCGGGACGGGTGTCCCGGGGCTTTGTCCGTCGATCTCAACACGAGGCGCCCGAACTCGGCGTCTCAAGTCTCACGCCTCACGGCTCAGGACTCACGACTCATCCCCAGTTGCCCAGGAGGATGAGCAGGTCGGCGGTGTTGACGAGCCCGTCGCCGTCGAGGTCCTCGGGGCATCCTTCGCACTCGCCCCACGCGGCGAGAAGGGCGAGGAGATCATCGGTGTCCACGTCGCCGTCGCCGTCGATATCGCCGGGAATGCCGCCCTGGTTGAGCGCTTCGTACACGGCGCCATAGGCGTTGACGCGGCCGTGGCCGAACTGCTCGTCCCAGCCGGAGGCGCCCAGGTCATCGGCGGTGGACTCGATGATCGCGCGCACCTCGTCGTTGGTGAGATCGGTGTTCGCCGACCAGGTGAGCAGGGCGAGGCCCGAAACGTGCGGGCAGGCCATCGACGTGCCCGACTGATACGTGTAGGTGTTGGCCTGG
Organism: Planctomycetota bacterium; assembly: GCA_034211115.1. Taxonomy (GTDB): domain Bacteria; phylum Planctomycetota; class Phycisphaerae; order Phycisphaerales; family SM1A02; genus JAXHTH01. The sequence goes on along the minus strand of JAXHTH010000138.1, from coordinate 16,755 downwards.
AACAGCACGTCCCAGCAGGAATAGACATCGACGCCCGGGGCGGAAACGGACATCTGCGGGCCCGTCGTCGTGAAGCTCGCCAGGTTGTCGCGGTTGTCGGTCGCGCCGACCGCGATGGTGTTCTCCCACCGGGCGGGGAAGAAGATCTGCGCCCCCGGCGTGTTGCCGGTGGCGGCGACGAGGATCATCCCCTGCGCGTGGGCGTAGTTGATCGCATTCTCGAAGTACGAGATGCCATCGGGATAACCCAGGCTCATGGAGCCGACGTGCGCGCCGTGATCGGCGGCCCACATCACGCCGTCGGCGCACTGCTGCTCCGTGCCCGAGCCGTACGAGTTCAGGACCTTGACGGGCATGATGTTCGCCCCCCAGCTCACGCCGCACACGCCCTGGTTGTTGTTGCTCTCCGCGGCGGCGATCCCGGCGCAGTGCGTGCCGTGGGAGATCAGCCAACTGTCATCGGTGTCGTTGTTGTTGTTGTAGAAGTTCCAGCCGGAGAGGAGCTTGTCGTTGAGATCGGGATGGCTCTCGCTCACGCCGGTGTCGATCATGGCGAGGATGCGGGCGTCGGTGCCCGTGTGCAGGTCCCACGCCTCGGGGGCGTCGATATCGGCATCGGGCGTGCCGGACTGGCCGTTGATGTTCTGCCCCGTGTTGTGCAGGCCGTATTGCAGGCCGAAATGCGTGTCGCTGGGGAAGTTCCGGACGATCCCGCCGATGCCGTCGACCTCGGCGACCTCGATGAGATCGTCAAGGCCATTCAGCTCCGCGGCGAGGGCGCGGGTGTCCGTGCCCTCCGGCAGGTGGATGGTGTAATAGCGATCGAGGCCGAAGCGCCGGGCCAGCGCTTCGTTCCGCGGCCGCCACGCGCCGGTGCGGGTAATCTCCGTCGCCCCCCACCGGGCAAGAACGTCGGCGAGGACGGCGCTGGGACGGCCCCGATCCAGCAGCGTCGGAACGCCGGCCTCCGTCCGGCCGGGCGCGACGCCTTCCTCCACGCGGACGATCACGTGCGTGGACGCCCAGCCGCCCATCACGTCCATCGCATCGACCCGTCCGGTGAAGGGGACGATCTCCGCCCCGGTCTCGCCTTCCGCGGCAGGCCCGAATCCAGGGGCTCCGGGGGCCCCGACCGCACCGGCGGCGGTGAGGAATGCCCCGGCCAGAACGATCAGCATGCAACGACCTATCGCCATCTGTCCTCTCCTGTTCGTCAAGCTGGGAAAAGGTCCAACCACGTACGGTTTTCGCCTATCAGGGTAGACCGTCCACGGGCCGCTGCAAGGGAAAACCGGCGCCGCCGCAGCGCAGCGGACAGGCCGGGCCCGGCGGCCCGGCCTGCGAATTGACCGGCAGAAAGGCGCTTTGCGGGGCCGTGACGGCCGATCGTGCGTTTCCGCCCCCGGCCTACGGTTGCCGAAAGACATCAAGGGCGGTAGGCTAGACACACCGTTTTCACCCAATCATCCGGATAGAGAGATCAAGTCATGCGATGCGCTGCGGCGCCTCGCGTGGGAAAGGCACGTCCATGGGCGATCGTCCCTACCTGTTCACCTCCGAGTCCGTCTCGATGGGTCATCCGGACAAGATGGCCGATCAGATATCGGACGCCATCCTCGACGCGATGATCCGCGAGGATCCCCACAGCCGGGTGGCCTGTGAGACGCTCGTCACGACGGGCCTGGCCCTCATCGCCGGGGAAGTGACCTGCGACGGCTACGTGGACATCCCCGAGATCGTGCGCAAGACGGTCCTCGACATCGGTTACGACGACGGGGTGAAGGGCTTCGACGGCGAGTCCTGCTCCGTGCTCGTCTCCCTGGATCCCCAGGCCCCGGACATCGCCCGGGGCGTGGATTCCGATCCCGCCCATCACAAGGATCAGGGGGCCGGCGATCAGGGGCTCATGTTCGGCTACGCCTGCACCGAGACCGCCGGCCTCATGCCCCTGCCCATTGACCTGTGCCATAAGCTCGTGGCGCGGCAGGCCGAGGTCCGCGTGTCCGGCGCCATCCCCCACATCCGGCCCGATGCCAAGAGCCAGGTCACCGTCGAGTACGCGGGCAACACCGTCCAGCGCGTCGACACCGTCGTTCTCTCCACCCAGCACGGCCCGGATTGGAACGACGACCAGGCCGGCCTGAAGGAAGCCGTCACCCAGCACATCATCAAGCCCGTCCTCGGCGACTGGTTCAGCGATGATATCACCATCCACGTCAATCCCACCGGGCGGTTCGAGATCGGCGGGCCGCACGGCGACTGCGGCCTCACCGGGCGCAAGATCATCGTCGACACGTACGGCGGCCGGGCGCGGCACGGCGGCGGGGCCTTCTCCGGCAAGGACCCGTCCAAGGTCGATCGGTCCGCGACGTACATGGCGCGTTACATCGCGAAGAACATCGTCGCCGCCGAACTCGCCGACGCCTGCGAGGTGCAGCTCAGCTACGCGATCGGGGTGGCCGAGCCGACCTCGATCCACGTGGACTGCAAGGGCACGGGCCGCATCGACGAGGCGCTGCTCGTCAAGCTCGTGCGCGAGCACTTCCGGCTCACGCCGCGCGGCATCATCGAGTCGCTGGACCTGCTCAATCCCATCTACCAGATCACGTCCTACCACGGCCACTTCGGCCGCCAGCCCGACGAAGGCTGCCCCGGCGCCTTCTCCTGGGAGAAAACGGACGTCGCCGACGCCCTCAAGGCCGCGGTGAACAACCACTCGACGGCGGCCGCGACCGCGTGAGGCGGATGCGGTCCGTCTCGCGTGCAGAGCGCAGCCGGCGACTTTTGGATCCATGTACGTTACGATATGGCGCATCCCCTCCATGAATGGAGTGAGCGGAGTCATGCGCGGGCTAACTTCTCTGCTGATTGCTTCTCTGTTCGTCGCGATGCCCGTCAGCGCGGCCACCCTCTTCGTCGAGGCCGAGAGCTTCGACGAGCACGGCGGCTGGAAGCTCGATACGCAGTTCATCGAGATCATGGGTTCGCCTTACCTGCTCGCGCACGGGCTGGGCGAGCCCGTCGCCGATGCGACGACCACCATCGAGATTCCCGAAGCGGGGACGTATCGCGTATGGGTGCGCACCAAAGACTGGGTCGCGCGGTGGGGCGCCCCGGGCGCGCCGGGCCGCTTTCAACTGTTCATCAATGGCGAGCCGCTCGCGGAGACGTGCGGCGCGGAAGGCGCCGACTGGCACTGGCAGGACGGCGGGACGGTCGAACTGGACGGCCCGACCGCGACGCTGGCGCTGCACGATCTCACCGGCTTCGACGGCCGATGCGATGCAATCTTCCTCTCATCCGATGAGCACTTCATCCCGCCCGACGACCCGGCGCCGCTCGCATCATGGCGGAAGAAGTGGTTGAACCTGCCCGCGGATCCCGAGACCGCCGGGCCCTTCGATCTCGTCGTCACCGGCGGCGGCTACGCCGGGATGGGCGCATCGGTTTCCGCCGCCCGGATGGGATGCCGGGTCGCGCTGGTTCAGAATCGCCCCGTGCTGGGCGGCAACGGCAGCTCGGAAGTCCGCGTGTGGGCGAAGGGCTTCACGCGGCGCGGGCGCTACCCGCACCTCGGCGAGATCACCGAGGAGTTCGCCGATCGCGCCACCGCCTCGCCGGGCGAAGCGGAGGAGTACGGCGACGAGCGCAAGGAACGCATCATCCGCGCTGAACCGAACATCTCGCTGTTTCTGCATCATCATGCCTACGCCGTCGAGCTCGATGAGGACGGCGCCATCGTCGCCGTTCGCGCGTTTGACACGCGGACGGGCGCCGAGAAGCGCTTCGCCGCCCCGCTCTTCGCCGACTGCACCGGGCACGGCACGATCGGTCATCTCGCCGGGGCCGACTGCGACATGACCGAGCAGGGCCACATGGGACTGAGCAACATGTGGCGCTGGACGAACACGACGGGTTCGGTCAACTTCCCGGACACGCCGTGGGCGCTGCCGCTTACGATGAGGGACTTCCCTTATCCGCACAACGGCGAGGGGAAGTGGTTCTGGGAGAGCGGGTTCGACCGGCATCCGATCCGGGACCTGGAGTACGTCCGCGACTGGAATCTCCGTGCGGTGTTCGGCGCCTTCAACGCGATGAAGAATGGCGACGGGGCGATGGCGCACCTGAGCGCGAAGCTCACGTGGGTCGCCTACATCGCCGGACCGCGCGAATCGCGCCGCCTCCTCGGCGATGTCATCCTCACCCACGAGGACATCGTCAGTGAACGCGGCTTCGTCGACGGCTGCGTGCCGAGCACGTGGTCGATCGATCTGCATTATCCCCATGATGACTACGCGGGCAGCTTCGCCGCCGATCCGTTCATTTCGAAGGCGGTGTACGATCGCCGCGTCGATCCGGATCACGGCTACCCGATTCCGTACCGGTGCTTCTACTCGCGCAACGTGCCCAATCTGTTCATGGCCGGGCGGTGCATCAGCGTCACGCACGAGGCGCTGGGCACGGTGCGGGTCATGCGCACGGGCGGGATGATGGGCGAGGTCGTGGGCAAGGCCGCAGCCCTGTGCATCAGAAACCGCTGCCGGCCGCGTGCCGTCCATGAATCGCACTTCGCCGAACTCGTGGACATGCTGCACCTGCCCGGGGAGGTGCGGTTGGAGATTCCGGAACGGTGAGACGTGCGCGGGCGCGTGCCGCGCCGCACGTGGCGGCGGGCCGGCGCGAAGCTGGGTAAACAGGTAAATCTGGGAGGGGGGCGATCGGCAGATTCCTCAGGGGATGATCGTCATCGGGGTGGCGGGAATCGGATCCGCCTGTCAGGATTGGCGCCGCAGTGTACTTCTGCGCCGGCGTGCGACTCCTTGTGGGCGCACGCCGGCTTTTTGGAGTCAGGGGTCCGGGGTCGGGATCACGCGCCGCGCGGACGCGGGAGGGGGCGCGAACTGACAGCCCACCGCGGCGTCGCTACCCTGCCCGGCGATGACCACCGCACGCGAGCTGGTGACGAAACGCATCGCCCGGCGGGCGCGGCAGTTCCCCGACCTGAAGCTGACCGCGCTGGAGACGACCGGGCTTGACGGGCGCGATGCGGCACTCGCGGCCGCGATCGATCACGCCGTGGCCCGGCGGTGGCTGACCCTCGCCGCCGTGCTCGGCCGTTTCCTGAACCGGCCCTGGGATCGCGTCGAATCGTCCCTGCAGGCGACGCTCCTCGTGGGGGCCGCCCAGCTTCTGCTCATGGATCGCGTGCCCGATCACGCCGCGATCAACGAGGCGGTCGAGCTCGCCAAGCGGATGGTGCGATCGAAGGCGGGCGGGCTGGTCAACGCGGTCCTCCATCGCGTCGCCGACCTTCGCGCGGAGATGCTTGATGAGACGGGTGGCCTCCCCGCCGCGCCGGATCGAATGCCTCTCCACGACGGCCGCGCCTGGCGATTCACGCAGCCCGTCTTCGATGAAGATCCGCTTCGCAGGCTGGGGCAACAGACTTCGCATCCCGAGCACCTGCTGCGGCGCTGGCGCGAGGCGTTCGGCTGGGAGCAGACCTGCCTCCTGGCCGCGCACGGCCTCGTTCATCCTCCCATCATCATCGCGAACCTGGAGGGCGACGATCCGCGCTGCCGGCCGCACGAGCGGAGAGGTTTTCACGTCTACGCCGGCCCGCGCGACGCGCTGGATGATCTGCTCGCCGAGCACGTTCACGCGCGGGTGCAGGACCCGGCTTCGGCGGCGGCGATCGGGGCGACGGCCGATCGGCGCCCTCGCCTCATCATCGATCTCTGCGCCGGGCAGGGCACGAAGACCGCTCAGCTTGCGCATCATCATCCCGAGGCGCGCATCATCGCCACCGAGACCGACGCCCGACGACTCGAAGTGCTGGAACGGACCTTCGCGCAACACGAACGGGTCGAAGTGGTCGAGCCGCACGCGCTGCGGCCGGCGTTTGACGGCCGGGCCGATCTCCTCCTGCTCGATGTCCCCTGCTCGAACACCGCCGTCCTCGCGCGTCGGGTCGAGGCCCGCTACCGGTTCGGGGCGGCCGGGCTCGGCGCGCTGGTCGATCTGCAACGACAGATCGTCGCCGATGCGATTCCGCTGCTCGCGCCCGCCTCCGTCGATTCCGGCGGCGCGTCGGGCGGGCCTTCCGTGGGAGGCGGCCGGGTGCTGTACGTCACGTGCAGCCTCGAGGAGGAGGAGAACGAGGGCCAGGCCCGGTGGATCGCCCGCTGGCATCGCATGCAGATCGTTCAGTCCGAGCGGACCCTGCCCGCCGGCGGTCCGGGCGACGATCCGGCCTCCTACACCGATGGGGGTTTCTTCGCCCTGCTCGGCCCGCACGGGCCCTGACGACCCCGGGCCCCCGGGCCCCCGGGCCCCCGGAAGTGGGCTCCCGGTGCTTTGCCCGCGGATCCCTCGGACCCCCGGAGGTGGGCTCCCGGTGCTTTGCCCGCGGGGCCGGAAATCCGAGCTCGGGTCCGCGGCTCGCGGAAGCCGGCGGCCGGCCCCGGAAGGCGGGATCTCTGCTACGATGACCGTTTTATGCGCCGGCGGCGCCCGGCCCCCTTCCGTCGATGTGATCTGCGATGAACATCCTCGACATCCTCTGCCCGGAGACGGTGAAGGCGCCGCTTGAGGCCACGGAGAAGCAGGCGGCGATTTATGAGCTGGTCGAGCTCCTCGCCGACGCCGGTCTCATCGACGATCCCGGCAAGCTCAAGGCCGTCGTCTGGGAGCGCGAGGAGCAGCGCTCCACCGGCATCGGCGAAGGCCTGGCCATCCCGCACGGCAAGTGCGAGTGCGCGCCGAAGCTGGCCATGGCCATCGGGCGCGCTGCCCGGCCCATCGATTTCGCGTCGGTGGACAAGAAGCCGGTGACGCTGGTGGTCCTGCTCGCCTCCCCGCCGGACAAGACGGCCGAGCACATCCAGGCCCTGGGCAAGATCAGCCGGCTCATGGCCAACCCCGAGTTCCGCGAGGCCGCCTACGCCGCCGAGTCGGGCGAAGCGCTCTACGAGCTGCTCCGCAACGCCGAGCGGTAGAGGCATCAGGGGTCGGCGGTCAGCCATCAGGGGTCAGGGATCAGCCAACAGCGGTCAGCCAATCGCCAACAGCCGATCGCCAGAACCGGGGATCCGGCCGCTTCCGTTCCCGAAACTGCCCGCCTGATTCTCCCAAGAACACGGCAGGGCCGCGGTACAATCGCCCCGCCGGCGGGTGTGGCGGGCCGGCCGGCCCGCGGGTCCTGATCAGGGAGGTTCCCGGCGATGGTCATCCTGGCTGATATCCTCGAAGAGATGTTGAGCATGCCCTCAATCATCTTCGTGGTGATGGGGATCATCGCGGTCGTGTCCATCGTGTTCAGCACGATCTCGACGGCGGTGACGAAGATCTCGGTGGCGCGGGCGCGCGAGCAGAGCCGGCGCGAGATCGCTGCCTACGTGGCCGAGGGCTCGATCGACGCGGACAAGGCGATCGAGATGCTCAACGCCGGCCGCCCCGGCAAGAAGGACGGCGTGAACATCAACGTCACCTGAGCCACCCGTAGTCGGCACCGAGAGTGCTCTCGAAGTTTCTCTGCTTCGTTTCCGCTGTCATCCTGATGCGCCTTGTCGATCCCCATGCGGCCAGGCACGACGTGGCTACAAGCACCACGAGTGAGCGCGCCTGTTCCGATGGCGGATAAGCCCCTCTGCTAGATCTTCGATGGTCTCTCCGCCAGCACGGCCCCGTTGAGGAAGGTGCCGGGGATGCGGTGGTCGATGCGGCGGGCGATTCGGTAACCGGCGGCCTCGAGCAGGCGGCGGAGGGGGTGGCTGACGCCCGTGCCGCCGTCGGCGGTGCGGACGATGCTCGCCTGGTCGGCGTCGAAGTTGTCCAGCAGATCGGAGATCACGATCGCGCCGAAGCGCGAGGCGCCGAACTCGATGACCTTCCCGACGCGCGAGGGCTTCATCGCCTGGAACACGCCCTGAAAAACCACGATGGCCTGTTCCGGGGGCAGGCCGGGGTCATACGAACGGATCCACTGCTCATCCTCCCACGCCCACACCTGAAGGTGCGGCAGATGAGCGAGCCTGTCCTTCAGAAAGTCCAGGGCCGCCTCCTCGGGTTCGATCGCGTGATAATGCGCCTCCGGCAGGTGCTCGCTCAGCTCGCTGATCGTGGTGCCGACGTAGCAGCCGAAATCACAGATGAGGATGTTCGATTCGCCGTGCCGACGGCTGAGGGCGAGTGCCTTGTTCAACAGCAGCGACATGAGGATCGCGCGCTCGGGGAGATCGCGCTTGTGCCAGTAGCGTTCGTAGCGGTCGGCGCGGACCTTGCCGAACTTGGCGCGCTTCATCGCATCGAAGGCATCGATGTCCTGCGGCAGTGGCCGGAGTGATGCCAGGATGTTCTTCATCCATGTCTTCGCCGACATTGGGGAGCGCTCTTTCCTGACGGTAATCGATGCGGCGCGGGGAGACAAGGGGTCCCCGGGACGGGAGTCCCGGGGCTTTGGCTCATCGCTGATTCCGGGCGCACTCGCCCCAGGCGGCGAGCAGCGCCAGGAGATCGGCGGCATCGGTGTCGCCGTCGCCGTCCACATCGCCGTCCGGGGAACCCCACGCGCCGAGCAGGAAGAGCAGGTCGGCGGTATCGACATCCCCGTCGCCATCGAAGTCGGCCGGGCATTGCGATGACTGGTACTCGTGCGCGCCCATGTCGACGATCGGCGGCTGGCCGTGCCCGGTGTCTTCCGTGTCCGGATCGTCGACGAAGCGTGCTTCGCCTCCGAGATCGCTGATCAGGTTATCCGGGACGGCATCGTTGTCCGCGGCGTCGATGCAGGGCGAGCCGACCAACAGGCGGTAGTCGCCGGCCGGCGGGTCGACGAAGCGCGGGTCGGTGTCGATGTTGCCCACGCCTTCGGCGTAGTCCTCGATGTTGTTGTACCGCGTGCAGAACGCCTTGTTGTGCCGAAGCTGGCGGTGCAGGTAGTACACGCGCGGATCGTTGTCGCGGACGATGTTGTTGGAGAACACCGGCTTGCCGATGAAGCTGAGCACGCCGCAGCTCTCGACGTACGGGTTGTCCTCGTTCTCGATGATGTTCTCGATGATCGTGTTGTTGATGAGCTTCGGGTGCGAATAGGCGCTGTAGATCGCGCTCGCGTTCCGGAGGCAATGATTATCGACGATGAGGCAGTCGGCGAGGGTGGGATTGCCGTCGCGGTAGCAGAAGACGGCGCCGCCGTAGTCGGCGACGCAGCGGCGGATGATGCAGTTCTCGACGATGAGATCCGCGAAGTCGACGACGGAGAGCGCACCTCCGCCGTAGGGATACGGGCCGGCGTCCCCGCTCAACGCCTTGCTGTACTCGATGATGCCGTACGCGAGGCGCGAGGATTCGTTGGCGGCCGACGTGTCGATGAAGCGGATGCCGTTCCAGCATCCGAGGCGAGAATCGTCGATGACGAACTTCTCCGGCTCGTCGGTAGTGAAGACGATGCGGCTGTCGGGCGTGCCGAGGGCGCGGAGCGTGCCGAGCACGTCGAGGCGGTAATAGTCCTCGAACTCGATGCGCGTGGCGGGTTCGATGGTCAGCGTCACGCCGTCCTCGATGATGACATCGCCGATGACGCGGACGAGGTCGGCGTTCCACGTCGTGTCTTGCGAGATCGGGCCGGCGACCTCGATCTCATCGCGACGGGGGCCGGGCGCGACGCGGCGCGGCGGCGCCGGTTCATCGCGCGCGGCGGCGGCGCCCCGCCCCCGGAATGTCTGACAGCCGTATTCCCCGGCGGGGGATCCGGGGGCCGGGCGATAGTCGCCGTGCTCGGGATCGATGAGCTGCGGATCGAGGCCGATGACGTTGTTGTAGGGCGCCTGACCGGCGCCGTCCCACGCGAGGGGTTCCACTCACCCGTAATCGCAGAGCACGCAGAAATGTCGCAGGGGATCGGCGTTCGCGTCCTCATCGCCGTGATACGACCAGTTGTCGTACAGCTCGAACGGCTGCTGGAGGCTCACGGAGAAGCTCGCGCCGGTAGGCAGCCAGACGCTGGGGATACCGGTGAGGTACATGAAGTCCGGGCCGGTGTCGATCGCGTCGACGATGATGTTGCGTTCGATGAGGACGCCGCCGCCGCAGCCGAAGAGCCGCACGCCGTAGTCGTGGGGCTGGTAGAACGTCACGTATCGTACGGATCCCCGCGGGACGAGCTGATGTTCGCTGTCCCGGTAGCCGCGGAACTTGACATCGCCGTTGATGACGATGCAGTCGTCGATGTCGAGGCGGTTGTTGCAGTAGGCGAGGCAGAGCTCCCGGCCATCGAGATCGAGGATCGCGCCGTTGCCGACGATGCGGACATCGGCCCCGCCGGGCTCGAACTCGGCGGTGATGCGGTTGAACGAGCCGCCGATCCACAGCCCGCCGGTGTAGGTGACGCCGGTTTCGAGGACGATGTACTTGTCGTAGCCCTCGGCGGGCCCGGCGCGATCGTACATTTCCTCGAGGGTCACGGCCCGGACGCCGGGCCCGGTCATCAGCGCCGGGCAGAGGGCGAGGAGAGGGATGCCGAACCCGGCGAAGAAACCGGCGGCGGGAGGACGCCCTGATTGCGAATCGCGAATGCTCACACGCTCGACTCGTGACGCGTTCAGCGATCATCGTAACGCCGTCCGGACCGGGAAAACAGGCAAAAACCAAAGCCCCGGGACTCTCGTCCCGGGGCGTCAGCGCGTCATCCGGAACCAGGTCACGATCAACACGATCCGCATTCACCGAGCAGGGCGGGGAGGTGGGCGGTGTCGGCATCGCCGTCGCCGTCGAAGTCATCCAAGCCTTGCGGCGGCTGATACTCGCCTCGAGACTCGTCGGCTGCGAGCCTGGCCGAAGAGATGGGGATGTCGCTCTCGACCATCGGCGCGGCCGCCCGGATGCTCCTGCGGCAGCCGTCGATGCAGGCTGGAGCGATCCCCTTCGTCACGGAGCGGCACCGACGGCGGTGGCGAGGGCGGGGATGTAGGTTTCCTCGAGGCCCATGAAATAGCCTTTCGCTTCGCTCCATGGCTGGTGGGGCGGGATCTCGTCCTCGGGGATCGCGTTGTGCTGGTAGTGCCAGCGGTTGGCCTGCCAGTAGACCCAGCCATCCGCGCCGGCGGCTCGCGTGGTTTGGATCTGGTCGCGGATGACCTCCGCGACGGGGAGGAGTCGGCGGTAGCCGGTGTCATCCGTCCAGTCGCCGGTCCGGATCCAGATGGCCGCGATGATCGGTTTCTCCGGGTCGAGTTCGGTGGCGAGGGCCACGGCGTGCGCCTTGGCCGAGGCATGGATGCGCCGACGCTTGAGACGTTCCTCCTCGCTTTCGTATTCTCCGGCGTCCGGGTAGGGGTCGTAAGCGCTGAGGTTCCACCAGGCGAGGTGACGGTAGACGCGTCCCGCGGCCTGCCAGCGTTGGCGGACGGCGGCGAGCTGCTCCTCGGTGGCTTCGTCATAGGGGACGCCGGGCGGACACCAGAGGCCGATGAGCGGCCATCCCCAGAGCGTGAGTCTGGCCCTGGGGCGCATTTCGGCGACCGTGGTGAGGATCGCCTCGAGGTTGTCGAGGTTCTCCTCGAAGAGCGGGCTCCCCACGGGCTCCTCTATCATCCGGCGGCTGTATTCCTTCTCGGCGTCGATGCAGACGAAGCCGTCGTAGGTTTCATCGGGGATCATCGTGTCGACGGCCTCACGAAGGGCGGCGAGGTCGGGCGTTCCGGTTCCGCCGGGGTCGAAGTGGTGATGGCCGATGGTCGGGGCCTTGGGGTATTGACTGAACTGCTCCTCGCTGGCCTCATCGCAAAGGCTGTAGAAGCCGAAGACGAAGCCGACCGGCGGAGGCCCCTCCCCCCCATTGGAGGAGAGGACGATGCCCGGATCGGACGGTTCTTCCTCCTCGTCGCCTTCCTCAGCGCCGTTGGGATCCTCCTCGTCCCTCCCGCCCCAGACCAGCGAAGGTTGGGACGAGGCGGCCTCGCTGGAGACGACCGGTCTGGACGGAGGCGGAGACGGGGGATTGGGCCCCTCAGCGCCGGACAGCCCGTCGCGGAACGCACGGATCGCCGCCATGCTGGTCCGCGGGTCGAACCGGTTGGCGCCGGTGATTCGCCGGTTCATCGTGAACGACTCCCCGTCGCCGCGGCAGTGAACGGCGCCCCAGTTGTGCCCGAGCTGGTGGGCGCAAAGATCGACCGCGCCGGCATAGAGGGGCGACCAGTCAGATCGGACGACCGAGTAGCCTCGGTCCGCGTCGCGCACGCCCCCCACGAAGGCCCAGCCGGCGGCGTCCTCGTCGAGAGACCGGCCGGTGAAGAGCTGGGCGACATCGCGCCGAAGCTCGCCGTGCTCATGTCGCCAGTGATCGCGGAACTGCCGCGTCAGGTCGGCGGGATCGGTGGCCGCATACCCGCCGTCGTCGCTCCTTCTCACGACGAGGGCGGTGATCCGGTGGGTGATGCCCACCTCCCGCTCAAACTGCAGATTCAAAGCGTTGACGAGGGAGCCGATGCGCTGTTCGACGGCGGCGACGTCGCCGCAGGCGCGGAGGTACTCGGCATCGACTTCGACGGCCAGTTCGGCGACGAACGGTTCGTCGGGCAGCGCGGCGTGCATTCCTTTCGCCCGCGCGCCGGCCGGCGCCGCGTCCTGTTCAACCCAGCAGGGAGCGCTGAACCGCGTGATGTGCCGTCGGTAATACGCGACGTGCTGATCAGGCGGGGCGCCATCGAGGTGCGACGCGACCGGCTGCAGCCAGAGCTCCTGCTCATCGGGGAATCGGATTCGCGCTTCCAGACCTCCCTCCCGCAGGGCGGCGGCGACAACCGTGCCCGGCATGCCCCGCACCCGGCCTCGATAGGTTTCCACCGGCCCTGCCTCGGACCGCTGCAGAGAACCGTCGGCCTGCTGCACGAGCAGGGCATACTCGGCGGCTCGTACGGAAACCGGGTCAAGATCCAGATAGGCCAGGCGGCCGAAGCGATGCGGAGCGGCCCGCGCCGGAAGCGCCACCGACAGCGAGCCGTCCGGGCGAACTTCGACATCCGGCCGGATCAGTCGGCCCCCGTCCAGCCCGAGCCCGGAGGGTACCGTGCCGCCGGGAGCGGACCGCACATGGCCCCTGCCGTAGGCCGAGCCGGGATCGGCGTGGCCGGCCAGCACGACGGCCAGCAGCGTGCCGAGGCTGGTGATGAGCCCCATTCGTCCCAGTCGATTGCGAATCGTCGCGGGCGCGCTCACGTCAGATCCCCTCCTCCAGGTCGGATCGCCTCCGCTGTGGTCTGCGGTTCGGGTTTCGGGGGGGGCCGCGCCGCGGAATGGGGCCGACCGGCGGCGGCCTGCGCTGCAGGCATCGCCGACGCCGGGCCCCGGCCGCCGATTGTCGTTCACTGACGATCCTACGATTGCCCTCCGGGCGCCGGAACCGCGGGTGAGGAAACCCGGGCAAGCGCGCGTTAAGGTGCGATACCTTTCCGATTCAGTGAATCCCCCTGCCGACGCGGCGCGTGCTCAGGCGGCGCGCCGAAGGGCGCCATGCCTGTCGCCGAAGTGCTTTACCCGATGCGCCGGTCCGGAATCGAAGACGTTTCCCGCGTCTCGAAGGGAAACGCATGCGCGTCGGCCGATACCTTGCGGGGCCGGTCAGAAGGCGCCGCGGAAGAATGCTCCTGCGCAGGGTTTTCCCCGAGCGCACGATTCCGAGGCAACGACCGCAGCAGGCGTGCGTGCGCCGTCAAATCCCTGATGGCGTCGTCTTGCGGGGAGCCGGTCTCTTCATGCTCGGCAGCGTTGAGTGAAGTATCTCGTTGCGTGTATGCCTATCCCCAGTTACCGAGAAGGAGCAGGAGGTCGGCGGTGTCGGTGTCGCCGTCGCCGTCCACGTCGCCGCAGGGGGTGCCCCAGCAGCCGAGCAGATAGAGCAGATCGACGGTATCCACGTCGCCGTCGCCGTCGAAGTCGCCGGGGATCGTCTGAACCTCCGTGAGCATGATGAAGGCCGGATCGACCTCGTTGATGCCGCACTCCCCGTTGGGAAGGGCGGAGAACGCGGCTTCCCCGACCGTGCCGCCCGTGCTTGCCGCGACGAAGACGCACGGTTCGGTCGGCTCGATGAGATCAGCGGCGATGGAGATGACGTAGTGTTCGCCTTCCTCCTGATGGCACGGCTCGGGCAGGTTCACGCTGTACCGATAGGTGTCAATCCCCAACTCGTCGGTGCATTTCCAGCGCGCCTGCACCTCTCCGGCGGGGACGTAGTACGAGCAGAGCAGTTCGCCGGCATGCCAGTCGCAGGGGCCGCCCGGCTCCCACGTGTAGATTTCGACCTGGAAGCCGGCGAGACCCGTGGTCAGATCACAGGGGCAGTAGGCCGCGACGTCATACCCGCCGCCGTAGAACGTCACGTTCGCGATGTCGCCGGTCTCCGTGCAGATGAAGTCGTCGTATCGGATCCACTGCATGAGCGTGCTGTTGAAGTTGCTGAAGTACTTGTCTTCGTCGCAGATCATCCTCTGCTGGTGTTTCAGTTCATCCTCGGGGGCGTGACACGTCCAGAACGCGTAATCGAAGTCCGGGAAGGGCTGAAACCCGGGGTTGGCGAAGACATGCCCGTCGGGGTAGGGATTCTCGACGTCGCCGGCGATGCCCAGCGTGGTGTTGCCGGTGAAGAGGAGGTAGTAGGTCGTCCCCGGGTTGACGGCGACGGGCGGCCAGTTGACGCCGGCCCACGTGCCCTGGGTGCCCATCGTGGCGGCGGAGGCGAGGCGCTCCCCGCCCTCGGTGGGAAGGGCGTCCCAGAGTTCGATGGTGACGAGGTCGGTGTCGCCCACGCCGGGCTGGAGGAAGATCCCCGCCCCGCCGACGTTGTCGTGCGCGGGCTTGAACGACTGGGCCAGGTCGGTCTGCGAGAAGGCGGCCATGTACGACGTGGTCTTCGGCTGATACTGATCGAGGAGGCACTCGAAGGCGGGATCGGCGCGGAGCTCGGCCGTTTCCAGGCCCATGCCCACGAGATCCGAGCCCGCCGTGTCGAAGCGCTCCAGATCGAGGAAGGACAGCCGCCGGGCGGCCACGCCCAGCAGCGCGGCGGCCACGCTCCCGGGGAACTCCGCGCTCGCGCCGCCGTTGATCCGCGCGCGACCCTGATCCGTCTGGATGAAGTCGATGTGGAACCCGCTCGGCGGCCCGTAGTCGCTGAGCAACGATGCTCGTCCCGGTGATGTGGAGGTTCGTGACGCCAGGGTCAGTTGTGCAGAGGGTCCGCGCTCCGCGCTTGCCGTTGTCATCGCCTGAGATGCGCGCAGCCCCGCGACCGCCGGCGCGGCCCGTCCCGCAGACGGGCGATTCCCACCTCCATCACGTCGGATCGCTCGAGGTGTTCCGCGAGCCGATCGGACGGTCTCAGGCGCCGTTCGGCTCGCCGGCCGAAGCGGTACCCGGGTCGTGTTCGCGCGCGGTCAGCGCGCCGGAAGGATCGTGCAGTCGTGCTCTTTCCCGATCGTGCAATGCCGATGTCTTCACGTGCCGCGCAGCACGTCCAGCGCAAGGCGGTAGAACATGTCCGCGGCGGCGGTGAGCGAGTGCCGCGCGCGGGCGCGTCGATGCGCCGCCTCCCCGAAGCGCGCGGCGAGTTCCGGTTCGCTCCACAATCGCCTGAGCGCGTCGTGCAGGGCCAACTCATCATCGTGCGGAGTCACGAACCCTGTCTCGCCGTCGATCACGTGCTCGCTCATCCCGAGGCACTGCGTGAGGACGAAGGGTGTGCGCAGAAACATCGCGTGCACCAGCGTCGTGAATCCGCCCGCGATGTTGGGATCATCGAACGCGGCCACCGCGAGCCGCGCGTGTTTCAGGTAGGTCAGCGCCCGCTGCTTGTTCGCATCGGTGATGATCTCCGCTCCCAGATCGGCCAGCTCGTGCAACGAATCGTTCTCGTGCCAGGGCCGGGTGATGATGACCAGATCGATCCCGAGATCGCGGCAGGCGCGTGCCACCGGCGCGAACCGCCGGTTCGGCGAGCCGAGCGAGAGCGCGAAGGGCCGATCACGCGGCGGCGTGTCCGAGTACTGCCGGTACTCGTTCGTTTCGTCCGTGTGGATGGGAATCACCCGCGCGCGATCCGGCGCCAGGCGGTATCGGTCGAGGTAAACCGATCGCTCCTCCTCGGTGAACATGGTCACCGCCTCGCAGCGGCCCAGCAGCGTGGCGAAGCGCTCGAGGCGCCGCCGCGGCCACGGGCCGTCCTGGGTGAAGCCCACGTAGATCCGACGCGCCGGCGCCACCCGCCGGGCCAGCGGGCCGGTCAGCGCCGTTCCCACCCCGTCGCTGAACAGGAACGCCAGGTGAACGGGCGCCAGCGCCCACGCCGCCTTCGCGTACTGCCAGCGCCGGTACAGGCCGGTGAGCTTCGGGACCGGGCGGAAGGTGTTGTCGATGAAGATGCGCCGGAACGGCAGGGTGCGCATGGGCCCGATGCGGGTCAGCCACGGCCAGTGCGGGTCGTCGCGATGGCGCGGGGCGACGAACGCGCAGGGCGGGCCCGCCGTCGTCGCGTCCTCAGCGCCGACCGCCTCCGCACCGCCGGTCATCGTCATCGTCGTCATATGTCTCTTCATCGGTTCTCCGCGGGCGGGCCTCAATTGATTCCGCCGGCTGGATGGGGCGAAGCGCCGGGCGGCGCGGTATTCCCGCCGCCGCCAGGGTGGAGCCGGGGCCTTTCCGGGGCTCGGTCTGCGGTCCGATCGGGGGCCGAGACCGTCCGGGCCCCCCGCCGCGGCC